>JBDTVQ010000471.1:0-4790 GCA_040007195.1 Acidobacteriota bacterium | reverse complement strand
TTCAGACACCTAATGGCTTTCGAACGCCTGCAGAAAATACTCGCGCACCATGGCGTAGCCTCCCGCCGCCATGCCGAAGACCTGATCGTCGCCGGCAAAGTTCAAGTGAACGGCAGGACCATCCTCGAACTCGGAACGAAAGCAGATCCAACCACCGACGACATTCGCGTCGGCGGCAAGCCGCTGAAACCGAAGTTTGAGAACATCTACCTCGCGTTTCATAAGCCCAAGAATTGCGTCACCACCGTCTCCGACCCCGAAGGCCGCGAGACCGTGATGAAGTTCTTCAAGAAGATTCCCACGCGTATCTACCCCGTGGGCCGTCTCGATTACGCCAGCGAGGGTCTGCTCCTGATGACCAACGATGGCGAGCTGGCAAACGCAATCTCGGCCGCGCGCAGCCACGTTCCCAAGGTGTATCACGTGAAAGCAAATCGCGCCCTCTCTGACGAACAGCTTGTCAGCTTTCAGAACGGCGTTCCGCTCTTCGGCAAACGTACCCACCGCGCCCGCATTAACCAGATCCGTCGTGGAGCGAACCCCTGGTACGAAGTCGAAATCGTCGAGGGCCGCCAGAATCAAATCCGCCTCATGTTCCAGGTGTTTGGCGTGATGGTCGAAAAACTGCGCCGCGTCCGCATCGGCTCGCTCTCGCTCGGCGACCTCCCTCCCACGGAATGGCGTCCCCTCACCTTCAAGGAACTCGGAGCGCTGCGCCGCGAGGCCGGCCTCGATTCCAAATCCCAGTCGCAGCCAGCCAAAAAGGCAGCCAAGAAGCAGCCGTGACCGACCCGGAAATCCGCACTCTCCTCGCGGAATCGAAAACCATCGCAGTTGTCGGCCTCTCTTCGAAGACTCACCGCTCCAGTTACGAGATCGCCCACTACATGCAGCGCCACGGATATCGCATCATCCCCGTCAATCCGCGCGAAACGGATGTGCTCGGCGAGACGGCCTATCCCAACCTCGCCGCGGTGCCCGTTCCCATCGACATCGTGAATGTCTTCCGCAACAGCGCCGAGATCCCCGCGCTCACCGCCGATGTACTTGCGCTCAACCCCAAGCCGCATGCCTACTGGCTGCAAGTTGGCGTTTCCGATCCAGCCAGCGAAGCACGCACCGAAGCCGCCGGAATCCCCACCCTCTCAAACGCCTGCCTGATGGTGCTGCACAAACTCATGGGGCCAACAGGCTCCTGATCTTTCCCTCAATATCCGCCCGGTCCACCAGCCCTATGTAGCGCGCTGCAATGCGGCCTCGCTTGTCGACCAAAAAAGTCGCAGGCATGGCATCGAAAGCGTATTTGTCCAAGACCGCCTTGTCCGCAATCAGCATGGAGTACTTCACTCCGGCCATCGCCACATAAGGCGCGACGTCCTTCCAGCCACCTTCGTCAAGCGACAGCCCAACCACCACAAGCCCCCTCTTGCCCATCGTGTTCTCGAACTCCTGGAACCAGGGAATTTCGACTTTGCAACCGCCACAGTAGGTCGCCCAGAAATTGACCAGCACGACCTTCCCGCGCAGCGCCGACAGCTTCACTGCCTTGCCCTTTGCGTCATTCAGTGCGAAATCCGGCGCGGCATTCCGTGACTGCTCCAGGATCAGTTCCGTCTTAATACCTTCAGCCGCCTGGACGTTCCCCACCAACATCGCTATCACCGCCATCGATGCCAGCTTCATCGCCTGTCGCATCCTGCTCCTCGCCAATACGTAAATTGCGGGCCAGCACGCAATCGCGATACCAATCCAACGCCAGTCCCAGCCAGCTTGCCTGTGCCAGGCCCCTTCGCTCCATCGCTCGACTCCCGCAGCCTGCCACCCTGTCATCCACCCCACGACAGACGCCAGAATCACACTGACCACTGCCAAGCCCACTGGCCACTCTCCCGGCCGCCCCCGCTTCCAACCCAGCCAGACCGGCACCGCCAACACTGTCCCCACGTAGCCCGATCCTGCCCACAGCACTGCGAGTAATCCGCAATTCACCCATGCCGCCTTACCGGCCAAACGCGATACCAGAAATCCCGCCATCCACGCCCAGACCACGGAAGCCGAGGCAAGGACGCAAAGAGCAGCCGCCTCCTCACCGCCGCTGAGTCCCGAGTGATATCGCTCGCCATATACCTGCCAGGTCCGAACCTGCAAACTCAAATGAATTGCCAGCGTGCGGGCAACGGCGGCAATTGCCATCCCAGAGCCGCCCACAATTCCAACCAGAGCGACCCACGGTCCGGCCTGCCGCCACTGTTCCACGTGTCTGCGCGCCGCCAATCCCAGTACGCCCGCCACCGCGTCCCAACCCGTCCGGCTTTCCTCGGCCAGATCGCCCAGCACAAACTCCTGTTCATCCGCCCGCAGCGTGCCTACCAATCGCGACAGGATCCAGCCGGTCACGCGGCCGTTCATGCCTTCGCCCCCCTGCTCACCTTCGCCCACGACGTACCTTGGCTCACACTCTGCATGGCGCGGAAGAACTCCCCCGCCGCTCGCACTCCTCCGTTCGTCACGCGCACCATTCGCTTGGCCCGTCCACCGCGTTGCGCCGTCGCTTCCCCCATCCACGTCTCCACCATGCCCTTTGCCTCTAAACGATCAAGAGTCGTGTAGAGCGCCCCGATCGAACAAGCCCGCCCCGTCGCACGCTCGATTTCCAAACGCATCGCCGCCCCGTACGCTTCGTCCGCCAGTCTCGATGCCGTAGCTAGCAGGAGATACTCGAATTCACCAATCATGATTAGATATACATTGTGATAGTAATAGCCGTGCGTGTCAAGCTGCGCTCATGCATTCGATCGTTGGAAGATATTCGTCACCTATCAGTTCGAGAAAGGATTCACGGCGAAGGCGCCAGTAGCCGACCTTCAAACCCTAAGACATGAAGCTGATTCGATCACCATCTGTCCGGAGGAAAGCGTTGCACCCGGCTGTGGATCGTAGAGCCAACTGACCTAGCGTTCAGTCTCCGGGCCCGTGCCCTGGATTGGCAGCGCAGGTTTCGCACTGCTCGTGTTCGTCTAAGGCGAGCGGTTCAAATAGCCTTCGGATGTAGGAAGCACCAATTCCCGCAAAGAAGTCCTCATCGCGCATGTGGGGCTTGTACCCTTGACGACCACAGCCAACGCAACGGTTGATCCAACGCCGGAACTCCGGGAACTGTTTGAGGTAGCACTCTGCCTCTCGCGGCTTCATACTCCGGCTGCCCTCTTGGCCCGCCGCGTAACCAGTTTCCGACTCCGCGTCTCCTCCAGTTTAACCAGACCGGCCCTTCGAATGGCCAGCAGCGTTACCAGCAATTCGCAATGTGACGGCGACGGCAGCGGCTCTTCGTGGCTCCCCATGGCGCTACGAATCCCTGCTTCCGTAGCGGAATGCTCCTAGCCGCCCCAACCCCCACGCCGCAACCAGCCCTAACAACGTCAGCAGCCCGCCCAGGTAGACGCTCCACGGCCGGAACACCATCGTCACCCGGTGCGTCCCCTTGCCGACCACAACCCCCCGCAGCGCCCCATAAACCTCCAGCAACTCCGCCGGTTTCCCATCCACCATCGCCACCCACCCCGGATACCAGGTGTCGCTCATGACCACCATCCCCCGGCACGCCATATCCGACCATAGTTCCACCCGGTCCGAAACCCGGCGCAGCACGTAGGCCGCATCCTCTCCCGCGCATTTCTCTAACCGTGGCGCCGCGCCTTCCAGAAAGGCCCACCGGCCAAAATCGTGGGTTCCGCGCTCCATTTCCCGCGCCGAATCACCATGTGAAAAGCCACCCTCGGCCTCGTGTACAGTCCACACCCGCGGCAAAACAGCGTCGTTCTCCCACACGTTCCGTCCATCCGGAGTGGTATAAACCAGCCGGTCCCACTCGCCGTCCGCCTGCGGTGCCATCAGGTATCGGACGCCCATCAGCCGCCTGCCGCGCGCTCCCCATGGACCCAGCCTGTAAACGTTTGAAGAAACACTTGCAAGATAGCTCACATCTGTTTCTACACCATAGAGATCCGAAATATTATGAGGATGATTGTTGAGGTTCCATTGAAAGCGTCCGAGCCCTCGCTGGTGTTGCAGGAAAGCCACCAAATCACTATCAGTTGGTAGCACATCGATCGCCTTCGCCCGCCACTTGCTATCGAAGCTGGGATACTGGTAGGCCATCCCGCTTCCCATTTCCGCCAGCATCACCGCCGTCAGTCCCGCCACAATCCCACGCCTGGACATCCCCCCGCTTACCCAACCGCTCACTAACGCCATCGCCGTCAGGGCGAGGAAGCCGGTCACCACCCCGCGTGAGTCCGCCTCCACCTTGCCGTCTTTCACCGCGTAATAGGCGTACCAAAAGCCCCACAACAGCAGAGCCGTCCCGCAAGCCGCTCGCGTGAACAATCGTTTCGTCCATTCCAGATCCTCGCGGCGTAGCAGCCGGTCAACCCCCAACGCCGCCAACCCTGCCGCCCCTACGCTCCACAGCAGTACGGCATGCGAAGGGTTCCGTGCCTTCTCTAACATAGGAATTAATGCATAAAGCATTCCATGCAGATTGGTCTCTCCCGCCAATGCAAAGAAAAGACCTCCCATTCCCGTCAGCGTTAACCACCGCACCGCCTTGCCACGCCTCGGATCAGTCCAAAGACCCCACACGGCGCTCACCGCGAACAAAACGGTCAGGAGGCCCATAAATGCGTTTGTATGCCTGTGGATGCCAGGCAAAATCGTACCTAATAGCGCAAATGATTGAATTCCATAAGCCGAGTGTACAGAGTAGGCTACGGCTTGATCATGAGAAACAG
>JBDTVQ010000470.1:0-4791 GCA_040007195.1 Acidobacteriota bacterium | reverse complement strand
TCAAAGCCGCCATCGCCGTCATTGAGCAACGCGTGCATCGAACGCCGACCGAAGACGAGATTGCGCGCGAGCTGGGACTGAGCATGGAGGACTACCATGAGTGGCTGGTCGACGTGCGCGGTGTGAACCTGGGTAGCCTGGAAGGAAATGCAAATGAAGAAGAAGGTCGCGATCTCTTAAAGTTCATCTCCGATTCGGAAGAGAATTGGCCTTCGCGCCTGATGGAACGGGCTGAACTGGAGCGTCTCATCGCAGAGGCAATCGAGCGCATGCCCGCAATCGAGCGCACGATTCTCGGCCTCTACTATCACGAAGAGCTCACCCTGCGCGAGATCTCCAAGATCGTCCGCTTGCATGAGAGCCGGGTATCGCAGTTAAAGTCGCAGGCAATTCTGCGTTTGCGTTCTTTCATCGCCAAGCGCTGGCCGATCACGAAAGGTGAAGCCAAGCGGTCGTGAATCCCGAGGCGAGAGAAAGTAAACAATGCCATCCGAACTGACCCAACAAACTGCCTTGTCGTGGCTGCTCCACGCCTGGCGGCCGAGGTTTGCCGAATCGTTGGGGACGATGACGGGACTCGCCGTCGAGGCCAGCGATTCCTCGGCCGATCAGGTGCCAGCCGATTCGTTATGGTTTGATCAGCCTCTTAGCCTGGGCGGCGGTGCAAGTGTGCGCATCGGCGCTGCCCCCGAAGTGTGGAAGGCTTTCGGTCAGGCCGCGCTGGAGGCGGCCGGGCTGCAGGACACCACTGAAGATGACGTTCGCGGAACGTATCTGGAGATCCTCGGCCAGTCGCTTTCCGGACTCGCCACTGCCATCGGATCACTCATCGGCCGCGAGGTGAATTGCGAAGCTGGCGATCTGGAGACCACGGCATTTGAGAGCGCACTCGGCGCGCACTTTCAGATTGACGGTGGCGTCTCTGGGACACTATGGCTGTCGGTTTCAAACGAATTACTGTCGGCCGTGCTCGCCTCATCCGGTGGCGGAGGGGCGGCCCAGGCGGCGGCAGCGGGCGCGAGTGGGGGCGGTGACACACGCAGCGGCCAGGCGACGGCCAAGGCGGCATACGATCTCTTGCTCGACGTAGAAATGCCGGTCAGTGTCTCATTTGGAAGGGCGCACATCCCGCTCAAAGAAGTGCTCAAGCTGACGTCAGGCTCAATCGTCGAATTGAATCGCACCGTTACCGAGCCCGTGGAAATTATCGTCAATAACTGCGTTATTGCCAAAGGCGAAGTTGTGGTGATCGAAGGCAACTACGGTGTGCGCATCCACCAGGTGATCAGCCGCAATGAGCGGTTGAGAACCCTATATTAGGCCCGCGTGAGGACAGGACAGATGCATTTCAGCACAACGTTTGACATTCTGCTGCACCCTTTGGCCGCCTACGTCGCGCTGGCGCTGGGGCTGAGCCTGAGCATCGGTTTGTTCGTCCAGGTGAAGGGCGAGATGCGGCTGCAAGCAAAACGCTGGGCCGAAGAGCGAACGGCGCTACAGGCGGCAAATCTCGCCCTTCGCGGTGCCCTCGACGAGCTGCGCAGGGAACCGTCTGTGGCGGTGAGTTCTCCCGCGCAGACGCTGCCCGCGATCCGGCCATCGTTAAACATGACCCGGAGATCCCAGGTAATTCGGCTGCACCACCGGGGCGAAGGGCCTGATCAGATTGCGGCGGCGCTTGGCGTCCCGGTGAACGAAGTCGACCTCATGTTGAAAGTGAACAAGATGGTGAACGAGCGCTAGCGGTCGTCTTCGCGCTGCGTGACACGACGCTCTTTGCGCTCGTTCTCGGATTCCTCTTCGAGCGTAACGCTGAGCGATATCTCCCGCTTTTCACGCACGACACCCAGCGGAAACGTCCGGCGCGGACGGATCGCCCGCATCTCTGCGGAAACAGCCCGTGGCGTGTCCACAGGCTTGCCGTCCACCTTCACGATCACATCGCCGGCTTTGAGTCCAGCCTTCTCGGCCGCCGACCCCTCGGCAACAGACCGCACCAGCACGCCCTCTTCAACGCCAAAGAACTGCGCCAACTGGGCCTCGATTCCTTCGGCTTCGAGGCCCAGCATCGAGCTTTTCCATGTCGTGAACGCGCGAGGGATGTCGGGAATCCAAACCTGCGGCAGTTGCGGCAGCTCGCGAACGCTGGAAAGCGACTCGATCAGCTCCTTCGGCGTCTTTGCCTTGCGCCGACCGATGGTTGCCGTCACGTACTGCGGCCCTCCGCTCCGCCACAGTCCGATTTTCACCTGGCGTCCCGCCGGCGTTTCCCGCACGACACGCACAAACTGCTCCGTCCCTTCGACACGCTGGCCGTTGTATTCGAGTACCACGTCATTCATCAGGATCCCGGCCTTCTCGGCGGGACTGCCTGGCTCGACGCTGGTGATCTCGACGCCGCGCTCTTCCTTTAGCTTGAGCTCGCGCGCGCGCCCCGCATCTACGTCGGTTGCGTGAACACCTAAGAAACTACCGCCCGCATTGCTAGTCCACACCATCACTTGCGGCTGCTGTTGTTGTGAGTGCTGTTGTTGCTGCGGGGATTGCTGCTGGTGCGGCTGTACGGGAGCGCCGGGAGCGGCCGGCGTGGGCGCCGGCGGTTTCTGCGCGAGTATGAGGGCACAGGCAAAAACGCCCGCGAACGCTAGGTACTGAAACTTCATAAACTACTCTTTTCGACGCAGGAAGATCGTACCTCTTGAGGCGGCTACGCGCAAAATGGGCCCGCCGCCATTGAGATCGCCTTCCGCAAGGACGGGTCCGCGAATGGGCGCAATCACCGGCAGCACCCGAATCTCGGAGAACTCGCTCACGATTCGCCCGTACTTACCCGGCAACTCGTTCATGGCCTGAACGGTAACGGCCAAACGGGCGGGAATCACCACCGTGACGTCGCCGCTGGCCGAATTCAAAACGGAATTTTCCATACGCACGCCGCCGGCCCACTCGGCCAGAATGCTGCCCGCGGCGGTCGAAACATTGATGGGTCCGGAAACATTGCGCAAGCGCACGCCGCCGGCTACAGAGTCGCACTGTACGCCGCGCGCCGTACCTACCTGAATACCGCCGCCACCCGTGTGAGCGCTAACGACACCACCCGATTCGAATACCTTGATGACGCCGCCCAACGTACGGGCCGAAACGTTACCTCGGGCGCGCGCGATCTCCACGTTGCCCGCGCCGGTCGAGGCATGGATTCCCAACCACGCCTCGTCCACCACCACGTCACCCCCGCCAGTTTCCAACCACGATTCGCCCTCGGCCCGTTGCACGTGAATTGGACCGCCCGCCGTGAGGCAGCGAATCGAGCCCTTCACCGTTTGAATATCGATCGGACCGCCGCCCGTTGTGAGTTGCAGCGAACCGTTAATGATTCCTGCTTGCACCGGACCACCACCGGTTTCGCAATTGAGCGTGCCCGAAAGCTGATCCAGTGTGAGTGCACCAGTTTGCGTGAAGACGTGGGAATCGGCCAAGCTGCGAGGTACGCGCAATTCCAGTTGCGGAGAGCGATTGAAGCCCGGCGCGGCGTGGAGCGTGAGCGTCGGTACGCCGTTCACTTGTTCAAACGTGAGAGCGAACAGGCTGATGAGCTTCCGCGCCTGCGCTACATCGTTTGCGCGGGCGCGGCGCGTAAGGCGGTACTCAATGCGCGAAACATCGGCGCCTACCATTGTCACGGCGCCAATGCTGTTCACGCGCAGTCGCGAGATGCCGCGGGCAGGAAATCCGCCTGCCTCCACGGCACTCCATTCCCCGCCTTCGTGCTGTAGGGGTAGGAGTTGCGGGTTGTTCTGGCCGTGAAGGAGACCGGCGGCCAGAATCGGGAGCAGCGAACGTCGAATCATTAGAAGCTGTCCACGCTCGCATTGAGATCGCGCAGAAGGCGCTGCGTGCGCTGGCGGATGTAATCGTTATCTTCGCGCTGCATCAGTTGCTGCAAGGCACCGACCACATCGCGCTGTTTGTGCTGTACCAGAAGGTCGATGGCTTGCGTGCGAATGCCCGGATTGTTGTCGTTGAGCAGGACATGCGTGAGCGCAGAACGCACTCTTGGGTGCGTGGCATAGCGCTTCAATCCCTGCAACGCTTTCATGCGGACACCGGAGTTCTCATCGCTTTGAAGCGCGGCGATGAGGGCCTCACGCACGTCGTCGGTGGCAGTTTCCTGTTGCAGCAGATCCAGCGTCTCCACGCGCAGTCCAGGATCACCCGGGTCCTGCGCCGCAGTTAGCAAGAGTTGACGCACACGCGCGTCGTCGACCTTGCCGGTCACCATCCGCTCGCGCGTCTCTTCCACGGTGATCTTCACCAACCCGTTCCGGTCGGGTTCGACGAAACGCACGCGTGTGCCGCTGACGGGAACGGTATCGAAGGTGGGTTCGGTGCGGGCGGTAGGAGGTGAGGTGAGGCGGGCGCCGAGGAATCCGACGGCGAGCATGGCCAATGCTCCGAGCGGCCGTGACCATGCTGGTGTCAGAAACCGCGGGAGTGCCGTGTCGGCCAGGCGTTGCCACCAGGAGCGGCCGCGCTGATCGACGGCTTCCTCGCGAATGCGCAACCGGAGTTCGCGGCGGCACTCCATGAGCAAGGGTGCCGGTACCGGATCGGCCGTCTGGTCGAGCGCCGTATGCAGACCCCGAATGTTTTCAAACTCCTGGCGGCATGAGGCACAGCCGGCCAGGTGCTGTTCGATCTGTTCTTCTTCATCGAAGCTGAGCTCGCCGTAGAGAAGGAAGGGAAGCTCGGCCTGGACGTTCTCGCACGTCATACAAATTCTCCCAGCGCGGC
>JBDTVQ010000469.1:0-4811 GCA_040007195.1 Acidobacteriota bacterium | reverse complement strand
TTCAGCGAAGATGCGCTGCCCAAGACCGGGACGGGCAAGATTCGCAAAAATATTATCCGCGAGACTTTTTGGGGCGGCAAGGCGAAGCGCGTTCAAGGCTGATGCATTCGCTACTGCTCCGTTGCGCCGCTGATGAGAAGGATATTCTCATCGCCGAACTCTGGGAGCGCGGCACCTCAGGCGTTCTGGAATCGGAACTTCCTGCGGACGTTTGGGAGCTTCGCGCCTTTTTTGACGAACCCTTCCCGCTCATCTCGCTCCCACAGGCGCTTGCCTGGCGCGACGAGGGCTCACCCGATTGGGGCAGGGATTGGCAGCGTGTGTGGGAACCTCTACCGGTTGGCGAACGCATTCTACTACTACCGGCTTGGATGCAGCCGCCATCGGAACATGCGGACCGGATAATCGTCCGCGTCCGCCCCGGTCAGGCGTCCGGATCCGGGTATCATCCGCCAACACAATTGGCTCTGAATGCGTTAGAAACATTTCTTCAAGAAAATGATTCCGTGCTCGATGTGGGTGTGGGAACCGGTATTCTACTCACGGCAGCGGATGCACTGGGTGCTGGAGCCCTCTACGGATGTGAGATTGATCAGGCCGCCGCGGCGATCGCCCAGGCCAACCTGCACGCAGACGGTGTACCCGCACACATTTGGATCGGTTCTCCGCGATCGCTCGCCGCAAATTCGGTGACTCTGATCGCAGCCAACCTGAACGGCGTGACCATCGACACACTGCACCGGGAGTTCGCCCGCGTTCTGCGGCCCGGTGGGCGCCTGATTCTGTCGGGTTTCACGGAGCGGTGGCGCGCGCGCCTGGAGAGGCAATTCCAAAGTGCGGGCTTTTCCCGCCTTGCGCTGCTCGAAGGGGAGCGCTGGCGCGCGCTCGTCTTCAGTTCCTCACAGTGAGTACCGGCCGGTTGCTTGTGACTCCCCCGACTGAGATCTCCAGCGAATACTCGCCTGCGCCCAATTGCGGCACGACTACGTTCACCTGGGCCAGGCCGACAAATCCAGGCGTAAGGCCTGTGAACAACACTTGAGCGTTCACACCGCCGATCTTTACCGACACCGCCGCCGATGCGCGCGACAACGGATCGGGCGGCGCCGCGGAACCAGTTTCCACGGGGTTGTCCAGTGCACCGATTCCGGTCAGGTACACAGTAACCGCCTCGCCCGCCCTGGCTGGGTTGTTCGCCGCATTCACCGTTCCGTTCGAGTTCTGAATCACCGCGCGATTCACACCGTACTGAAGAATCCCCGGAGCCGCCGCCTGCACTGTTGCCTTCCGGGCCACCGTGGCCACGCCGTCGACGGTTGCTACCACGTCCACCTCGCCGGGCCCTATCTCGTACGGCACCTGGCCGTTGATCTGCCCCTTGCTCACGAAGTAGACGGGCACCGCTTGCCCGTTCATCGACACCTGCACGCCATGCAGCGTTTGCGGCCACGGCACGACGCTGGCGGTCTCCGTCGCTGAAGCCAAATTCGTTCCATACACACTAAACAATCCACCAGGCGCCAAGGCCACATGTCCATCGGCCGCACTGACCACACCGCCGTCGCTAATGGCCGGTTGTCCTCCCGATCCCCGTGGTGCCAGCACGCGAATCCGATGGTTCTGCGTATCGGTAAAGTAGACCCGGCCATCCGGGCCGGCCGCGGTATCTGCAGGACCGCGTAACTGGGCCTGAATCGCCGGCGTACTCTCGCCCGCAAATCCAGCTTGGCCTGTTCCCGCAATCGTCCGCATCTGCCCTTCCGGCGTTACCATACGGATGCGGTTGTTTCCCGTGTCGGCGATATACACGTTGCCCGCTGCGTCCACCGATACACCCGCCGGCTGATTCAGGGCCACCGTCGTCGCCGTCCCCTGTTCCGCTTGAAATCCGGCCAGTCCGCTGCCCGCGATTGTGCGAATCGTCTTGTCGGCGGCGGATATTACGCGAATCCGATGGTTATCGGTATCGGCGATGTAGAGGTCGCCTTTGCCATCCAGAAACACGTCGGTCGGTGAACTGAGTCTCGCCGCCGCCGCTGGACCGCCATCGCCGCGGAATCCCGCCGTCCCCGTCCCCGCCACTACTTTCACGTTGGAACTTTGGTCGACCGTGATTACGATATGCTCCGTTGGCAGCGCTACGTACAATACTCCGCCGGGACCGTATGCCAGCCCGCGCAAGTTCGCTAACCCGCCGATAAAGCTGCTCAGCGTTGCGCCCTCGATCCTCCTAACCCTCCCATTGCCGGTATCACTGATGTAAATCCCGTTCGGCGTCAACGCCAGTCCTCGCGGCTGCTGGAATGCCGCCAGCAGCGGGTCACCGCCATCGCCGGAAAAACCCCCGCGTCCAACTCCGGCAACCCGCTGAATTCGTCCGTCCGTGCGCACGGCACGCACGGCATGATTCCCCGTGTCGGTCACGTAGAGCGTCCCGTCCGCAGCCAGCGCCAGAGAATCCGGGCTACTCATGCTGGCGCGCACGGCAGGACCGTCATCACCGGTATTTGCCGCAACGCCTGTTCCCGCATAGGTCTGAATCGTGTAACCGGGATCGGCCGCCGAGGCCGTCACCGTAAGCTTGACAGGGATCTTGAGAGGCGAGTTTGCGGCCGCTGCCGAATCCACGGTGATTGACCCATCGTAGGTTCCCGCCGTCAACCCCGCGGACGAAACTTGCACGATGGTGCGCGCGGGCGTTGAGCCGGATACATTCGACAACTTCAGCCACGCCCCACCTGTCGTAGTCACTGCAAGCGGCACGGTCCACAACTGCGACTCCAGCAATTGGAGCGTTAGATCCAGAGTCCCGGTTTGCCCGGGGGGTAGCGTGAACTCATATGCCCGGCTCGGGACTCCAATGGTCGGCTTCACCGTGCCCGCGCGTGTTTGCCAGGTGACTCCCGCATTCAAGCTGCGGAACACGCCCGATCCCGTGGCCGCGTACATTTGACCTTGCTGTGGGTCCGCCGGGTTCGTTGCCACCGCCATTGGGCCGACCGCGCCTGGGATGCAATCCTGCCGCCAACTGTTGCCTTGATCGAAGGAACGGTAGAAACACGGGGCGTCGGCTCGAGACACAGTCAGCGTGCTGCTTCCCGGCGGATCGTAGCGAACCTGAAGCGCCTGCACGGGCAGTTTGTTCAGCCCGATGTAGTTGCTCGCCGCAGTATTTTCGATCCGGTATACGCCCGCTCCACTTCCCGTTCCGGCCGCCGATACGTAGATGTAAGCAGGGCTTCCCGCATCGGCGACGATGTCGGTCGCCAAAGTTCCTGGCGCCAGTGGAAGTGACGACCCGGCAAGCCAGGCGACGCCCCCGTCGAGCGACCGCCGGATCCGGTTCGCGTCCGAGCTGAACCATAGGTTTCGGTCATGCGGAGAAATTAGGAAAATTGTAGTCGGAACGGGCAAGGTGCCGGCCTTGCTCCAATTCGCGGCGCCATCGACGGTCTTGTACACTCCGTCGGCGATGGCGCAATAAAGTGTACTGGGAGCACCGGGTTCGAACTGTAATCCCACCACGAACCCACCCTCCAGCGGCAAGCCCTTACCGGACTGCGCCCAGGTAAGCCCGCCATCCACCGACTTCCAAACGCCTCCGTCCCCTGCGTCCGTTGTGACATAGATGACCATGGGATTGCCCGGGTCGAACAGCATTCGGGAAATCTGCGGCTGAAGCGTCCCGGCCGGACGTAAATAAATAGTCTGATAATCCAGTCCCAGCAAATCGAACTGTGTTCCCGTGGTTCGGAACAGGCCCGTTCCCACTGTCGTGAACACCACGGAAGGCGTCGCCGGACTGAAAGCGATCAGCCGCGCCGGCTTGTTCATGACGTTTTGCGCTGCGGCCTCCGAAGCCGTCCACGCCATCGCCGCTGCAAGTGCAGCAGCCTGGAACTTCATCTGCATGAGTCCATCTTAGCGGTCTACAACAATTCCCAGTGATCGCGTTTATACGTCGCGCGGCTCTCGTCCCAGGTGCCGAACTTACAGGCCATCTGCCCACCGTCCACAAGTAGCGCCGCCCCCGTGATAAACGAAGCCATCGGTGACGCCAGGAAGGTCACCGCATTTGCGACCTCCTCCGGTTCCCCCCCGCGGCCCAGGGGAATTTGTTGAAAGTAGGGCTTCCCGATGTCCTCTTGCGTGAACGCAGCCGCCGTCAGGCGCGTGCGAATCATTCCTGGGCATACCGCATTCACCCGGATGCCGTATGGACCCAACTCGTTTGCCGCCGTATGGAGCAAACCCAGCACACCGGCCTTCGTTGCGTTGTAGGCCGTGTGCAAGGCTTCGCCGTCATAGCTGTTGGTCGACGCCGTCATTACGATCGACCCGCTGCGCCGCGCACGCATCTGGGCCGATGCCGTTTGCAGGCAAAGGAACACACCCGACAGATTCACCGCCAGCGTTTGCTGCCACACATCCCAGCTCGTCTCGCCGAGCGGATGGAAGCGGCAGATGCCCGCGTTCAGGATGGCGATGTCGACTGGTCCCGCCGCCGCAAATGCGGCTTCGATATCGGCGGCTTTCGTGACGTCCATGGGGTGCCCCCGGCCACTCCATTCCTTGGCCACATCCTCCGGATTCTCCGCCGCCAGGTCGAACGCCCACACGAGCGCTCCCGCCTCCGCCAGAGCCACCGCGCAAGCCTTCCCGATTCCGTTCGCGCCACCGGTTACGACCGCCGTCATACCGCTCAAATCGATCCGCATTTCGACAGTGTATCGCTGTACCCGCGTGCTACAATAACCACTTTGGGCCTGTAGCTCAGTTGGTTAGAGCGCTACCTTGACACGGTAGAGGTC
>JBDTVQ010000468.1:0-4867 GCA_040007195.1 Acidobacteriota bacterium | reverse complement strand
GCGGCTTAGCACTTCCACAACCCTGTCCTGTTGATGGGTGTCCGGAAGGGGACTTGGCCCCCACCCGCTGCGCCCCCCGTTTGACACCCCCCGCCCCATTTGGCTACGATAAGTGTTTGTAGTTTCCTCACGGAGAAGGTCTGTCTTATGAGCACCCCAGTACCGTCCGGCAAGGACTTCCCACGTTCGTGGCACGTCATTGACGCCGACGGAGTCGTCCTCGGCCGCATTGCCACCCAGGCTGCCAGAATTTTGATGGGCAAGCACAAAGCCCAATACACGCCCTATATCGATACGGGCGACCACGTTATTGTCATCAACGCCGAAAAGGTTGCCATGACCGGCAACAAGGAAAACCAGAAAATCTATCGCACGCACTCCGGCTACCCGGGCGGGCTGAAGGAAACTGGCGCGGTGAAGATGCGGGCCACTCGTCCTGCACGGATTCTCGAGTTGGCCATCTCGGGCATGCTGCCGAAGAATAAGCTCGGCAAGCAGATGTACCGGAAACTCAAGGTTTACGCGGGCGACAAGCACCCGCACCAGGCTCAAAAGCCGGAAGCACTGGCCGTTCAGCTGTGAGCCAGGGAGGATATTAAGTCGTGCCATTGATGGTTCAAAATTTGGGTACCGGCCGCCGCAAAAGCGCGGTCGCCCGCGTGTTCCTGCGCCCCGGTAACGGCAAAATCACGGTCAACGGCCGTGAAGCCGAAAACTACTTCACCACGCAGTCGGCGCGCACCATGATTAAGCAGCCGCTGCTCGCCACCGAAACCATGGATAAGTTTGACGTTCTCGTCACCACCATGGGCGGAGGCTCCACCGGCCAGGCCGCCGCCGTCCGCCTCGGCATCGCCCGCGCCCTGTGCGAATTCAACATCGAGTTGCGCGGTAAGTTGAAGCTCCTCGGCTTCCTCACCCGCGACCCCCGCGCCCACGAGCGCAAAAAGTACGGGCAAAAAGGCGCCCGTAAACGGTTCCAGTTCTCCAAACGCTAGTTTGGAAGTCACAAGGCGGGGCCCTCGGGTCCCGCCTTTGTTCTGGTTATTCTGCGCCGGCCGACAAATCTCGCTTTGGGCCGTCTAGCCGGTGCCCACACCCACACGCATTTAAAGTCAGGAGACCAGTTTGCCCTCCATTTCCATGAAGGAGTTGCTCGAAGCAGGCGTGCATTTCGGGCACCAGACCAAGCGCTGGAATCCGAAGATGAAAGAGTACATCTTCGGCGAACGCAACGGTATTTACATCATTGACCTGCAGAAAACGCAGAAGCTCTTCAAAGACGCTATGCGCCATGTGGCCGAAATGGCCGCGCAGGGAAAAACTCTCATGTTCGTCGGCACCAAGCGGCAGGCGCAGGAAGCCATCGCCGAAGAGGCCACGCGCTGCAACATGTACTACGTCAACAACCGCTGGCTCGGCGGCCTGCTGACCAACTTCGTCACCGTCCAGCGTTCCATCAAGCGTCTTAAGGATCTCGATGCCCTGTTCGGCAGCGACGACGCCGGCGCCAGCCGCTCCAAAAAGGAGCTCGGCCGCCTGGAGCGCGAACGCAAGCACCTGCAAAGCAACCTCGCCGGCATTAAGGACATGGCCACCCTGCCCGACATGCTCTTCGTGGTCGACTCGAGCAAGGAAAGCATCGCGGTGAAGGAAGCCAAGAAGCTCGGCATTCCCGTTGTCGCCGTCGTCGATACCAATTGCGACCCCGACATGGTCGATTGGGTCATCCCCGGCAATGACGACGCCCTCCGCGCCATTCGCCTCTTCACCAATAAGATCGCCGAAGCCGTCATCGAAGGCCGCGCCCTGGCCACCGAACACGACTTCGCCGCCGCCGCCGCCGCTGCCACCGATGACTCCCCCATCGACGTCAGCGCCAGCGAGTATAACCAGTACCTCGATCCGCAATACGCTCAGCAGTTGATGAGCGAGAGCCTGCGCGAAGACGACTTGGTGGACCTCGTCCCCAAGCGCATCGCCAACCTCGACGCGGATAACTAAGCCCGGTGCCGCCCGACGGCGGACACAGAACCCCAACCGTCAGGGAGGGAGTCTCCCACCCGGCTTAGCAGCAAGTTTGTACCCGCCGGGCGCGTGCGCCCCATGCGCCCGGCATCCACCAGTTCGATTTTTGACGAAGGATAAGAAGATGGCCGAGATTACCGCCCAAATGGTCAAAGCGCTTCGGGATAAGACCCAAGCGGGAATGATGGACTGCCGGAAGGCTCTTGCCGAGGCCAACGGCGACCTTGCCGAAGCCGAAGTGGTTCTGCGCAAAAAGGGTATGGCTTCGGCCGCGAAGAAGGCCGGACGCGCCGCTCGCATGGGCCAGGTCGGCACCTACATCCATCCCGGCGGCATGCTCGGCGTGATGGTCGAAGTGAACTGCGAAACCGACTTCGTCGCCCGCACCGACCAGTTCCAGGAACTCGTCAAAGACATCTCCATGCAGATCGCCGCCGCGGACCCGCGCTACCTCAAACGCGACGAGGTCCCCGCCGAACTGCTCGAGAAGGAAAAGGAAATCGCTCGCGACCGCGCCCGCGCCGAAGGCAAGCCCGACAAGATCCTCGACAAAATCGTCGAAGGCCGCCTGGCGAAGTTCTTCGAAGAGGTCTGCCTCCTCGATCAGCCCTTCATCAAGGACAACACCCAAACCATCGACCAGTTGATCAAATCCAAGGTCGCCGCCCTGCAGGAAAACATCGCCATCTCGCGCTTCTCGCGCTTCAAGGTCGGCGAAACTGCCCCCGTCGAAACCGAAGCCGCCGAGTAACCGGAACCCGCCACCATGCCCAAACGCGAACGGATCCTGCTGAAGCTCAGCGGTGAAGTATTGGCCGCGGGCGCCGGCTTTGGCATCGATCCGGAAAAGGTCAAATCCATGGCCGAAGAGGTCGCCGGCGTCGCCCGCGAAGGCGTGCAAATCGGCCTCGTCGTCGGTGGCGGCAACTTCTTCCGTGGCGTCGCCGCCGCGGCCCGCAACATGGACCGTGTCGCCGCCGACCACATGGGCATGCTCGCCACCGTCATCAACGCCATCGCCCTGCAGGATGCTCTTGAAAAGGCCGGCGCGCCCACGCGCGTCATGACCGCCATCACCATGGCCAGCGTCGCCGAACCCTACATCCGCCGCCGCGCGATCCGGCACTTCGAAAAGGGCCGCATCGTCATCTTCGCCGCCGGCACTTCAAACCCTTACTTCTCCACCGACACCGCCGCCGCCCTCCGCGCCCTCGAGATCAAAGCCGAAATTCTCGCCAAAGCCACGCGCGTCGACGGCGTCTACGATAAAGATCCGTTGCAACACAGCGACGCCGTAATGTTTCAGGAAGTCGGCTATACCGAGGTCCTCTCCAAGCAGTTGAAGGTGATGGATGCCTCAGCCGTGGCCATGTGCCGCGATAACAAACTCCCGATCGTCGTGTTCAACCTGAACACGCCGGGCAATATAATGCGAATGGCGATGGGTGAGTCCGTCGGAACGCAAATCCGCGGTTGATCGAAACCCGTCGTGCCAGCGGAGTGGACAATATATGACCGCTACTAACGTGAAAGAAGTGGAATCGGGCGCGAAGACGCGCATGGAAAAGGCGACAGCCGACCTGCAGCACGCCATGGCCAGCGTGCGCACCGGCCGCGCCTCGGTAAGCCTGCTCGATAACATTCGAGTGGACTACTACGGCACGCCCACGCCCCTCAATCAGGTGGCCACGCTGCACGTGCCTGAACCGGCGATGATCACCGCCCAGCCCTGGGACTCCTCTGTCATCGGAGCCATCGAGAAGGCCATCCGCGCCTCCGACCTCGGCCTCAACCCTGGCAACGACGGCAAGCTCATCCGCATTCCCATCCCCGCCCTCACCCAGGAGCGCCGCAAGGACCTGGTGAAGCACCTCCACAATGTCGCCGAAGAGCATCGCGTCTCCTTGCGCAACATCCGCCGCGACGCCAACGAAGCCCTCAAAAAGTTGATGAAGGACAAAACCATCAGCGAAGACGACGAACGCCGTGGCCTCGACGAAGTGCAGAAAATGACCGACGGCTTCATGAAGAAGGTCGACGAACTCTCCAAGGCCAAGGAAAAAGAAATCCTCGAGATGTAAGCCGCGCGGCCCATGCGCCCAGGCGATCACGGGCCCCGGCCGCCCCCGCCCGCAGCTCATCCGGCTCGGAAGCTCATCCAGCCCGGGAACAAATCCAGCCCTCCTGCTGTCCAAGACGGCGGAGGGCTTTTTCATGTTCGAATCATCCGTGGTGCCAACGGCGCCAAGAGGGCGTCGCTCTGCTTTGCTGTCGGTCTCCACCGCGTTTCAGGTGGGACTCATCACCGCGGCCATCATCATTCCGATGGCGCATGTCTCCGCGCTCCCGCCGTTCTCGCTCGTGCCCAGGCCGCCCATTCCCAAACTCCGCCACGTCGATCTGGTGGCCGTGGACGAAAGCGTGAAGCGCGCGGCGATGGCCTCGGGTGCGAAACTTCAAATCTTCCGCCCGCCCGAAATCACTGCGCCCACGCGAATCCCCGACAACGTGGCACAATTCGTCGATTATGGCGACCCGCTTCCACCAGGCCTCACTACAGGCGGTGACTCCTTCGGCGTGCCGGGACTCTCACCCACCGTCGACCTCCACCAGCGCGCAGCCGCCCCTCCACCGCAACAGCCCAAACAACAGGTCCAAACCACACAACCAACCGTCCCTGTGCGCGTACGCGCGGGCGGGCAGGTTCGTCCTCCAAAGCTCCTGCGCGAAGTGCACCCAGCATACCCGCCGCTCGCCCGCCAGGCCCGCATCCAAGGTGTCGTCAAGATCAACGCCATCGTCAGCCGAGCGGGCTCCGTGCAATCGCTGCAAATCGTCA
>JBDTVQ010000467.1:0-4871 GCA_040007195.1 Acidobacteriota bacterium | reverse complement strand
AGCTTCTCGGCCGTCATTTCATTTTGAATCAGTTCCGGTACCACGCGCTCTTGGGCGATCAAATTCACCATCGTAAAAAAGGGCACATCCACCAGGAAGCGGCCCATCCACCAACTCAAGCCGGTGACGCGATAGTAAGTAACCATGGGCGTGCCAAGAAGCGCCGCCTCCATGGTGACTGTGCCGCTAGCGGCCAGCACCAAGTCGGCATGCGCAATGGCATCCCATGTTTCGCCTTCCACTACTAGGGGGACCGTGTCTGCGCCTGGTCCGGGGGTGTTCGTTCTGTTTTGTTGGATGGATGCGGCGCGAAACGGTTGCGTAAAAAAGGGTTCGCCGAAGCGCGAAACGGCCTCGGGCGGGGCGCCCAGGAGGTAGGTGCAGGGGACGCGGGCCTGTATGAGTGGGAGGGTTTGCGCAAGGACGGGGAGGTGGCGGGCAATTTCGCCGCGGCGGCTGCCGGGGAGGATGGTGACGAGCGGGCGGTCGAGTGGCAGAGAAAGGCGGGCGAAGAATTCCTCGCGCGTGAGTGTGGGCTTGACCAGCCGTTTCAGGGGATGGCCGATGTAGCGCACGGGCACGTTGTGATTTCGGAAGAACGGCTCCTCAAAGGGGAAGATGCAGTAGAGCTGGTCGAGATTCCGGCGCATTGTGTTGACCCGGCCTTTGCGCCAGGCCCACACCTGCGGAGCGACCAAGTAGTGAACCGGAATGCCTCGGCGCTTGAGCTGGCGGGCGAGACGGAGGTGAAAATCGGGCGAATCCGTAACGATTGCCAGCGCCGGACGGCGGCGGGCGGCCTCGCGAATGAGCTTGCGGTACTCAGCGTAAATCCCGGGAATGTGGCGGACGACTTCGACCAGACCGACGACGCCGAGCTTCGCCGCGTCGATGACGGGTTCAACGCCCACGGCCTGCATGCGTGGGCCGGCGCAACCGAAAAATCGCGCCTGGGGAACAAGTTGCCGGAGGTGTTCGACGAGGGTGGCGGCATAGAGATCGCCGGAGGCTTCTCCGGCGGAAATCAGAATGTCGATGGGGCCTCCGGGCACTGGTGGCTAGAATAGCAAGCGCATTAGGAACGCGGCGCGGAAAGGCGATGCTAGAATAAAGGCGACGTAATGCCCCCACAGAATGACCTCGTCCGGATCACGCCGGATGAGTTCCTAGTGCGGATCAAGACCGATCTGATCCCACTGAACTCCCAGTTTTCGTACTTCCTTTCAGGATCTTCGTTCACGGACGAGGATTTGAAGGAGTATCTGAACGACCCCGTTTCCGCGCTGCCGGAGACGTTCGCGAAGCTGCTGCCCAAGGTGAGCCTGCTGCTGGTGCCCTATCTGGAAACAGGCGCTGGCAGGGTGAAGACCGAGGCCGCGGCGAAGAACGGAACCAACGGCGAGGCCAAGCCGCGCACGCGCGAGCGAAAAGCCGAGCAAGCGGTGAAGCAGAATGGCAGCGCCGATCCCGAAGGCGTACAGATTCTGTTTGACCGGCCGGCCGATGGGCGTTCGATTCCCTGGGCCAGCCTGCGGTTGAATGGGAGCGCGCTACTGCTGTTTGGCGTGGAGGATGTGGAGGTCGCCGACTATCACTACCACCTCTATCACGAGCTGGCGCGGATCGCGATCGATCAAGTGGACCCGGAGAAACTGCGCGACTACAACGGGATGCTGCGCGAAGAGCTGATCAATCACGTGAACGGCGAAGTGGACGACCAGAGCTGGACGCTGAAGCAGGCGTTGCGGCGGCGGCAGACGAACATGAAGCGCGAGACGAAGGGATTCCTGGAGTATGCGCGGGAATCGTTTATCGACACGCTGACGTTGTACTTGCACGGGATTTGCTGCGACATCGACGTGGAGACGGGACCTCGGCAACTGCCGAGCCGGTATCTGCGCAAGCGGCTGGAACTGATCGAGGATTTATTCCCGCCGCCGACGGGCTACGCGGTGTTCCCCGAGGACATCGAGGCAGCCGAAGAAGCGGCCGAAGCCGCGGAAGCCGCGGAAGCCGCCACTACGCTCGCGGCCCAGAAGCTTATTGCCGAGAAGACCGGCACCGATGGCGGCGAGTAAAGAGTATCTCGCCTTTCTCTCCGAGCACCTGGCGCCGCTGGGAACGCTGACTTCGCGCCCGATGATGGGCGGGCACTGCCTGTACTTGAACGACGTCATCTTCGCGCTGGTGGCCAACAACACCTTGTACCTGAAAGTGGATGCCGAGACGCGGCCGAAGTTTACTGCGGGCGGGCTGGCGGCGTTCCAGCCGTTTCCCGAAAAGGGCGGCGGCATGTCGTATCACCTGGCGCCACCGGAGTTTTTCGACAATCAGGATGCGGCGCTGGAGTGGGGACGGATGGCGGTGGAGGCGGGCCAGCGGGCGCAGGCGAAGCGGAAGCCGAAGGGGAAGAAGCGGGCGGAGCGGTAGGCTGATTATTAGACGGAAATGAGTTCGTCGCCCGAGACGAAAACGGTAATGTCGCCATCTGAACTCACTTTGAGGGCCAATCCATAGTTTGAAGCTCCGATCGCAGCCTTCGATCGACTGCCCTCCGCGCGGTTTACTTTGCCAGTTTTCTTTGGGTGGAGTATCGCCCCATAGGCTAAGACATCGCCCTGGTTACTGATCACGACCGCGCCATCTAAACTCGCAAGCTCTGAGAGGACGGCCCGGGGCAAGGACTGCACTTTCATCGGAGCTAGTGCGCGATCGAATGCAACGTCGAGCGAGCGTTGGCAATTGTCCCTAATTCCATCACCCAATCGAACTAGTTCATGCAGCGAAGTCTTGCGACGAAGCATCACAAAAAGGGCGCCGGATCGGCGGAAGGAGATGTCCAACGCCGCTCGATATATCGAGCGAACAACTTTGGCCAACTTGTCTGGTGGCACTAACTTCGACGTGCGGAGGGATTCGAGCCAAATCCTTGAAGCCCGTATTGAAGGAACTGGTAGCCGCGCTCTCCAATTTGGACCCGGAGCCTTGAATTTTTGGGAAGCGAAAAGGTCACTTGCTTATCCTCGCACTCAGCGCGGAAGAAGTGTGGTGGGCAGAGGATCTTGATGGTCTATCGTCAGGCGGCGCGCAGTACGCGGAGAAACGCCGTCTGAAGCGTCTGACTATCAACCTGCAATTGGTAGTCGGCACCTGCGTCGTCGGATATTTGAGGAAGATGGCCGGCGACGGCCGGTAGCGCTGGCCGCAAATCCTTGTCGAGCGCGGCCACGAGGAGACGCACCAACCGGTCCGTGGCCGGGCCAATCCGATCTTCGTCGCGCTCCCATTTCGAGACCTTCGTCTTATCTGTATGGAGATAGGTGCCGAGGTCTTCTCCGGTGAATCCCAGACGCTTGCGCAAGAAACGGAGTTGTTCGCCAGTGAGCCGGGCAGGACTGTTTGCGAGCGCATGGGCAATTGCACGATGGATGCGCGCCATATGAGGAATGATCACGTCCGTGTTGCCGCAATTCGGACAGTCAGCAACCTGAATTCCAGTGAGAACCACATTCGAGATGCCGCATTCGGAGTATTGATAATTGCGCATCTCCGTGACGACAGGTTCGCCGCAGTTCGTACAAGTCTGGGTTGACACTTCGCTCATCGTTTCCTCTCGAAGACCGTAATGAACACCGCTTGGTCCATGACAAAGCTGAATACGACGGCGACCTTTCGGCGATCGGCTGTCAGGCCCTCGATCCGATACTTCCACTGCCCGGTCTTGATGTCTTGCTCAGGAACCATAGAGATCGCCCCGGACTTGCAAACTGTGAGCACATCCTCAGTGGTGAGCTGGTCGTTGAGCAATTCATCGCGAAAGTGCCGTGAGTAACGAACCGCACCTTCTTCCAAGCACCCATTCAGCTTGCTCTTTGCCGAGCCGTCGCCAAGCGGATCCTCTGCCACATGTTGATATTATACCAACTCCGAATTGCACGGGAGTTTGCTCACTGTTTGGGCGCCGCGGGCAGCTTACTGGGGTCGTAGGCCGAGCCCGCCGACACCTGGATCATGGTGATGCGCATTTTGGTGGGGAAGAATTTTTCGTGGTCGGGGCGCTTGTGGGCGTGGCCGCCTCCGCCGCTATCGTCTTTGATGACGAGATCCATTTGCTTGATGCCTTCGCTCCAAATGATGGCTTCGTTCTGCCAGAACGAGGTCATCGGCACGTCCACTTCATACACACCCTTTTCCTTGTAGATCCCGGTGCCGGTGCAACCGTATCCATTGCCCTGGCCCTTGTTTGGGATGTAGCAGAGCGTCCATGTGGTGGGCGCGCTGCCTTCGGGCTTTTCGATTACTTCGGCGCGGATGTGGACGGTGCCGTTACGGTAGTCGACGGGGCTGGTCCAATCGCGAGGGCGGTCGGGATTGATGAGCGGCCCCTTGACGTAGTAGTGCGATGCGTTGGGCTTGGAGTTGTCGGCGTCGAATTTGGTGTAGGTGAAGGCGACGTCGAACAGGACGAACTGTTCGGCGAGGGCGGGAAGCGCGAGCGAGGCCAGGACGAACAGGGCGCGGGTCATGGTTCGAGATTAGTACATCCGCGAAGTGCCGCCGCCATCGACGGCGAGCACGGCGCCGCTGACGAAGCGCGAGGCATCCGAGCACAACCAGGCGATCGCTTCGGCCACCTCTTCGGCGTCGCCCAGGCGCTTCTGCGCGGAGTAGCGGTTGAGGAAGGCGCCCATCAGGTCGGGCATGGAATCGGCAAGCGGGTCGACCATCTCCGAGTGCGTGAAGCCGGGACATACGACGTTGACGCGAATGCCTTGCTGGCCGTAGTCGATGGCGGTGGATTTGGAGAGTCCGATGAGGCCGAACTTGCTCGCCGAGTATGGCGCGTGGCCCGCGTCGCTGGGCTTGTACCC
>JBDTVQ010000466.1:0-4878 GCA_040007195.1 Acidobacteriota bacterium | reverse complement strand
CGCGTGCCGCAAACAAAATCGGCGAAAAGCCGGAGTCGAGGCGTTCGTTCACATCGGCGCCCGCCGCGGCCAGCGCTTCAATCACTTCAGCGTTGCCTTCGGCCGCGGCCCAAATCATCGCTCCCTGGCCGGTGAAATCTTCTTTGGCGTTCACCTCGGCGCCGTGCGCCAGCAGCACGCGCACCGCGTCGAGCTTACCCGTGCGCGACGCCGTCATCAATGGTGTTTCGCCGCCCGGCAACGCCAGGTTCACATTCGCGCCAGCCTTGAGAAGCGCCTGCACGAGCACCGCGCTTCCGGCTTTGCAGGCCACGGACAGCGGCGTTACGCCATAGCGGTTTACCGCATCCACCTTCGCCCCGGCGTCTAGTATTGCCTTCGCCATTGCCGCGTCTTCGTTGTAGGCGGCCCAATGCAGAGCCGTGGTTCCGTCGGGTTCGGTCGAGTTCGGATCGGCCTTCTGCCGCAGCAGTTCGAGAACAGCGGCGCGGTCACCGCCCTTCGCGGCATCGGCCAGGCGCGACTCAACAACGGCCGTCAACAGCCCGGCGGCCAACAACGCGGTGGCGATTGTGCGAAGCATGGTTTAGAGCGGCAGGGGTTCGAGGAGTTCGGGAATCTTGCCGTTGCTGTCGGCGAAGGCATCCAGGCGCACTCCGGAACGATCGAGCAAGGTCAGGTGCAGGTTCGCCAGTGGCGTTGGCTGCGCGTACCGGATGTGGCGCCCGCCTTTCATCTTGCCCGCCGCGCCGCCCGCGACGACGATCGGCAGGTTCACATGATCGTGTTTATCCGGGTTGCCCATGCCGCTGCCATACAGGTAGAGCGAATGGTCGAGCAGCGTGCCGTTACCATCGGGCGTGGCCCGTAGTTTCTCGAGGAAGTAGGCGAACAACGACACGTGGAATGCGTTGATCTTGGCCACTTTCGCCAGCTTTTCCGGATCGCCGCCATTGTGCGTCAACGGGTGGTGCGGTTCCACGACGCCCGTCTCGGGATAGGTGCGCGTGCTTGCCTCGCGCGCCAGTTGAAACGTGATCACACGCGTCACATCGCCTTGCAGCGCGAGCACCTGTAGATCGAACATCAGCCGCGCATGGTCGGCATAGGAGGCGGGCACGCCGACGGGACGGTCGAGATCGGGCAGGTGAGAATCGGCGGCCGCGGCTTCGGCCTTTTGAATGCGGCGCTCCACTTCGCGCACGCTATCGAGATAGTCGTTCACCTTGTTTTTGTCCGACGGGCCAATCTTCGTCTGTAGGCGTGCGATGTCCTCTCGCACCCAATCGAGCAGGCTCGCGTTCTTGCGAAGCTCGGCGCGGCGGTCGGCAGTCGAGCCCCCTTCACCGAACAGCCGTTCGAACGCCAAGCGCGGATGCGCTTCGGCGGGCAACGGCGTCGTCGGCGAGGACCACGACAGGTTGTTCTGATAGACGCAGGCGTAGCCGTTGTCGCACTGGCCCACAGTAGTCAACAAGTCCATTGCCAGTTCAAGCGACGGCAGTCGTGTCTCCTGGCCCATGTGCTTGGCCGCCACCTGATCGACTGTGGTGCCGAGATGGTAGTCCGTGCTCTCGGTCCACTTCGCCGTGGCCGCGCTTAAGAAGGATGCGTTCGATGTTGCGTGCGTGCCGGGATAGGCGTTGCGCAGTTCCATGTTGGTGAGCACGGTGATGTGATCGACCACGGGAGCAAGCGACCGCAGCGACGGCGAGAGTTCGGTGAGCTTGCCTGAACCCGGAGGCGTCCATTCCTTGATATAGGAGCCCATTGGCACATAGACGAAGCCCAAACGCCGGATGGGAGCGGCCGCGGTAGCCGCCAGGGCGGTCATCGAGGGAACCATCGCGTCGAGCAGCGGCAGCGCCAGCGACGTGCCCATGCCGCGCAAAACCGTCCGGCGGGGAAGCGACTTCTTGGTCACAATCATTGTGCTCTCCTCATTTGGAACGGCGTGCTGTTGACGATTCCTAGTATGAACGATGAAAACCTGTAGTTGTTCGACCTGGCCTCTCGCGTGACTTCGCGGATCGCGGGCGCGTCGAAAGACTCCACGCCCCGGCCCAATCCGTAGGTCAATAGCTTTTCTGTAAACGTTGTAGCAAATACCTCCGGCCGTTGCAGCAGGGCCTTTCGCAGCCCAGCCACGCCCGCGAATTTGCTGCCGTCCGGTAATCCGCCGTCCGCATCGACCGGCACCGCTTCTTCAGACGTTCGCCAGCGCCCCACCGCGTCGTAGTTTTCCAGCGAGAATCCCACGGGGTCCATCAATTTGTGGCAGCCCGAACACGCCGGATTGTCTCTATGCGCCGCCAGTCTCTCGCGCATGGTGACGAACTTCGAACCGCTATGCTTTTCCCCCAGCGCGGGCACGACGGCGGGTGGCGGAGGCGGAGGTAAGCCGAGGATATTGTCGAGAATCCACTTGCCGCGAATGACGGGCGAAGTGCGTGTGGCATAGGACGTAACAGTCAGGATGCTGCCCTGGCCGAGCAATCCTCCGCGCACGCCGTCGGCGCCAAATTCGACGCGTCGGAACCGGCTGCCATACACGTTTGGAATTCCATAGTGCTTGGCCAGCCGCTCGTTCACGAAGGTATAGTCTGCGCCGAGCAAGTCCATTACGCTGCGGTCTTCGCGCATGATGCTTTCAAAAAACAGCTCGGTCTCTTTGCGGAACGACTGCCGCAGGTTGTCGTCGAAATCGGGGAATAGCCGCATGTCCGGCGTGATCGACGCGAGGTTGCGCAGGTACAGCCACTGGTCTGCGAAGTTGGTGACGAGCACTTCTGCGCGGGGATCGGCGATCATCCGCTTCACCTGCGCCGCGAGCACGGCAGGCTGCCTTAGCTTTCCGGCGACGGCGGCGTTTAGCAACTCGTCGTCGGGGATGCTGCTCCAGATGAAGAAGGAGAGGCGTGAGGCGAGCGCCACGTCGCTCAGCTTGTAAGCCGTTCCCGATGCGACGCCGGCGGGGTCCTGCTCCACGCGAAACAGGAATTCGGGGCTCACCAGCACCGCGCGCAGCGCCATCTCGATGCCGTTATCGAAGCCGCCCTCGGCGCGCGCCTCGCGGAAGAATTTCAGAGGCGCCTGCAGGTCGGCCGCTGTCACCGGCCTGCGATAAGCACGGCGCATCACGGTTGAAAGAATCTTCCTGGCGCACGGTTCCTGCTCACTCTCGCCCGTTGCATTACACACGAAGAGCTTGCGCCGGCTGGGCGTATCTCCGGGGCCTTTTACCTCATATGGGCCGTTGACCGAAACTGAATACACCGCCGGTTGAATGCGCGGGTGGCGGTCCATATTGAAGTGCGCTTGATAGGGCTGGCGCTCCGTCTCGATCAGGCTCGATGGCCGCATCGGGAATGCCGCCGACACCACATGCGGACCGGCCTTCACCGCCAGCCGCACGTTCAGGTCTTTATCGACGACGTGATGATCCTGGCCATCCGTGGGAGGCTTCACGCGAAACAACTTGATTCGTTCGCCGTCGAGCATCAGTTCGACATCATGCTCGCCGCGCAAACCTTCCACATGCTCGTTGCGGTCGCGCGCCAGGCGTAGTTGAAACTCATACACGGCATCCACGGGGAACGTGTACTTCATGTTCATGCCGCCGCGCGTGCCGAGCGGCAACTCGTCAAAATGCTGTTCCTGGGTGAGGTCGGGCGGCAGGGTCACGGTCTCGCCGCCGGGTTGTTTACCCGTGATGCCGACCGCGAGGCGGCTGATTTTCTGCGCTGCTGAAAGATATCGCTCTAATAAGGTGGGCGAGAGGTCGCCGACGGTCACATTGTCGAAGCCGTGGCTCGATTCGTCGGCGGGCAGCAGCGAGGTGACGTCCACATCAATCGCCAACAGGTCGCGCACAGCGTTCTGGTACTCGGTGCGGTTCAGGCGTCGAAAGGTGTCGGATCGTCCTGGATTCGGATTCGTTTTGGCCGCGGCGTCGAGCGTCTGAGCGAGCGATTCGGCCATTGCCGAGTAGGTGCCTTCATCCGGCCGCGGTAATCCCGCCGGGGGCATCGTGCGCCCGCGCAGACGGCGGACCACCTTTTCCCACTCTTTCGAATGCTGACCGGCCGCTGCGGGGTCAAGGCCCTCAAGCGCCAACCCGCCGGATTTCATCTTCGCGCTGTGGCAGCCCACGCAGTAGCGTTTGACCACTGCCTGTGGCTCCTGCGCAAACATCATGCCGCACAGGAACGGCATAGACAGGATGCGCGCAACACGGCTCATGCTTGGACTATATCAGTTCTCGAATGGCCAGCTTGCGCCAACGCATCTCCAGCGGCGGACCGCCGTGCAGTTGCAACGCAATGAAACCTGACTGTTCGATGCCCGGCTCGGTTTCCGTGTAATCCACCGTTACGGCTCCGTTCAGGCGCAGGATGATACGCGGCCCCGTCGCTTCGACTTCGTATAAGTTCCACGCGGCCTTATCCACCTTGGCGATCACGGCTTCCGGCGCCTGCACGAGCACCTTTTTGCGCCGCGATTCGTCGTAGAGACAGCCCCAGTAGTTCTGTCCCAGGTCGGCCTGATAGCCCACTACCTCGTGCGACGGCGGATCGGTCTCTTTGCTGCGAAACTGAATGCCCGAGTTCCCCTTGCCCGTGGGATCGGTCATTTTGAACTCGGCCTTCAAATGAAAGTCGCCGTATGTCTTCTTCGTCCGTAAGAACTCGTTGTACTTGATTCCCGGCGAACGCCCGACAATCATCCCGTCTTCCACGCGCCACAAGTCAGGCGTGTCGATTTTGAAATCGCTGAGGTCCTTTCCATTCCAGAAGGGACGAAAACCCCGTTGCGCGAACGCGGCCGAGGCGCCGAAGAAGAGTAAGGAGCGGCGGTTCATGTGAGTGTGATGCCGAG
>JBDTVQ010000465.1:0-4910 GCA_040007195.1 Acidobacteriota bacterium | reverse complement strand
TCGACACTCCGCGACCGATTCGGCAATCCGTTGTTCGTGTTGATGATCGTCGTGGGCGTGCTGCTCGCCATCGCATGCATCAATATGGCGAGCATGATGCTCGCCCGCGCGGCGTCGAGGCAGCGCGAGATGGCCGTGCGCGTGGGGCTGGGTGCCAGCAGGCTTCGGTTGGTGCAACAGACGATGATGGAGGCGTTGCTGCTCTCGTTGACCGGCGCGCTAGCGGGCGTAGTGCTGGCGCATTGGGCCACGGCGGCGCTGCTGCGCATCATGGCCAGCGGACGCCAGCATGAGCGCGTCGCGATGGACATTCAACCCGACATGCAGACGCTGCTATTCACAGCCGGCATCGCGGTTTTAACAGGTCTGGTATTCGGACTCGCGCCCGCGTGCTACGCCTTCCGCACCGCGCCCGCGTCACCCTTGCGGCCGACCGGCGCGGCAGGCCAAACCCGCTGGGGACGGGCCTTCGGCTCTGGTCTGGTGGTCGCCCAGGTAGCGGCCTCGGTCGTCCTTCTCGGAGCGGCCGGATTGTTCGTTTCCTATCTCTCGAAGCTGCGAAATTTCGACCTCGGATTCCAGCGCGACAACATCCTGCTCATGCGCGTCGAACCGGAGCAGGGAATGGACCGCGCCGTGCGCGCCCTGCGCTATAAGGAATTGCTGCAGCGCTTGGCGGCGATACCGGGCGTGCGTTCGGTAAGCAGCAGCGGGGCCACACCGATTCAGGGCGCCGGCGCAAGCCGCATGGTCATCGCCGAAGGCTTCACCGAGCGGCCTGAAGACCGCCGCTACGTCTCCGTGAATTGGGTTGCGCCGAAATACTTCGAAACGATGGGGACGCCTCTGCTGCAAGGCCGCGATTTTCAGTTCGAAGACGAAGGACGCGCGCCGGTCATGATCGTCAATCAGGCGCTCGTCGACTACTACTTCAAAGGCGTCAACCCGATCGGTAAACATCTGCGCATGGATAGCAACAACGACAAAGGTGAGTTCGAGATCATCGGCGTCGTCGCCAATGCCAAGTACACCGAACTGCGCGAAGCGCCTCCGCGCACGATGTACCGCAATACATTTCAGCAAGGCTTCTTAGCTTCTCAGTTCATAGTCCGGACACACGTGCCGCCCGAATCAATCGTCAGCGCCGTCCGCCGTCCAGTGATGGAACTGCTCCCGGGCGCGCGCATCGACGGCCTCCTCACCATGGCCGATCAGATTGACGGAGCCATCGTCCCCGAACGCTTGATCGCGCAATTGACAGGTCTATTCGGAGCGTTGGGTGCGTTAATCGCGGCCATCGGCTTGTACGGCCTGCTGGCCTACAGCGTAGCCCGGCGTACCAGCGAAATCGGCATCCGCATGGCGCTCGGTGCGGCGCCCGCCGACGTGTACCGGGCCGTGCTGCGGCAGGCCCTCACCATCACTGCCGTTGGGCTGTTGATCGGCTCGGTCCTGGCCTATTGGGGCGAAGGTCTCGCCGCGGCAATGATCGCCGATTTGCCCCTGGAACATCACCTGCCGCTTATGTTTGGAGCCGCGGTAACAGTGGCGCTCGCGCTGCTCGCGGCCTTTGTCCCGGCCCGCCGGGCATCGCGCATCGATCCCGTTCAAGCCTTGCGCGGCGAGTGAAGGGCAGGGAAGAGCTCGCCGCGTCTTTTGTACCTTGCCGGTAACGCATCGGCGCCCCCAATGGTCGAGTATAGGGAAGCGGTAAGCTATGTCTCTAACATGACCGGATCGAAACTGGGCCATTACGATGTGCTGGAGAAGTTGGGTGAGGGTGGCATGGGGATGGTGTTCAAGGCCCGTGACGCATCCCTCGGCCGGCTGGCGGCCCTGAAAATTCTCCCGGCGAAAATCGCTGCCATGGAAGAGGCGCGCAAGCGTTTCGTGCAAGAGGCACAGGCCGCCTCGGCCCTGAATCACTCCAATATCGTCACCATCTACGAAATCGCCCACGAATCCGGCCAGGATTACATTGCCATGGAGCTGGTCGAAGGCGCGCCGCTCACACAGTTGATCGGGCGCAAAGGGCTGGCCGTGCGCGAAGCCGTGGGCTTGGCGATCCAAGTGGCGGCGGCGCTCGAGGCCGCGCACGCGGCCGGAATTGTCCATCGCGACCTGAAGCCGGGCAACGTCATGGTCACCGTCGATGGAGTAGCCAAGGTGCTCGATTTTGGCCTCGCGAAATTGGTGAACAATCCGCCCAGTGGCGCCGACGATATCACGCAGACCATCCTGGCGGCCGAGGCGCCGCTGACCACCGAAGGCTCCATCGTCGGCACGGTTTGCTACATGTCGCCGGAGCAGGCCGAAGGCAAAAAGGTCGATCCACGCTCGGACATCTTTTCGTTCGGCGCGCTCCTCTATGAAATGTTGACCGGGCAGCGCGCCTTCCATGGCGATTCCGCGGTCTCGACAATGGCGGCAATCCTCACGCGCGATCCCGATCCGGTGTCGGGCGTCGCTCCTGCCGTTCCTCGCGAACTGTCGAAAATTGTCGCCCGGTGTCTCCGCAAGCAACCGGCCAAGCGCTGGCAGAGCATGGCCGATATCAAGCTGGCGCTGGAAGATTTCGCGCAGGAGTACGAAGCCGGCACGCTGGGCTCGGGCGAACGGTCCGCGGTTGGCGTTCCGGCTGTGTTGCGCGAACGGGGCAAAGGTTGGGATTGGGTTGCCATGGCGGGGGTCTTGGGGTTAGTGGTGGGCGCGGGGTTGATCTGGAAATTGGCCAAAAGCGGCGTCGGTGTCCCGCCCCCCGCACGCTGGCGGATACAACGGGTGACGTCGGACACGGGCGCCTCTTTGTCGGCGGCCATGTCGCCCGATGGAAAACTGGTGGCCTACTCGTCCGACCGCGCCGGCGAAGGCTCGTTCGATATCTGGGTGCAGCAAGTCGCCGGAGGCGATCCCGTCCGGCTCACCAAGGACCTGGGAAATTGCTACGAAGCCACCTTCTCCTCCGACGGCGGCCAATTGGTGTTTCGCTGCGACAGCGCCGGCGGTGGTGGCGGCGTCTACACCGTGGCAACGCTCGGCGGAGTGCCGCGCCGCGTGGCCGACGGCCAGGACCCCCAGTTTTCCCCGGACGGCAGCCGCATCGCTTATCTGCCCAACGGCGAGTATTCGACCACGGCGACTGAGTCCGCCATTCTCATCATCCCCGCGCAGGGTGGTGCGGCCAAGGAAGTCAAAGTGAAGGGGCGAATCTATGGGCATCCCCTCTGGTCGGCCGACGGCAAGGGCTTTCTGGTCATGGCGAATGGAAACTCGCCGCCGCTGGGCTTCGATTGGCAGTACGTCAGTGAAGATGGCAGGACCCAGCGCCTGCTAGGCGCATGGCAGCACGTGATCGAGATCAGCCCGAACGGCGCTGTGCCTTGGTCGCGGTCGGGCAAGGACGTACTCTTTAACAGTTGGCGCGCCGACGGAGCGAATGTGTACCGGATGCCGCTGGACGAGCGGACACACGAGGTCACCGGCCCGCCTGAGGCCGTGACAGTCGGAGCGGGATTCAACTTCAAACCTTCGGCCTCGGCCGACGGAACGCGGATCGCCTTCGGCAACGGCACCACCGTGGCGTCGAATCTGTGGTCTGTCAACTTCGAAGAGGGAAGCGGAAAAATTGCCGGGCGCGCGGTGAAGCTCACCGAGGGCCTGGAACGGCGCGCCGCGCTGCAACCCTCGCGCGACGGCAACTCCGTCGTCTATGTGGCGCAGTTCGCGACCACCACCGAAGTTCGCCTGAGAGACTTGACGACGGGAAAAGAGATCCGGCTCGCCGCGGGAACTCCCGGCACCACGGCGGCCATTTCGCCCGATGGCAAGCAGGTCGCTTACTCCTTGCCCGCACAGGGAACCAGCCCCATCTTCCTAGTCGCCTCCAACGGCGGCGCGCCGAAAAAGGTATGCGATTCTTGCGGCCGCCCCATTGAATGGGTCAGCGGCACGGCGATGCTTCTCTATGATCGCGACACCGAAAACAAGCGCGCCTTCTGGGCGCTCGACACCGCCACGGGCCAGAAGCGCATGCTCGCCAACGTGTCGGATGCTGGGTTGTTCACGCCACGCGTTTCACCCGGCGGAAAGTGGGTGGTTTTCACCGAACAGGGCGAAGGTTCGAATCGCAAGATCTACATAGCGCCGTTCGGGGCAGGGAAGGCGGAGATTCCTCAAAAGGATTGGTCCGTGGTCGTCGAGGGAGCCACCCTGGACCGCCAGCCCTACTGGTCGCCATCGGGAAGCATGATCGTGTTCCTCTCCGACCGCGACGGCAGCCGCTGTGTCTGGGGACGCCGCATCGACACGGCCACGGGCAAGCCCACCGGCGACGTCTTCGGCGTCCGCCACTTTCATGAGGTGCGGGAGAACCTGAGCGACATGGGCGACCCCTGGAACGTCGGGTTGTCGGTCGCCGGGGGCAAGCTCTTCTTTGCCGCCTTCGAGATTGCCGGAAACGTGTGGATGATGGAGAAGCTGGAGCCGAAAAGCGAGCCTGCGCAGTAGCCGCCCCAGCCTTTCCGCGCGCCGCCGGCTATTTCGCTAAACGGCCCGCAACCCTGCGGCAACCGCGCCGTCCCTGCCGGCGTCCTCTTGCTCCGCATGCAGTTCCGTCCCCCTCTCCCCATCAGGGCCGCCCATGGCCCCCTCGTACAACGGCCACGCCAGCAGGCGCACCGGATTGTACGTTCGCCCGCCGCGATACCCCGGCAACCCGATCCCCATCGCCTCGTGCCCGCCCTCGGGCTGCTCCTGAAATGTGCCCAACAACCGGTCCCACATCGTGAACATCTCACCGTAGTTGTGCATATTCTCTTCGTACCGGTCCGAATGATGAATGCGATGCGTTTCCGGCGTCACAAACACCAGCCGCAGCCAGCGGTCCAGCCAACCCGGCATCACAATGTTGG
>JBDTVQ010000464.1:0-4915 GCA_040007195.1 Acidobacteriota bacterium | reverse complement strand
AACGGATGTCGCGGAGCACCTCGAGATCGGCTCGCCCGTGCTCTCCGGGGAACGTCTTGCATACACTCTCCACGCGCAGCGTCGTAGCCACCAAATGAAGGTACCAAGGATTTTCGTGCCGGTGGTGGACTCGCTATGCGCGCACGGAGGTGATCAAGCATTGAATTGGGCGATGTCCGACCGGCGGGCGGCAAGGCAGGGCGTCGCTGGGAGCGTGCGCCCGGGAGTGGCAGAGATCCCCCCGCCTTCCTGCATAATGATGGGCCAGGGGCAGGCGGATGCGCGTGGTTAACTGAGTGGGGATTGGGGTCCTGCCCCCGTTGTTGGCATAGAGCCGGCTATTACGATCAACTGCGTTTAGAAAGACTGAAGAGACGGAGTCTAGGGAGGGTTTTGGTCGGGCCGGCGAGATTTGAACTCGCGACCTCTTGCACCCCAAGCAAGCGCGCTAGCCAGGCTGCGCCACGGCCCGATCATTGTCAGTATACCAGCCTGCGGCCTACTCCAGCACTTTCTTCTTTTTGACCCGAGTGATGAGGCGGTGCTGCGGGCCGTGATCGTTCGGCTCGGATGGAATGAGAGCGCGCGCCGGGGCGCGGGAAATACCTTTGGGACGTTTGTTGCGGACGTCGCGCGGTCCCTGCAGTTGCGAGTGGCATGAACCATGAGCAACTTTCCGACCGGGTAATTTGCTCCCACCTTTGACCCTTGGCTGAACTCGCGTGTGCGCGCCGTATTTTTAATTAAATCAGGTGGATGCCCGAAATCCCCAGCATCCAGATGATCAGCCAGATGGCGACGACGACCATCACGCCCCGCCAAAGCCATCCCAGTACCGATAGGTTCGTGTTTTCAGTCATGCCTTCGCTAGCTAGCACTTGGGTGGCCACCTGATCTCACCTAAAGGCGCCCGCACTACCCGCCGATCAGTGTCTTGGCGGGGACTATGGCCTCATACAGCGACTCACTCGTCATCCTGATCCCCAACTTCAACGATTGGGAGCCGCTGCAACTTCTTTTGAATCAGCTTGATCCGGTCGTCAGTGCACTCGCCTGGAGTACGTCCGTGCTCATCGTCGACGACGCCTCCACGCTCCCCGTGCCGCCCGATTGGCCGCATCCTGCACCCGCCTCGGTCAAGCCCATCGAAATTCTCCACCTACGCGCCAACCTCGGTCATCAGCGGGCGATAGCCCTTGGGCTCTTTCACATCCACGAATCGCGCCCCGGCGCGACGGTGCTCGTCATGGACGGGGACGGCGAGGACCGGCCGGGCGACCTCCCTGCCCTCCTCGCTGCATACGAACGCTCCGGCCGCCGCGACGCCATTTTCGCCGCCCGCGGGAAGCGCATGGAGTCCTTCGCATTCCAGTTCTTCTACCGCATCTACCGCCTCATGCACCACGCCCTCACCGGCATCGAAGTGCGCGTGGGAAATTTCAGCGTCCTGCCGCCGGAGGCTCTAGCCCGCCTGATGGCCGTGAGCGATCTGTGGAACCACTACGCCGCCGCCGTACTTCGCGCCCGGCTTCCCCGGCGCCTTCTGCCACTTGCCCGAGGAAGCCGCCTCGCCGGAAACTCGCAGATGAATTTCACCGGCCTGCTCGTTCACGGCCTCAGTGCCATTTCGGTCTTCAGCGATCACGTCAGCGCCCGATTGCTGACTGCCTCCGCCGTGCTGGGAGTCGCAGTCACGGCGCTGTCCGCAACAGCGGGCTTCGTCGCCTTCGCCACGCCCATCGCCATGCCGCCCGCCATCGTCTACGGCCTGCTCACGCTGGGCGCGGTGACCCTGCAAAGCATGTTGCTCACGGCATTCTTCGTCTTCTTGATCGCCCACCGCCGGGCGACACCCGGCTTCCTGCTTCCGCGGGACGCGGGGCACTTCATCCTCGGCGTCTCCATTGCCGGTGAACGCTCGTCGCTCGAACGCCTCGCCGCCGCGCTGCATTCGGCCGCCGTGTCCGATGTGGCGGAGGTCCGCAAGTGAACCCCGCCGCTCGGGCTGTCGACTATCAATATGAGGGTGCCGAGCTCGATCTCTTCGAGAAGGCCGTCAACTGGAAAGCCTACTGGAGCAGCCGCATTGCCCGCTATCTTCGAGGGGACGTGCTGGAGGTGGGTGCGGGCATTGGCGCCAATACGGCGCTGTTCGCCACGCATGCCTTCGACACCTGGACCTGCCTGGAGCCGGACGCGGCGCTCGCCGCCCGCATCGTCCTTCCCGCGGGCTCGCGTCATCATTCGCGCATCGGCACAACGGCCGCACTCGATGCCGCCGATCAGTACGACGCTATTCTCTACATCGACGTCCTCGAACACATAGAAGAGGATGCAGTCGAACTGGCCCGCGCCTCACGCCACCTGCGGGCCGGCGGCCATCTGATCGTCCTCTCGCCCGCCTGGCCTTTCCTCTTTTCGCCCTTCGATGCGGCTATCGGCCACTACCGCCGCTACACCCGCGCAATGCTGCGCGCCGCCGCCCGCTCGACGCATTTCGACGAACAGGAAGTGATCTATCTCGACTCCGCCGGCATGCTTGCCTCCGCTGCCAATTGCCTGCTCCTGCGTAGCGCCATACCCACTCTCGGCCAAATTCTCCTATGGGACCGCCGCCTCGTGCCCATCTCCCGGCGCATCGACCGGTTCTTCGGCGAACACGTCGGCAAGACCATAATCGGCGTGTGGGAGAAGCCCGATGCCCTCTGACCGGGCGTTCCGTGCAGCATTGATCTTCACGCTCGTCGCGGCCTCCTTTCTGCTTGCCGTTCACGGCAGCCGCTTCGTCCCAACCAACGACGAGGGCATCCTGCTCGAACCCGCCCAGCGCATCGCCGCCGGCCAGTCTCCCTACGTCGATTTCTTTGGATACATGAGCCCGGGCAGCTATTGGATTCAAGCGGCCGTCTTTCGCATCTTTGGAGTCTCGCTCGTCGCGGGGCGCATTCCCGTCATCCTCGACTTCTCCATCCAGTGCGGCCTTCTGCTCTGGCTCGTTTCGCGGCTGGCGACATTTCGCGCGGCGATCCTCACCGGGCTGTTCTTCTTCGGATTTCAGATTGCAGACCCATCGTTCCTCACCGCGCAACATCGTTGGGACAGCGGAACCCTCGCCCTCTTGGCCGCCTGCCTCGCCTATGAAGCCCAACGGCGCACTTCCCCAATCTGGTCCGCTGCCGTTGGCATGCTGCTCGCCGCGGCCGCCTGGTGTACGCCATCGATGGCCCTGGCGATCGTTGCGGTGCTCGCATGGTTCGCCTGGTTCAGGAACTGGCGGGCAGTCGCCGCGGCCACGGCCGGAATCGCCTTTGTGAGCGCATCCGCCCTCTTACTCCTCGGCGCGGAGGGAAGCCTCGGTGCTTTCGTCCAACAGTTGCTCTGGCTTCGGCGGAATTACTCCGAGGTCAACGTCATGCCGTACGGCTCCATCATCGGCGGCTATGGACGAATTTTCGACGGCCTATCGGGCGCAGCCGTCCCGTTCGCGGCGCTCTTCGTATTCTTCATCGCCCTGCCCGCCATCCTGCCGCCGCTTGCGTTCATCTTGTGGGCTGTTGAATATCGGGGCCGAACGCTCTCCCGCGAGCAGGCGTCGCTCGTTTCGCTTCTGCTCGCCGTAATGGTCGCGTTGACCGCAACGGCCTTCCCGCGCGCCGATGTCATGCACCTCGCCTTCGTCGCGGCACTGCCCGCGGCGCTGTGTGGCGCTGCGGCGTCACGGCTGCTGCCCACGCGAGCGGCCGGGCTCGTTGCGGTCCTGTTCTCTCTCGGCGCGCTGGCATTCGCCTCGAACCACATCCGCGCCTTCGCCACCTCGGTTCGATTGAACTCTCCAGCGGGCGCGCTACTCGTCGACCGCGAAAAAAGCGACGCGCTGCGCCAAATTCTATCCCTCGTCAAGCCGGACGATACGCTTCTGGTTCACCCCTACATGCCCGTGCTGTACTTCGCCACGCAGGGACGCAACGTCTCCCGTTTTTCGTTCCTCGCGCCAGGCATGATGACCTCCATCGAAGAGCGCGAGATGCTTTCTTCGCTGCGGGCGGAACCGCCCCAGTGGGTGCTCTACCAGCCAATTTCCCGCGAGGAGTTTTTACGCGTGTTTCCCCACGCGGCTGGGCTGGAAAACAAATTCCCTCTCGTTGACGAATTCCTCGCTCAACATTACGAAGCCGCCGCCGGCCCACCGGTCCAGTTCGCCGGTTATCGCCTGCTTCAGCGCAAAATTCCCTTAGCCAATTCTCTTCTCCCCCGGCCCTAATTCGTTATAATCTGGAGACCACGGAGAATTCATGTTTGAACCTCGTCTCGGCGACGATATTGATGATTTTTGTGTGAAGTGCAAGCGCATCACGAACCATTCGATCGTCTCCATGCAGAACGAAGAGGCGGCCAAGGTGCGCTGCAAGTCCTGCTACAGCGAGCACGACTACCGGCGCGAAATCGCCCCACCGTCGAAAAAAGATCTGAAGAAGGCCGCGCTGTTCAACGAAGTACTTGGCAAGACCGCGCCCGGCCCGGAAGCGGAAAGCTAGTTCTTCCGCAGCTCGTTCATCACGTCGCGCAGCACCTCGTCGCGCTCTTCGGTCGACAAGTCCCGCTCCAGGCGCCGCAAGGCCACCCCGACCACGTCGCGGTGATGCAGCTTCGAGCCCAGCCGCGCGTCTCCGGTTAGCTTCAGCCACAGCTCGTGCAGGCGGTCCAGATCCTCCGGCCACAGGCGCGGCGGATGCGGACCCAGGTTGACGTAAATGGACGGCCGGTCCGGATCGATCACCTCGAGGGAGAATGCGTGCCGGGGTTCGGGCATCCGCTCCCATGCCCGTCCGATGTGGTGCGCCAGTTCCTCGCTGGGCATCCTCGCCGAAACGCCGGTGACCAGGCGTGCGGCCTGGAGGTTCGCCGCAGTTTGCAC
>JBDTVQ010000463.1:0-4919 GCA_040007195.1 Acidobacteriota bacterium | reverse complement strand
AAACCTGCGGATTCGCGAGGTGGCGCTGCCGTTTTTGCGACAGTTGATGATGGGCACGAACCTGACGGTGCACCTGGCGATTCTGGAGCACTACGATGCGATTTTGATCGCCAAGATGGACCCGCCGGGGGTGGCGTCGCTTTCGACATGGATCGGGCGGCGGATGGAGGTGCATTGCACGGGTGTGGGGAAAGCGTTGCTTGCGACGCTGCCGGAGGGGGAGCGGGAGGCGTTTTTGCACTCGCGCGTGTTTGCGCGGCACAACGACAACACGATTATTTCGCCGAGGCTGTTGCGGCAGCAATTCGAGGCCGTGCGCAAGTTGGGTTATTCGGTGGACGATGAAGAGGACGAAGTAGGATTTCGTTGCCTGGGCGCTCCGATTCCGTCGGTTGAGGGCCAGTATTTGAATGCGGCGGTGAGCATTGCGGGGACAATTCTGACGGTGAACGATTCCAATCGCGCGGAGCTGGCGGCGAAGCTGACGCGGACGGCGGCGCAGATTGGCGAAGCGATGCAGCAAGAGGATTCGACGCGGGTGTGATATCCACCCATCTGGACGCCTAAGGGCCGATTTTCTGTCAGAGTGCGGCCGGGCTTCTTATAATCCGGAAAGGCGTATGAGTTCGTATCCCAAGTCGGCTGAAATTCTGGCGCATAATCGCCGCTACATTCCGGGGGGCGTGGTGTCCACGAACCGGGCGGCGACGCCGGAGATTGTGTTCGTGCGCGGGGAAGGCGCCTACATTTGGAGCGCGGAGGGGCGGAAATACACCGACTATCACGCCGCGTTCGCGCCGCACATACTGGGCCACAACGATCCCGAAGTGAATGGGGCGGTGGAGCGCGCGCTGCGCGACGGACACAGCCTGTTTGGAACGGGCGGGACGCAGATGGAAGGCCGGCTGGCGGAGCTGATCTGCACGAACATTCCGTGGATTGAGAGCGTGCAACTGCTCAATTCGGGCAGCGAGGCGACGTCGCAGGCGATCCGGCTGGCGAGGGCGGCAACGGACCGCGACCATGTGATCGTGATGCAGGGCGGCTACAACGGCTGGCACAACGATGTGGCGTGCAATCTGATGACGCCGTTGGCGCAGTTGGGACCGCGCGTTGCGGGAGGCGAGTATCCTTTCCACACGTTGAGCGCGGGGATTCCGAAGGCGCATCAGGCGTTGATTCATCCGGTGAATTTCAATGATCTGGATGCGGTGGAGAACATGTGCCGCAAGTATGGAGTGGCGGCGCTGATTACCGAGCCGGCGCTGCAGAATGTCGGCATTGTGCCGCCGGCGCCTGGTTATCTGCAAGGCTTGCGGAAGCTGGCCGATCAGTATGGGTTCGTTCTGATTTTCGATGAAGTGAAGACGGGTTTCCGGCACGGGTTCGGGGGCATGGCAGCGGCGAGCGGCGTGAGGCCGGACGTGGCCGTGTATGGGAAGGCGATTGCGAACGGGTATCCGATGGCGGCGCTCGGCGGACGGAAAGATCTGATGGATCTGTTTGTCCATTCCGACGCACGGCGGCGGGTGCTGCTGGCCGGGACGTACAACGCGCATCCGGTGCCGACGGCGGCGGCGGTGGCGACGTTGGAGCGGCTGTTGCGCGATGGCGGGGCGGTGTACCGGCGGCTGGAAGCGCTGGGGAGCATGCTGGAGACGATGCTGTGTGAGCGGCTGGCGGCGGCGGAGCGGTCGTGGTATGTTTCGCGGATCGGTTCGGCGTTCAGCCTGTACTTTATGGATCATGCGCCGGTGGACTGGCACGACCTGGCGGAGAATCACGACTTCGAGGCTGATGCGCGGCTGCGGCAGGAGTTGATTGAGCTGGGCATTTACGTGTTTCCGCTGCCGACGAAGCAGTGTTCAATTTCGGCGGCGCATAGCGAGGCCGATATTGAGGCGTTGGCGGCGGCGATTGCGGCTAGCGTGGCGGATGGGGTTGCGAGTCGGGTTTAGGCAGGAAGATAGTTTGGCCGCGGATGGACGCGGATTCACGCCGATAACGAAATGCTTGCAGCGACTGATGTGGACGGTGGCGAAACGGGGCGAACGGGTGGTGCATCCACACTCGCGTGATCTCCACGGTGAACGTTTTGATACTGGGCGCGATCTTTGCTTCGCTGGATGGGGTCAGAAGCCGGAGTTCGCATTCTTCCCTGAGTTTCGGAACGTCTTTACACCCCAGGTGCGGGCTGAAAACCCGGCGGTGACGGACGCGGAGATCCTGGAGAAGTACGCAGCGAGCCTTCGGGCCGGGGGAATCCAGGAGAGCGAGATCAGGCGCCGCTTGGGGCTGATCGAGACCGAACGTCAGGCGCTGGAAATCGATATGTGGAACCGGATCTACACCGGTTCAGACCCTGAATTCAACCAAGCTCCCAATGCTTTTCTTATGCAGATGACCGGTGGGCGAACTCCCGGTGTCGCGCTTGACTACGCAATGGGTGAGGGGCGGAACGCGATTTATCTGGCACAACGGGGTTGGGAGGTGTGGGGCTTTGACCAGTCCGAGGCTGCCATCGCGCTGGCCCAGAAGCGGGCGAAGGGTTTGGGACTGGTGCTGAAGACATCCGCAGTTCGTGACGCAGACTTTGATTTCGGGAAAGAGCGATTCGATTTGATTTTGTTCAGTTGGTCGATGCCGCAGGTGCCTATGGATCGGGTGGGTAGTGTCCTGATCCTGCGTTGATGAAGGACTCAACTATTTTGTAAAGAATTGCGGGAAGCGACTTCGAGTCACACTTTCCGGCCAAAGCTCCGCCTTGCTCCAGAGAATCATATGGTGACAGTGTAGGCACTCTGTTTCATTGTTGCTGAATGTTGCGGCTTGCATGCTTGCAGGATCAGCAGAAATACCCGATGGGGTGCGCTTCTTGCAGGCGTCTCAAACGACAAAGCTACGCCAGGGTCGCGCGGCACGCCCTGTTGAGTTGCTCAACACCGCGCTACATCTCGCTAACGATCTGATTGCTACACCGCGAACGCCAGCCGCAGAACTAGGCAAGCGTGGCGGGCTTAAGACGGCAGAGCGCAGGCCGGACTATTATCGTCAGATTGCCGTTAAGCGCAAAACTCGAGCGGGTGGAAGACCAAAGAAACAGTCCGTTTGGAGCCCCACTAGCGCTAGCATCCGATCGACATAGCGCTCAGAATTGGCTTGTGCTACCATCTGCGATATGGATAGCGATACTCGCCAGATGATCGACAGGCTGGACAAGCGCATCGGGAAACTTCAGGAGATCAAACGCCTAATACTTGAGGAATTCGGAGCGAACGGTCCTGAAACCGCTTCCCCTGCGCTACTCCTTGTTGAAGCCGTCAACGGGACGGGGAATATTAAGTCCCTCTCGGGCGAGCCAAAGGGCGCGTCCCGAAAGATCGTCATTCACCAATGGCTCAAAGACCACGGGCCGGCGGGTCGAGGTGAGGTGATCGAAGCAACCGGTTTCCCGGCGGGGACGGTTGGATCACTTTTAAGCCAATGCAAAGATCTCTTTGAAAGCCGCGACGGGAAATGGCACGCGCGGTAGAACGATCTCGCAAGAGTGGGCGGCAAAGCGCTCCCCGTGGCAGGGGATGGATTGCTTACCGCACAAAAACGCCGAACGCCCAGCGCGCCAACGCTGAGCGTTCAGAAAGGAGGTGACGTTTATCGAGCCACCATAGTTAGTTAGTCAACGTGCAAGCGGGTACGGGGCCCAGTCGGTCACTGTGCCCGCTTGCCTTCATTGTAGTTTCCAACGATCAACAAGTAAACCCCCATTTATATAGAATATGGTGGAAGCGTGCGGCGGCAAATAGCAAGCGCTACTCGTATACTGCTTATATGGAAAGCCTTGGTTGCAAAGTCGGGTGCAAGCGGTTCGGGAAGAGCCGGAACGGTAGCCAACGCTTCCGCGCTGCATGGACTGTAATCGCACCACTAGCGCCGCTCCCATAGCCGTATTAAAGGTTTCAATCTCCCCACCGACAGGATCGTCCTCGTCCTCTTATAGCTCGTGGAGGACTGCTCTTCTATTCGCACGGTTGAGCGGATCACTGAGACGCACCCCGACACGATCCTGAAGGTTTTGTTCCACGCTGGCGAGCATTGTGAACCGCTAGCTGGCGGCGACGGGCCGATAGCGCTCTTGCGCGAGAGTTCGGTAGGCGACCACTCCGATCAACAGAAACACGACCATTGCGACCATGGGGGCTTCGTAGCTGCCGGTGACCTCTTTTAGCCAACCGGTGAGGATGGAGGCGACGATGCCGGAGACGCTATTGGCGCAGTTTTGAATTCCGATGACGCGGCCGATGGAGTTTTGGGGGACGAGGGCCTGGGTGAGGGCCCAGTAGTTGGCGGTGGTGAAGCCGAGTCCGGCGAGGGCGATGACGGCGAAGAAGAGCGCTGTTGCGTTCGATTGGGAGAAGGCGCCGATGATTTCGCTGCAGCCGAATAGCATGCCGATGATGGTGAAGCGGCGGCGGATGGTGACGGGGTCGCCGCCTTTGGCGATGAGGCGGTCGGAGAGCCAGCCGGCGGGCGCGGCGACGAGGGCCATTCCGGCGAAGCTGGCTCCGGAATAGATGGCCATGGTTTGCAGGGACAGGTGGCGTTGTTCGAGGAAGTAGGCGGGCAGCCACGTCATATAAAACATGTAGAAGTAGCTGTAGCAGAAAGCACCGATGATGATGCCCCAGATGGCGGGGGAGCGGAGGATGTCGGCGAAGGAGAGGGGCGGGGCTTCGTCGTTGTTTTGGAGGGCGCGGCGGCCATCGTGCCAGTCGTTGGGGGCGGCCGATTGCCACGGAATGAGCCAGATGAGGCAGCCGACGCCGAGGATGAGGAACATGCCGCGCCAACTGTAGTGATAGATCAGCGCGGCGGTGACGGGGGCGGCGATGGCGGAGCCGATTTTGGAACCGGTGGTGTAG
>JBDTVQ010000462.1:0-4929 GCA_040007195.1 Acidobacteriota bacterium | reverse complement strand
AGCGAGAGCTCCAGCTTGCTGTCGACGACGAAGTCCCCCAGCCGAGTCGGCGGATGCAGTTCCACGTGGGGAACGGGCTTGTCGAAGTGTTGCCGGAGCCACGAGCCGGACGGGAATCGGGGGGCGTCGAGATACTTAGACGAACCCGGCGTGAATTGCATCTCTTGAGCCGCGGCGCCCGCAGCCATGAGAACCATGAGTGAAAGGAAAAGACGCATCCTGTTATGTACCGTTTAGACTTCCGAGAGTATTATTCGTAACGTATCGCTTCAATTGGGTCGAGCTTTGCGGCTTGCATGGCCGGGTAGATGCCGAACAGGAGGCCGATTCCCACAGACACGGTGAAGGCGACGGCGATGGACGTAGTGGTGACTACGGTCGACCAACCCGCGGCGGTGGCAATGATCCACGAAAGGCTGAATCCGAAAGCGATTCCAATGAGTCCGCCGACGATGGAAATGAGCACCGCTTCCGTCAGGAACTGTCGAATGATGTCGGCCTGCTTGGCGCCGATGGCGCGGCGGATGCCGATTTCACGCGTACGTTCGAGAACAGTGGCGAGCATGATGTTCATGATTCCAATGCCGCCGACCAGAAGCGAGATGCCGGCGATGCAGATCATGACGATGTTGAAGATGCCCAGAGTGCGGCGGCGCTGTTCGAGCAGGCCCGCGGGCACGACTACGGTGAAATCACCCGCGTCCTTGTGGGTAGCGGTGAGAATGGCGGTGACGACGCCGGCTGTTTCGATGGAGTCGGTGCCCTCTTTCACCTTGATGTAAATGCCGTCGATTTCGTCCTTGAGGTAGCTGTTGTTGTCCTCGAAACGGCGCATCACAGTGTTTAACGGAGAAATGATGAGATTGTTCCGATTGATAACTTCCAAACCCTCAACTTCGGTGTCGGCCGAGGCCTGCGGGGCGAGAACGCCGATCACCTGGAGCCAGGTGTCATTGACCTTCACGTATTTGCCGACGGCGCTGTCGTAGCCGAGCAGGTTCACCTTCGCCGATTCGCCGAGGACGCAGACGGGGATGGAGTCGCGGTTCTCCTCCTCAGTGAAGAAGCGGCCTTCGACGATCTTCAGGCTTTGGATTTCCAAATAGCTTGGTTCGACGCCGATGAGCTGCGGTGCTTCGTTGGCAGTCTTTGGCAGAACCTTTTGCGGCTTGAACCGCTTGCGGGGCGTGATCGCTTGAATGCCCCCCACGTTTTCGGCGATGGCACGAAAATCACGGAACGTGAGGCCGGGCGAGATGAGGCGCCGGGCTTGCAGTTCGTTGCGGTCGACGGCCTCTTTCGCTTCGAGCAGGATGTTGTTCACGCCGAGCAGGTCGATGGAGGAGAGAATATCCTTCTGCGCGCCGGCCGTAATGGAGAGCATGGCGACCACGGCGCCGACGCCGAAGATCATGCCGAGCATGGTAAGCAAGCTGCGCAGCTTGTGGACGAGGAGGCTCGAAAGCCCCATGTAAAGTTCTGGTCCGATTCCGGAGAATACTGACATGCCCGCTTATCCCTTCTTTCCGCCGGGCAAGTTACCCATGGCACCGCCACCGCCCTTGCCATCTTTCTTCTTGTCGCCGGGCTTGGCCTCGGGATCGGCCATGGCGATCTCTTCGCCCGGTTTCACGCCGGATTCGATCACAAACACGTTTTCACTGCGCTTCTTGATGACGATTTCACGCGGCACGAACTTCCCATTCTCTTTTACGTAGACAACCATCTTGTTGTCCTTCTGGAAAATTGCCTGCGCGGGAACGTTGATTGCGTTCGGAATCTTTTCGACGATGATTTCCACGTCGGCGAGCAAGCCAGGACGGAGGAGCACGTCGAGTTGGTTGTCTTCCTCAGGAGGAGGAGGCAGCTTTGCGTTGTCCATGTCGGCCTGGTTGTAGCGTTGACCGCCGCCACCACCCATCATTGGCATGCCGCCAGGACCACCAGGACCCCCGCCACGGCGTCCACCGCCAGCGCCACCGGGGCCGCCGGGAGCTCCACCGGCTTGAGCGGACTGTTCGCCGCCCTTTTGTTCGCCGCCGCGATTACCGCCACGGCCCATGCCTGCCGGAGCCGTGATACCGGCCTTTTTCAATTCTTCCTGGACCTTCGCCATGACAGTCGTGCGCTCTTCGGGAGTCAGGTCCTGCATACTCTTGCCGTCGAGAGCCTTCTGCATGATTTCGCGCATCTTGATGCGCTGCTCGGAGGTCATCGTGCTGGCTGCACCGCCACCAGCACCACCAGCCCCGCCGGCACCACCAGGGCCACCGGCCCCGCCGCCCGGCCGGATCTGAATCATGGCCTGAGGAGGTCCACCGGGAGCGCCGCCTGGGCCACCACCACCGGGAGCGCCGCCGCCCATCACCATGTTGCCACCGCCGCCGGGACCGCCTGCGCCACCGGGGGCTCCGCCCATCATCATGCCGCCACCCAAGGCCGACAGGAGGCTGGGGCCGTTGCCGGCCGGAGCGCGTTTGCGATTCGCCTCGGCTTGCGCCATGATGCGGGCGATTTGATCTTTGTTTGCGCCGAGCGCGCTGAGCAGCTGCGGCATATCGATCGAGAACAATACGTCGAACTTCTTGGCCGGGTCGCTCGAGAAGATATTCGCGCTGGCCGTGCCGGACATGGACTTGATCTTGCCGGAGAGCTTCTTTTCGGCGAGCGCGTCCATCGTCATAACAACGTCTTGACCCTCGTGAAGGTTAGCGCGATCGAGTTCGCCGACGCGGGCGATGACTTCGAGCTCGGACAAATCGAGGATGTCGGCCACGGGCATTCCGGCCTGGAGCTGATCGCCTTCGCGGATGTCCGGCAGCTGCATACCAGGCATAAAGAATGTGGGCCGCGTCTGGCGGATGGCCACCAGGCCGCTCATCGGCGCCAGGAGTTTCACCTGGTTCAGGCGCATGCGCTCGCGATTCAGTTCGAGCAGTGCCTTGTTCTTGCGCTCTTTCAGGACGGCCAGCTCGGCTTGCGCCTGCTCGCGGCGGCTCTTGATGTCGCTTTCGAGCTGCGTCAGACGGCGCTTCGCCTCTTCAAGGTTGAGCAGGTTCTTCTTGGCGTCGATTTGCGAGATGATTTCGTTGCGTTTCACTTCCAGTTCGGCGCGGCGAACGGAGTAGCGAGTGCGTAGCAGTTCCACCTGATCCTGGTTGTTGCGAATGGCCAAATCGGCCTGCGATTTCTTCAGTTGCTCGTCAACCTGGTCGATCTCCAACTGCTTTTCTTCGAGGCGCGATTGCAGCTCGGAGTCGTCGAACTCGGCGATAAGATCCTTCTCTTTCGAGAGAGCGCCGAGCGCGGCCAAGCGGGTTACCTGAATGGTGCCGAACAGATTGGGAGCGGTGAGCGTGGCAGAACGGACGGCGCGCAATTCCCCGCGCGCGTACGTGCGTACAATCACGTCGCCTTGCCGCACCTTGGCGGTGGGCAGCGACGCCACCTTCTGTTGAGGAATCGTCTTCACTACCGTGTAGCCGCCCCAGGCGGCGATGCCCAGCAGGCCCACGATCAGAAGTCTGATAAGGAGTTTCTTCATTGCAATATTCCTTGGCTCGAAGCGGCGTTCGGGGCGCTACAGCTTTTTGGCCCTCTTCAACGCTTCGGCCGGATTCTCAAGCGTCACCTGCTCGCCTTCCTTCAACCCGTTCAACACAACGATGTCTGTCTCATTGCGCCTGCCGACTTGGATCGGACGAATGGAGAAGTTCGAGCCGCGTTGCACATAGACGGCCGGCTTGCCGTTATGTACGAAGCTCGACCGCGAAGGGATCAGCAGTACGCCGGGCTGGCTTTCGATGACGACTTCGGCGCTGCCGCTCATGCCGGGACGCATGCGGGGGTCGACCGAGGTCAGAGTGGCGCGCGCGGGAAAGGTTTTCTCGGTGAGACCCATGCCGCGCCAGGTGATGGCGGCGATGGGGCTGATCCAATCGAGCTCGGCCATGAACTCTTTCTCCGGCAGGGCGTCGACGCGGATGCGCACCTTCTGCCCGAGTTTCAGTTTGCCGCGGTCCACTTCGTCGAGCTTCAGCTCAATGCGCATGGAGGAGAGATCGGGAATCTCGGCAATCGCAGCGCCCGTCCAGGCGCGATCGCCTTCGCGGAACGGAGGCGGCGTGGAGCCAAACGAACCCGACGCGCGGAAGTTGGGCATGATGTTGACAATGCCGTCGATGGGCGCGCGGATGACCATCTTCGACAGGTAGCCTTTGGCGCGTTCCAGATCGCGGAGCGTCTTGTCTTTCTTCTGGCCCAGGCGCTCGAGATCGGCGCCCTGGGCGACTTTGTGCGAGCCAATGGTGGTGTTCACCTGGCTCAACTCACCCTTGCTGATACCGACGTCGATGCGGTTCTTGGCGCCTTCGATTTCACTAACCACTTCGGCCTTGCTCGCCTCCAACTCGGTGCGCTGTACGTTGTATTCCGAGGTCATCTGGTTCATGCCGTCCATCTCGTTGGTGATGCGGTGCGAGGCCACGAGTTGAACGATTTCGCTGTCGACCGTGCGGACGTTGGTGCTGCGGTCCAGGTAATACTGCTCTTGGGAGGCGGCGTCGAATTCGACGATGACATCGCCCTTCTTGACGGGCTTGCCCGACTCGGCCAAGGTGACAATTTTCTGTTCGGGAACCTGAGGCGCCGAGATGAGAACCGAGTTGACGCTCTTCACTTCGCCGCGTGTTTTGACGCTGATTACGAATTCGCCCTTGCGTACTTTCGCAACCGGCACTTCGACCGTGGTTGTGCCTGTGTAGCGATAGGCGGCATAAGCACCGCCCCCGCACACCAGAGCCGTGATGACCCACGTAACGATCTTCTTAGCCTTGCCTTCGGCGGCCTGACCAAGCCGCTGTTTCGGTTTGACGTCTTTGGAACTCATGGTTATTCCTTGTGTTTTCTCTTGGCAGCAGGCGAAATCAG
>JBDTVQ010000461.1:0-4972 GCA_040007195.1 Acidobacteriota bacterium | reverse complement strand
TTCTGCGGCTTGCGCGCGGCATCGAGTAGCGTTGTTTTGTAGGTCTCCGAATCGTACGCCGCGTGGGAGCCGGCATCCCATTCGGTCTTCAATTTCTTGCGCCCTTCCAGAGCGGACCACGTATTGTCGGCGATCACGGCCACGCCGCCGAGCGCCTGGAACAGATAGGGCTGCGTCAGGCCATCGAGCTTCACCGTTTGCGAGACGCCGGGGACCTTCTTCGCTTCCGTGTCGTCGAAGGACTTCAGCGTCGCCCCCATCACGGGCGGACGTTCGACCGTGGCGTACACCATGCCCGGCATCGCCGCGTCGTATCCGAACGTGCCTTTGCCCACGACAATGTCGTCGCGGTCAATGGTCGGGAGTTCCTTGCCGATGAAGCGGTAGGCGGCAGGGTCCTTGAGTTTCACATCGGCGGGCTTGGGCAGCGGCAGCTTGGCCGCGGCTTCGACGAGTTCGCCGTAGCCGGCTTTCTTTCCACCCGGTCCAACGATAAAGTGATTCTCGGCCTTGCATTGCGCTACAGGGACGCCCCACTGCTTCGCCGCTGCCTGCTCCAGCACCATGCGCGCCGATGCACCGGCGTTGTGCATCGCTTCGGCGAAATCGCGAATCGAGCAGGAGCCGTCGGTATTTTGCGATCCGTATTTTTCATCGCCGATGGCCTGTTCGATTTTCACCTTCGACCAGTCGGCCTCGATCTCATCGGCCACGATCACCGGCAGCACACTGCGAATGCCCGTGCCCATCTCGGAACGGTGGGCAACGATGATCAGGGTGCCGTCCTTCTGCAGCCCCAGATAAACGCTGGGATGCCAGGCCGCGTTGTCGGCCTCGCCCGCCAGCAGCGCCGCGGGCGTGGCGCCAATAATCAGCGCGCCCGCCGAGAACACACCTTCCAGGAAGCCCCGGCGCGAGACACGTTGAATGCGGTCGTGGACGATCATGCCATCACCTTCGCGGCCATTTGAATGGCGGTACGGATGCGTTGATAGGTGCCGCAACGGCAGATGTTGCCGCGCATGGCGGAATCCACCTGGGAATCGGTTGGCTTCGGCGTCTGCTTCAACATCGAAGCGGCCTGCATGATCTGGCCGCTCTGGCAGTAGCCGCACTGGGGAACGTTGGCGTCCTTCCAGGCTTTCTGTACCGGATGGTCGCCGTTGGCGCTCAGCCCCTCAATCGTTGTGATCGACTTGCCTGCCGCGGCCTTGAGCGGCGTGATGCAACTGCGCATGGCCGTGCCGTTGATATGGACGGTACAGGCTCCGCACAAGCCTTGTCCGCAGCCGAACTTGGTACCCGTGAGTTTGAGCACGTCGCGGAGATACCACAGCAGTGGCATCTCCGGCGATCCGTCGAACTGGCGGTCGACGCCGTTAACTTTGAGTTGGACCATGAGCGCCCCTTTGCGTTAGTAACCCTTCTTCTTGTCCACAACGTTAATCAGCGGCTTGCCGTCGGCAAAACGCTTGATGTTCTCTTTCACTGTACCCAACATACGGGCACGGTCCTTGTCGCTGCGGCCGGCGATATGGGGCGTGATGATCGCATTCGGAAACTTCCAAAGCGCGTTGCCTTTGGGCAGCGGTTCGGGATCGGTGACGTCCACGCCAGCGCCGGCAAGCTTTCCCGAATCGAGCGCCTTGATCAACGAAGGAAGGTCGTAGATTCCGCCACGCGAAACGGCGATAAAGTAGGAATCCTTCTTCATCAGCTCAAACTGCGCGGGCCCCATCATCTTGTGCGACATCTCGGTGTGCGGCGCGGAAATGAAGACCACATCGGCATTGGGAATCACTTCGTTGAGCTGGTCGGGCTTCACGACTTTCTGCCAGAACGGCGACATCGGGATATCTTCCGGATCGACGCCCACCACGTTCATGCCGAAGCCCCAGGCGCGCTGGGAAATCTGCTGGCCGATGCCGCCGAGGCCAATCACGACCGCGTTTTTTCCGCGCAGCTCGATGCCTTCGAAAGCGCCGCGGCGCCAGTTCTCCGTAAGCCGGTCGGCCGAATAAACGTTCAGCCTGCGCGAGAAGTAAAGCAACATCGCCAGAGCATGATCGGCGATCTCGGGCCCCTGCACAATCTGGTTGTTGGTGACGATGATGTTGGAATCGCGCAGGGCGGTGGAGCCAGATTTATGAAGCACGTTCTCCACGCCGGCGCTGGTGATCTGCACCCATTTCAGCTTCTTGCCGGCAACGACTTCCTCCGGCTTGATGACACCGACATACGCGTCGGCATCGGCAATCTCGGCCAGCACCTTGTCGGCCGGCACGTTGACCACCTTGACCTTGTTGGAGGCAGACTGCCAGTCCGCGATCACCTCGGGGGTCTGGCCACTGGTGAGGACTTTCAGGACCTGTGCGTTCAAGGCCGTGCTCGCTGCGAGCGTGGCGGCCAGGAACAAAAGGTGTTTGCGGATCATTCGAAATCTCCTTTGCCGGAATTGGAAAGTGGGAAGTGAGATTCTATCTCAGTGGCGATGCGGGCGGTGAGTGATTTATTTGCAGGCGCGGTCGGAGCGGCCGTAACGGCGTACCTGCGCCTGCGAAAAAGCGCGGCCATGCAGGCGGCCACGCGGCGGCCCGGAGCGTTCGCGGGCCTCGATCCGGAGCATGTGTGGGTGGAAAGCGAGGGGCGAAAACTCTCCTGCCTGCTGGTGCGGGGGGAACCGGGCCGCGGGGTCTGGCTGCTGGCCCATGGGCTCGGCGAAAACCGCTGGCAGATGGCCTCACGAGCCGAATGGTTCCGCGGGCGCGGGTGCTCCGTCATGCTTTTCGATTTTCGCGCGCATGGCGAGAGCGATTGGGGCCCCGTGGCCTTCGGGCGGCTGGAGGCGGCCGACGTGGACGAGGCCGTGAAGTTCCTGGACGACGAACTGCCAGGTGAGGCGATCTCGTTCTGCGGTGTGTCGCTGGGCGCGTCGGCGGGCGTGATGAGCCAGTCTGCGGGCCGCTTCAAACGGCTGATTCTGGAATTGCCCTATCGCCGCCTGGAAGACGCCGTAATGGAGCGGGCCCGGCGCTGGCTGACGCCGCTCAGCTTCCCCGTAGCGCGGGCGTACCTGCGGCGGCTGGAGCGTGAATCGCCAGGGCCAGACCCATTGGAAGCGGTGACGAAATTGCCCGGCCGCTTGCTGCTACTTGCTGGCGCGCGCGACCTCTATTCGCCGCTTGCTCAGGTACGCGACGTCGCACGGGCGGCCGGCGTGGAAACCGTCGAATTTGCCGGATTGAAGCACCAGAACTTACACCGGCTGGCGAAAGACGAGTGGGAGCGGGCAGTTCAGCGTTTCTGGGACGACGACGCGCCTCACCCCTGATAGGCACGCTGGAGTGGCGCGATTTCCAGCTTCTTCATCTGCATCATCGCTTTCATGACGCGATCGGCGCGCGCAGTGTCCGGGTCGTGAATCATCTCGATGAGAACGGTAGGGGTCACCTGCCAGGAAAGGCCGAACTTGTCCTTGAGCCAGCCGCATTCGACGACCTGGCCGCCCGCTGTCAAAAGGTCCCAATAGCGGTCGACCTCTTCTTGTGTCTCGCAGTTGACGACGAACGAGACGCCATCGTTGAATTTAACGTGCGGGCCACCGTTGAGCGCGACAAACTGTTGTCCGGCGAGCTGAAAAGCGATCGTCAGAACACTGCCTTTGGGGCCTGGGCCGGCATCGCCGCAGCGCATGATGCTCACGATTTTGGAGTCTTCAAAGATCGAGGTATAGAAGTTCACGGCCTCTTCAGCCTGGGTGTCGAACCACAAAAATGGGCTGATTCGTTGCGTGATTTTGCTCACCGGCAGTTCTCCGAATTTCCAGCTTATCCTGACGGGATGAGAAGTGAGAGCGGGATTTTGTTACGGGCAGCGCCAAGCCGGAGAGCATTATTGAAGATGGGTGCGCTGGGCGCGGCCGGCACGGCGATGGGGGCAGGGAGCGGCCCGGTGCGCCTGTTCGACGGCAAGACGCTCAATGGGTGGATTCAAGTCGAAATTGCCGCCACCACGCTGCCCTACGCCGACATTTCCGACGTGATGGCATTTGCGAGAAAGATCACCAGCGGCTCCGACGCGGTTACCGTGTACCTGCGCGGGCGCATGCAGGATTCGGTGAAGGATGCCGCAGCCGCGTATATCGCCACGGGCGACACTACGAAGGCCGCAAACTCCGCGGTGGCCCGCGTAATTGCCAAGGAGGTGACGCAGATCCTAGCCGGACCGTCGATCTATGACGAGGCCCGGTTCCGGGGCGTCACCTTGCGGCCGGAGACCGCCCGCCTGTTGAAGCGGAAGCAAACGGACGCGGCGCGCCTGAACAAGATGCTGCTGGAAGACGCGTATGCAAGTGAGCTGCACCAGTGGTCCGGACCAGGCTGGGTGGTGAAAGATGGAGCGATGGCGAGCACGGGCTCGGGGCGCGGCGTGATTTACACGGAGAAGGATTGCGAACGATTCCGGCTGCTGTTCACCATGCGGCACGTGTCGGGAAATCCGGACCATCAGGCCTGCGTCATCATCTACGGAACACGGCCGCCCGCGGGCGAGCGAGCCGTGGACGCGCTGGCGGGCATTCAGTTTCAGCCTCCAAACGGCGGGCGTTGGGATTACCGTCCAGGGAAGAATAACAATGGCGGCGACTTGTTCACACGGCTCGTGAATCCGGGCTATGACCCGCACGAATGGAGCTGCGTCGAGATTGTCGCCGATGCGTCGAAAGGCACCGCGCGAATGGCCGTCGCGCAGCCAATCGGGAGCAAGGCCGTTGAGGTGCTACGCTTCGAGGACTCGACCGCAGGCAAGGTGGGCCCGATCGCGTGGCAGATGCATAACGCCGGCCTGTTCGATGAGTTCAAGGACGTGACGATCGAAGCGAATCCGAAGGATAACGGGCTCAGCACCGTGGGATGAAGTACACCGCGCTAGCCCGCAAATCTCACCAACAACCCCTAGCAAAAAGCCGTCACCT
>JBDTVQ010000460.1:0-5032 GCA_040007195.1 Acidobacteriota bacterium | reverse complement strand
AAGATTCCCGGACAGCCTTCCCCCTTCTTGTAGCCTTGCGCCCAAGACGACACACTCGGCGAGTCCTTCTCTGGCGCGTAAACCATAATGCCGGCGCAGTTGTTCGTGTTCAAATGGGCGCCATGCGACCACGTATACGACGTATGCGCATGCGTGCTGCCGGCGTAAATCTTGTATTCAGGAGCGGGTGTTTGCGCCAGAATGCAGGTCGTCAAAAGGGTGAGAGGGAGAGCGGCGCGTGACAGTGTCATCGCTACACGTGTATCACATAGACGGTTACTGGAGTTTGACAATCACCAGCGTCATATCGTCATGCTGCGGCGCGCCGTTCGCGATACCCACAGAACTGAAGTGGGAAACCCGCAACAAGCTCGACCGTATGAAGAGCCTCCCCGCTTGGCTCAAACGCAAGTACTCACCCGGCTCGCCGGTCTCGAAGTCGCCGTACGTCACTTTGCAATTCTTGCGTGGGTGACCTGCCGCACAAGCGCGCGTGATCCAACCGGTCTTCCCGGATACGGCTATCGCTAGCGATTTTTCGCTCAGCCCAAAGAATGGCCAGATTTCCCCACTCGCGACAGGTACTCTGGTGAATCGGGCTTGGAGAATACTTCCGGCGCGGCATGGAACTTTCGGAAGAGCGCGAAGACGTAGCGCATGCGATCCTCGATCTTCGCCCAGTTCTTCGCCGCCGTCGGCGGTGCGACTCCCGGAAGGTCTTCGCCGACCCTTAATGCCGTATCCCCGATCTCATAGGTCATCATCCTTTGTGTTGCGCAGCGCCGCACGATCAAAGGCATTGCGCCCCTAATGTACGGCTCCAGCCGAATGTGCTCGTGGTAGACGATCTCACAGTTACCCGCAATCATCGCCGCGCGCTTCGACTCCAGGTCGCCCGAGTCGTACGCCACTAGGTAAGAGCGAAACGCCGAGGCGAGCCGATCCTGGCCGTGCCGCTCGGTCGGGCCCAAGCGCAAACCCGCGAAGAATACCGCTCGATCCTCGCTCGAGGCGCCGTTTTCGAGTAACTCTAGAAACCGTGCTGACTGTGTGCCAATGTCTTGAACTACCGTTCGGTTGCCCTCCAGCACGAGCTTCGACGCCTTGGCACGGCTCCAAATCGCGATCAACTTTCCTGTCCAGCCGCCCGTCAGCGCCCCAATCCCGGCCCCAAGTGGTATCGCGAAGTAGTCGGACGGCCAGCCTAACCAGCGACCTGCGAAAACTCCCGCTGCTGCCCCGACCACGCTCCCCACGACGCCCGCTGCCACGGTTGCGTTTTGGATCGCGCCGTCGAGGTCCTCCTGCCGGATGGTCACGCCGGCCTTCCGCGAGCCCCAAACGGCCCACGAATGAAAGTTCGGCCCACCCTCGCGGCCCAAAGCGTCAGCGAGCGCCTCGGAGAGCAGGTAGTGAAGTCTCGTGATCAGTCGGTTGGAATGCGCTGGATCCGGCTCGGCACAGGCGTCCTCGATCACCACGGTCCACCGCTCGGAAGTGGTCATGCCATTAGTATCGAGGACGACGATGCTCAGAGACAATCTGACCGCTGTGAACTATCCCCAGACCAGAAGTGCCGAAATTACCTGGGTGGCGTCGAACGCGCAGTCAGTCCATTCGCCACCGTAATGAAGGGTGATTCGGTTTTCCCACATGCGTCCCGGTGAGCACTCCGGCCTCTACCGCAGTTTCACAATCACCAGCGTCATATCGTCATGCTGCGGCGCGCCGTTCACAAACGCATCGGCATTCTTCAGCAACTCCGGAATCATCTCCTGTGCGGGAAGGTTCTGGCACGCCCGAATCGCCTTCAACAATTCCTCTTCACCCCACTCCTCGTCCGCACTGTTCATCGCCTCGCTGATGCCGTCGGTGAACGCCACCAGCACGTCGCCCGGCTGCAGCGAGATGGTCCCCTGCTGATACGGATAGCGCGGCAGCAGCCCCACCACCGTCCCGCCTACGTCCAAATGAATCGCCGTCCCATCGCGCACCAGCAGCGGTGGATTGTGCCCCGCGTTCACATAGTCCAAGCGCCGCGTCACTGGATCGAGCTCGGCATAAAAAAGCGTGGCATAGCGGCTCGCCGTCGATGCCTCGTAGATCAACGCGTTCACATTGCCGATCAATTGCGCCAGGTCCGCCTCGCCCCGCATGCTCTGTCCGCGCACCGACGCCTGCAAACTCGCCATCAGCAACGCCGCAGCAATACCCTTGCCCGACACATCGCCGATCACCACGCCCAGCCGCCCGCCCGGCAGCGCGAGAAAGTCGTAGTAGTCTCCGCCCACGCCCAACGCCGGCCTGCACCCGCCCCCGCAATCGAGCCCGTCGATCTTTGGCAGCTTCTGCGGGAACAGCCGCTCCTGCACCTCGCGCGCAATCTCAATCTCGCGATTCATCCGCTCGCGCTTGGCCGCCTCACTCGCGATCTCAGCCGTCAGTTGCGAGTTCTCCAGCGCCATCCCCGTCTGCGCCGCAACCGAACTCAGCAAGCGAATATCGGACCCCGAGAACGGTTCCTCGCTCTTCTTTTGCCCAAGGCTCAAGAAGCCCAGCAGCTTGTCCTTCACCGCCAGGGGCAACAACAACTGCGACTGCAGTTGCAGCAGCCACTCCCGCTCTTCGGCGCTCATCCGCGGGTCCTGATAGACCCACGATTTTTGGTCGTCCAGATACACCTGCGCCGGAGCCGTGTGCTCCTCGATGTGCCGTACCGTGCCGCTCTCGGCCGGAAACGAAACCTCGGGCCGCGACTCATATCCCAACGAAAACGCCGCGCGAAACGGCCCCCCGGCAGGCAGAAAAAACGCTACGCGCGGTACGTACAGCGTCTCGGAAATACGCTCGGAAACCGTCTGCAGGAGCGAATTCGGATCCACGATCGTCCGCACCTGCTCGCTCAAATCGCTCAGCACGCGTTCGGCGTCGTAGGCCTCGCGAAAGAACTGCCGGTCAATCCAGTGGGCCAGCCTCTGCCGCAGCCGTTGCAGCAACAGCACCACCGCGAAACCCAGAACGATCACTAACACCTTCCGCGGCCGGTTCATGTTCGCATTGAGGGCATAGAGAATCGACCCCAGCAGCACCGTCGTCGACAACACCACGCCGAAGATCACCGCGCCGCCTCGCACCATCGTGTATTGAATCCCTTGCCGCAGCACCACGCGAACGTCCAGCGCGCGATGCACGATGATCACGTAGGTGATCGTCACCGGGAAAAAGAACAGCATCGACAGGGCGACCACCAGTGCGCTCCACGGCAACAGTTCGTGCATCGGCTTACCGGTGACGAACGATGCGATGAATAGGATGCTGAGCGGTGCGCAAGACACTTGGGTGCCCCACAACAATAGGCGCAAACGGCGCTTCACGTCCGCCGATTTTGTAGTGCCCCACTTGATGCCGATGGCGGTGAAGAATAGCGAGAAGGCGCCGAAATTCGAAGCAAAGGAAACGGTTTGCAGGGAACGCCGGAAGCCGGCCAGCGGTTCGGTGAACTGAAAATTTTCCGCCGATCCCAGGTTGAACACCACGTTGAACCCGAGCGCCGCGAGCGAGGGCGCCAGCAACACCCACTTCACCCACGGGAAGCGCCGGTCCAGTTCCAGCCGCTCGGCAAAGTAGATGCCGAACAGCACCAGTGCCGTCGGAATCAGTCCCGCGAAGAGTTGGTGATACCCAATCGCCAGCTGCCGCCAGCCGTCGGGCCAATGCCAGTGCGAGCTGAAAACCAGGTGCGGGAACGACAGCATCAACAACAGCAGCAGCCACGCCTGCGAATCCCGGGGCCGCACCAGCACCGCCCAGTATCCGAGAATCAGGCACAACCACGGCACCGCCAACAGCATCAATATGTTCATCAGCGTCCGGCTAAGCGTCGACAATTGCCGCGGGTCTGGATCCGGCGGAACCTGAATGTCTTCGCTCCGGCCGCTCAGATGCCGGATTGTGACGGTAACTCCCGCCGCCGGATCATCGTGCGATCGAAGGTCCTTCATCCCGCGCAGCGGCCGCCCGTTCACGTGCGTCACCCGGTCGCCCTCGTGCATTCCCACGGACTTCGCCCGGTCGCTCGCCCGCTGCACAATGTTTGTGCCTGGGCGTAGCTCGAATCCGTCGAGTGGATCGAAGCTCACCTCGTTCCAGGAGCCCAGCAGGTAATAGGCGCTGCCAATGCGAAATGCCAGCGTACACAGCAGCAGACAAGCCACAAAAATGTAAATGAACTTGGTCGGTATCCGCCGCATTCCCCGTTCCCGTCTTTAACTGTTGTATTGTGCCTGATCGTCCGCCGCCGGGCCATCGAAAACCGCCCGAAGGCTCGAACTATCGTACGAAAGGCGCTATAACTCCGATATTTGGCCGCCGCCGCCGCGATACAATGGCCATTCCCAGTGGTCGGACGCACTCTATCCCATTACGAAGTCCTCGAAAAAATCGGCGAGGGCGGCATGGGAGTCGTGTGGCTGGCGAAGGATCTAAAACTCGGGCGTACCGTCGCCCTCAAAGTATTACGAGCCGATACCCCCCACGACCGCGAACGCCGCAAACGATTCGCCCAGGAAGCGCGCGCCGCCTCCGCCCTCAACCATCCCAACATCATCACCATCTACGAAATCAACGCGATCGATGGCGTCGACTTCATCGTAATGGAGCGCGTTCAGGGCAAGCCGCTCGACGAGCTGATCGGCCGCCGCGGCCTCAGCACCGGGCAGGTCCTGAAATTGTCCGTTCAGGTGGCCTCCGCGTTGGATGCCGCCCACGCCACCGGCATCATTCATCGCGACCTCAAACCCGCCAACATCATCGTCACCGATAGCGGCATCGTCAAGGTGCTCGACTTCGGCCTGGCCAAGCTCACCGAAACCGGCGCCAGTCTGGTGAACACAGAGATCGTCGATACCGATACGCAAAGCGAACCCGGCTCCCCGCTCCTGACGGCGCAAGGCGTCGTGCTGGGCACCGCCGCCTACATGTCGCCCGAACAGGCCACGGGCAAGCCGCTCGATCCCCGCTCCGACATCTTTTC
>JBDTVQ010000459.1:0-5033 GCA_040007195.1 Acidobacteriota bacterium | reverse complement strand
ATCGCGTAAGCCAGCATGAACAGGCTGATCACCTGCCCATAGTCCTGCTCCGTCATCCCGAACTCGCTCCGTATGTTCACCGACACCACGCTCAACATCAGCCGGTCGGCGTAGTTGATCATCGTGGCCAGCAACAGCAGCGCCGCCACGACATACCGGAACTTCGGGATCTTCATGAAGGGGTATCATACACATGTCCTATGCGCCCCCTCGCCTTCTTACTCGCCTCCGCCCTCTGTTTCGCTCAAGCTCCCAACAACAAACCGGAACGCCTCGAATGGTTCCGCGATCAGGGCTTCGGCCTGTTCATCCACTGGAGCCTGGATTCCCAAATCGGCTCCGTCATCAGCCACTCCCTCGTCGGCGCCTCGCCCGACTACCGCGCCCGCTTCTTCAACGATCTGCCCCGCACCTTTAACCCGCGCAAGTTCCACCCCGATGACTGGGCCGCCCTCGCCAAACTCGCTGGAATTCGTTACGTGGTCTTCACCACCAAACACCATTCGGGTTTTACAATGTTCGACACCAAAACCACGGATTTCGGCATCATGAACACGCCGTTCCAGCGCGACATCACGGCCGAACTGATGACCACGTTCCGCGCCCAGGGCATCGCTCCCGGTATGTACTTCTCGCCCGATGACTTCTGGTGGCTCCACACCAACAACAAACTCATCAATCGCCACATCCCCTCCGTTTTTCCCGCCAACAACCCCGGCCTCATGGAGCACGACCTCGCCCAGGTGCGCGAACTTCTCACCAACTACGGCCCCATCGATGTCATGTTCTTCGACGGCCCTCCCGAAGGCCTCAAGGAACTCGCCTGGCAGCTTCAGCCCAACCTCGTCGTCACCCGCGGCGCCATCGAAACGCCCGAGCAGTATGTTCCCGGCGTCCCCCTGGACGAAGCCTGGGAAGCCTGCATCACCACGGGCACCCAGTGGCAATACAAACCCACCAACGACGTCTACAAAACCGGCGGCGAACTCATCTCGCTGCTCATCGAAACCCGCGCCAAGGGCGGCAACCTGCTGCTCAACATCGGTCCCAAGCCCGACGGCGAACTCCCCATCGAACAGGAAGAACGCCTCCGCGAGATCGCCCTCTGGATGTTCATCAACGGCGAAGCGATCCACGCCGTCCGTCCCTGGGTCATTACCAACGAAGGCGACTACTGGTTCACCAAGAAGCGCAAGGGCGCCGCCGCCGACAGTTTTCAACAGGTGCAAGCTTCGCCCGCCGCTCCGGCCGTCCCCGTCTCGTCAGGGCCGGACGATGCCGATGGCGAGACGCTCTACGTCATCGTCAAGCCGAAAGAGCGCTGGAAGTATGGCGAGTGGAAGGACATCACGCTCCACTCGGTGCAGACCTCACCCAACACCACCGCCACCATCCTTAGTCAGAACGATGAGGTGCTCGAATACCAGCCCGGCGTCGTTCCCAAAACCACCTGGAAGCAGGACGCCACCGGCCTGCACATCCGCGCCATGCGCGCCCAACGCATCTACAACGACCGTAAGTGGCCCAACCCCGTCGTCATCAAGCTCACCAATGTGAAGTCCGCGCTCGCCCCGCCCCGAGTGCAATCCACCGGCGCGCGCTGGAACGCCACGCCACGCACGGCGACACTCACCGGCAACATCACCGCACTCGGCGACGCGGCGTCACTCCAAGCCGGCTTTGAGTACCGCGACACGACCGGCATGGACCTAACCGAACGCATGGGCTCCTGGCGCGCGACATCACTCGTCCGCCGCACCGCCCCAGGTGCGTACACCGTCGCGACGCCACCGCTGACCCCCGGCCACTCCTACGAATTCCGCGCCGTCGTGAAGCATCCGCTGCTCACCTTGTATGGTGAGGAGAAACAGTTCAAAACAATTCAGAAGTAACTCAACCACGCCGACCGGTTCCGCCGCTTCACGTCGACAAACCAACGGCATGGCCAATACAACACCGCCACCACGCCGATCCAGATCAGGTACGTCTCGCCGAGCGAATATCCATAGTCAGCCGGGAAGCCCGCCGCGTTCGGATTGATCGCCTTCGGCAACTGAAACACAAAGTCCATGCGCCCATAGCGGAACCAGGCCAGCACCGCCATCACCGCGTGAATCAGGTTGAAGTGCAGCAGGTAATAGAACATCGGCACGCGCCCGAATGCGAGGAACGGATTCCTGTCGCTCACCTCCGTCCGGTCCAGCGCCGCCAGCACAAGAATCGCCGGACCCAGCGTCATCAACAGGTATACAAGCGACGGCGGATACTTCGTCGCGCGGAAGAACGAAATCACCGTCAGCTCCGTTGTCGATTGCCACGACCATGGGCTCGGGTCGCCATACCAGTTCGTGAATCGCAACGCGAAGAACCCCACCGTCAGTCCCGCGCCCAGCTTCCATAAAAACCGCCTGCGCCGTTCCGGCTCGAGATCGTACACGCGCCCGAAGCAATAGCCCGCGCTCATCACCGCCACCCACGGAATCAGCGGATACAGCAGCATCGCGGTCACGCCGCCGGGCAGCGGGAAGAACGCAAACGGGACGTGCAGGATCTGCCACAACCACGCGAGCGATCCAAACGCCTCCGGCTTCACGCCATCCAACGTATTGTGCAGCGCAATCATCGCCAGGCTTCCCGCCAACAGCGTCCGCCACGGTACATGGATCAACGCCGCCAGCGCGATCATCGACCACCCGATAGCCCAAATCACCTGCCACAGGATCAACTGGAACGGCCATCGAAAGTTGATCGCCGCGGCGACAAAGAACATCTCCACGCCGAAGATCAGCCACAGCCCGCGCGTCCACAAAAACCGCGACAACTCGCCCGGACGGTTGCGGCGCCGCAGCGCCAGATACGACCCCGTGCCGGCCAGAAACACGAACACCGGCGCGCAGAAGTGCGTAATCCAGCGCGTAAAGAAAATCGCCCCCGTCGTGTGCGCCAGGTCCTCCGGCGAGTAGAGTTGCGCGTCGGCATGGAAGAAGTCGCGTACGTGGTCGAGCGCCATGATCACCATGACGATGCCGCGCAAAAGGTCGATCGACTGGAGACGAGGTCTGTTCATGGGAAGTCCATTTTCACCGGAAACTTCGTGTACACCGGCAACGGCCACTCATTGCGCCCGCCCGCACCGCGAGGAAGCCCAACCGCCCGATCCGATTCGGCATTCTCATATGATCGCGCAGGCGGTCACAAGCAGTTCAGATACGCGGGAGGCCTGCTCACACGGCCTCGCGGAGACCTGAGTCAGCGGACGAGGCTTGTACTGTGGCTAAGATCGAGTCAGGGTTCGCGAAGGAGATCCACCAAGTCGGCAGCCGTCAACTCGCAATCGCGCAAGATTCTGTGTGTGAGGCCCGGCCCGAGCGTCTCGTTATTGTGAACCGGTACTACCGTGCAGCGTCCATCGTCATGCTGGAGAAAATGATGACTTCCACGAATCCGCGCAACTCGGAAACCCGCGACACCCAATGCCGCGATCAATTCAGGTCCTGTGACGCGTCGGGTTCGGCTCATGCCGCTACGGTGATTCGTTGAATGCCCACAAACTCAAGAGCCTCGTTCGGACTTCCTTCGACTTCGAGGCATAGTTCGATCGCTTCCCGAATCCGTTCCATCACTTCGTCCAGCGAACGCCCTTGTGTGTGGCATCCGCGCAACTGTGGGACGGAGGCAACATAGAATCCCTCTTCGTCGCGCTCTAGAACTACGTCAAATTGCCGTTTCATGGGTCTAACTCCCTTTTGAATTGTATGACGAGTAGGATCGTCCACCGGTGTGGTTGTACCTCCACGCTTCACTCTGTGCCGAAAAGGCTTCCCTTTTGGAGCGACTCCCAGAACTCGTCCCAAGTGGCCCCGATGAATATCGCCGCGTCCCATGCGATCCCAATTGAAGGCATCAGGACAAAGCGTGCGGATGCAGACCGGTAGTCGAGTCCGTACCACTCCCCGCTGCCGTTACTCGCGAAAGGAACAAAATCATGCACGGATTCCTTTGCCTGGAGCCAACATCCAACGATTTCCTCGACATCGAAAAAGGCAACGTACGAATTGCCGACAAACCCTTCGGGCTGGTTCGCCGTGATCAGCAACAGTCGAAGCTCATCAGGCAATTGCTGACCGATTCGTGACCCCATTTCGCGAATGTCCGCCTCCGAAGGTAAAATCCCATCTCCAGTCAAGGAAGTGGCTATCCAGGTCGGAAGGGAGTCGAGCAATCAATCTCAGTGTATCGCCGACAATACCCTACTCGTGCGCCAACCGGAACTGATACATCAGTGGCTTGGTCAACTTACCCACCACACTCACATGCGCCGTCTCATTCTTCTGCACGATGGTCAGCTCGCGCGAGATCATGCGCGGGCCGGCCTTGGTGTCGACGCACTCGCCGCGTGCGCGCATCAGCGTCTCGTCGCAGCGGGGAAGCAGCGTCGGCTCGGGGGGCGGGGAACTGGTCAGCTCCAGCGCTTCTGTCTCGCTCAACGGCGTGGCCGAGATGATCCAGAACATCTGGTCGTGTCCCGCCGGGCCATCGATGCGGAACGACGCCTGGGTCGACGGCACGCGATACTCCTTGGCCGGCTGCACGGTGTTGTCCATGCCCGCGTCGGCATTGGGGAACAGCAGCGCCCGCACGCCGCTGGTGCCGTGATTCACCACGTACACGTAGCCCGCAAAGTTCGCCTTGAATCGGAACCGCACATGCTCGCCCTGCTTCATCACGGTGCCCGGTTCGACAGGCCACCACTTCTCGTTCTCCATGCGGTCGAGCGTCACGTCGAGCCAGCGTGCTGGCTGCGCGCGCTTTGGCGTTTGCGCGGCCGCGGTCAGGGCCAGTAGCACTATCGCCAGTCCGCGCATTACTTGGCTCCGTGCGTCAGTTCGATATCGGCTACCACGCTCGAATCGCTCGCGCGAGACGTGCTCGCCACATACACGGCATTCTCCGGCCGCCGGCCGCCGGCCGTGGGCGCCGATGCCGATGTGGGCTGCACAGGCACGGTCTTCTTCACGTCGACCGTCTCGATG
>JBDTVQ010000458.1:0-5067 GCA_040007195.1 Acidobacteriota bacterium | reverse complement strand
TCGATTTCCGGCCGCATGCGAAAGCCCTGCCGCAACACTGAGGGAATCTGCCAGAAATACTGGAGCGCCCCGCCGAGCACCACTCCCCACGCCATGCCTTCGATGCGCGACAAGCCGATGCGCGGACCCAGCACCGTGCCCAGCAGCAGCCCGAAGACCACGGAGCCGATGTTGAACATGGTCGACGCCAGCGCGGGGACTCCAAATATGTTGCAGGCGTTCAGAATTCCCATCGACTGCGCGGCCAGGGCCACCAGCAGCAGGAACGGAAACATGATGCGCGTCAGTTCGATGGCGAGTTCTCGCTTGCCGGGAACCAGGGCAAAGCCGCTGGCGAACAGATCGACCAACTGGGGCGCGAACGCCACGCCCAAAATGCAGATCAGGCCAATTACGATCAGAACGGCCGTCATCACGAGATTGGCGAGACGCTGCGCCTCCTGCCTGCCGCGCTTGTGCAGGTATTCGGTGAAGAGCGGTACGAACGCCGACGAAAGCGCGCCCTCGGCAAACAGGTCGCGCGTGAGATTGGGGAGTTGGAAGCCCAGCCGGAACGCATCGAAGTCCATGCTCGCGCCAAAAAGCCGGGCCAGCACGATCTCGCGCACCAGGCCCGTCACGCGGCTGGTAGCCACGGCGGCCGACATAATCCCGGCCGACCTCACTACGCGGTCTGTGTCGGCGCCGGGCTGATGGAGGGTACTGCTCTTGGTCATGTTCCCTGCTTCATCACGGCGATGTAGGGAAGGTTCCGGTAACGCTGCTTGAAGTCGAGCCCGCAGCCAATCACGAAATTGTCGGGAATTTCAAAGCCACGGAACTCAATCGGTAGCGGCACCAGGCGGCGCGAAGTGCGGTCGAGCAGGGTGACAATACCAAGCGAGTTCGGCGCGCGCCCGGCCAGCGTCTGCAGCAAATAGCGCGCCGTGAGGCCGGTATCGACAATGTCTTCCACCAGCAGCACGTCCTCACCTTCGATCGGATCGTCCAGGTCCTTGGCAATCCGCACGACCCCCGGCGAATTGCGCGTCGAGGTAAAGCTGGAAATTGCGAGAAAGTCGATCTTCACAGGAATCGTCAACGCCCGCGTCAGGGCCGTCAGGAAATACACCGAGCCCTTCATCACTCCGATCATCTTCAGGTCGCGGCCGTGGAATTTCTCGCTGATGGCCACAGCCACTTCCTGCACGCGTTCGTTCACCTGGCGCTCGGTGAATAGCACGCGCTCAATCGGCGGCAGCGCGGGAACGCTCACGCCGTCAGCACCTGTTCGCTCAAGCCGTGCTTGAACACAAGGTTCAGGAAATCTTTCTGGTAGAACACTTGGATGTTTACGCTCGGGTACAGACTGCGCAGGCGCTTCACTTTGCGGTTCTTGCGCGTGACATGCGCCTGCTTCATCGTAGTCAGCTCGACGTACAGGTCAAGCTCGGGCAGGAAGAAGTCGGGTGTGAACGACTCGATCGCGTTGCCTAACTTATCCCACTCCACGGGAAAACTTTTCGGTTCGTACTCCCAGGCTATGCGATAGAAGTCCAGCAGGTTCGCAAAAATCTGCTCGCTGCGGTGCGCGAACGGCTTGGTCACCAGTGCTGCTTTGCCCGCTGGATTCAGGCCATGCTTGGAAAACTCGAGCCGCATTTCAAACTGCAGCTCGGCTTCCACTTGCGCCGGCAGCAAACCGTGCCGGAGCAACCCATTCACGTAGGCCGCGCCTTCGAGCATGTCGACAATCTGGTCCGGCTCCAGCGTTTCGGCGTTGGCCACAAGGTCATATCGCTCCGCCGGCACCGTCGTGCGGCCGAAACACCGTTTCATCGTCTGCTTCTGATTGGATTCCAGTTGCGAGAGCAGAGCCCGCGCGGCGGAGCGTTCGAGGTGATCGTCGAGCATCAGATTGCCCAGCCGAAAGGCCTCGCTTGCCACCACGCCCACTCGCAGCGAGGCAGGGAAGCGGTGCACCACCATCTCTGCCCCAGGCGCCGCAACGCACAGATGATGTTCGCGCGCCAGTTGCGCCAGGATGTAGGTGATGGCGTGAGGAAAGGCCTTGTGTGGAATAGCAGTTTCCGACCCGAATTCGTCCGTAATGAGCTGCCGAAGCTTCGACTCAGTGATGAGTTCGAGCTGCAGCCGCTGGGCCGCGAGGCGGGCCAGTTGGTCCACGCGGCAACCGGGCTGGCCGGCTATTGCGATGACCGCCATTCCTAGTGATGATAACGTGCGCGAGGGCTACGGCACCAGCACAATCAACGTGTCATCCTGATGAGTTCATGAGACTGACACGGCGATCTTTGCTGCAGGCTGCGGGAAGCACCCTTGCGTTACCGGATTGGATCTTAGGCGCGCAAGAGCTCCGCTTTGACGTGGCGATCATCGGCGGCGGCACAGGTGGTTGCGCCGCGGCGCTGGCGGCCTGCCGCGCCGGCATGCACGTCGTCATGACCGAAGAGACACCCTGGATCGGCGGCCAGCTCACCTCCCAGGGCGTCCCCCCCGACGAACATCCGTGGATTGAGCAGTTCGGTGGAACGCAATCCTATCGTGCCTATCGCACCGCCGTGCGGCAGTATTACCGCGACCACTACCGGCTCACATCCGAAGCTCACGCCAACCCGCAGTTGAACCCGGGCGGCGGCAGCGTGTCGCGCCTGACGCACGAACCGCGCGTCTCACTCGCCGTTCTGGAGGCCATGCTCGCCCCTTACATTTCCGGCGGAAAGCTGGTCATCCTCCTGCGCCATCGCGCCGTGAAAGCCGGCGTGCAGGGCTCCTCCGTGCGCTCCGTAACCGTGCGTAGCGCCGATGGCGCCGAGCGCACTCTGCACGCTTCCTACTTCATCGATGGCACCGAGCAAGGCGACCTCCTTCCGCTCACAAAAACCGAGTACGTCACCGGCTTCGAGTCGAAAAAACAGACCGGCGAGCTGCACGCGCCCGACGCGCCGCAGCCGCAGAACATCCAATCCTTCACCGTCTGTTTCGCCGCCGACTACTTACCCGGCGAAGACCACACGCTCGACAAACCCGCCGAGTATGCCTTCTGGCGCGATTACATGCCGGCGCTCAAGCCCATCAATTGGCCCGACAAGCTGTTGAGCTGGTCGATGAGCAATCCGCAGACTCTCGCCAAGCGCGCCGTCTACTTCCACCCCGATGCCGATGCCCCCGCGCAAACCGGCCTCAATCTGTTCCTCTACCGCCGCATCGCCAACAAGCGCTTCCATGCACCCGGCGCGTTCGTGAGTGACATCACCCTCGTCAACTGGCCCCAGAACGACTACTGGCTCGGCAACATTCACGAAGTGAGTGAAGAAGAGGCTGCCCGCCACCTGAAACGGGCAAAACAATTGAGCCTCTCTTTGTTGTATTGGATGCAAACCGAGGCCCCGCGCCCCGACGGCGGCGCCGGATGGAAGGGACTGCGTCTGCGCGGCGACGTAATGGGCAGCGATGACGGCTTGGCGCTCTATCCCTACATCCGCGAATCCCGGCGTATTCAGGCCGAGTTCACCGTCGTCGAAGAGCATGTCGGCACCGATGCGCGCATGAAAGCCACCGGCAAGTCGCGCGACGAGGTGGCGGCCGAAGTCTTCGCCGATACGGTCGGCGTCGGCAGCTACCGCATCGATCTCCATCCCAGCTCGGGCGGTGACAACTACATCGACGTCAGCTCGCTGCCATTCCAAATCCCCCTCGGTTCGCTGATTCCGAAGCGAGTCGACAATCTCATCCCCGCCTGCAAGAACCTCGGCGTAACCCACATCACGAACGGCTGTTACCGGCTTCATCCGGTCGAGTGGAACATCGGCGAGGCCGCCGGAGCGCTGGCGGCCCATGCCATCGCCTCTCGCCAAGTGCCCCGCGCCATCCGGGCCAACCCTGCCAAACTCGCCGCCTTCCAGCAAACGCTGGTGGCGCAAGGCTTTGAACTCGCTTGGCCTCGCCTCACTCCGCGCTAGGGACAGCTTTTTCTCTCAAGGAACCCGATTCGCCGCCGATGAGAAGATCACCGACAGCAATCAATAGACCAGAGGGAGGCATCCTTGGCAGCGATTAGTGGGTTGACTCGTGCGGCGGATGTAGAACAACTACAAGCGACCCGCGCCGCGGATACACAAGAACGTGTCAAGCAGCAGTCAACTGAGGTCGCCGAGGAACGGCGATCCGACGAAGTAAGGCTTTCGGCTCAAGCGCAAGAAGCGCTGTCGCAACGACGCCAAAGCGAGAACCAGGCCGAGTCCGAACGCGGCTTCAAGAATGACGAGTCCAACGGGTCTTCTCAAGAATCCCCACCGCCTCAAAACCAGCCTGAGGCCCAGCAACAGACGATCCGTCAAGCTATCAAACAGTACAGCAGCATCGCCTCGCTGGCCGAGAGTTCCGAGAGCAATGAGGGTGCCGAGGGCTAAGGCTGGCTCGCCGGTACAGCCGCCGGTTTTCGACGGTCGGCATATTTCTTGATAGTGGGATTGCTCACGTCCCACTGCGGGGCATCGGGCGAATCGGCCAGCCGAAGGGTCGCCAGCGCGGCTACTCGCGCCGCGCGCTGCATATTGTCGTAATCGAGCGTCTGCCACTCATCGCCCACCTGGTGATATTGCTGGAAGCTGAAACCGGGCGTCAGCGTATGCGCCGGAATTCCCTCTTTGGCGAAGGCGAAGTTGTCGCTGCGCGCGAAAAACTCCTCGTTGCCCTGCGGATGAATGAAGAACTTTACGCCTTCATCGGCTGCGGCCCGCCTGACCACCTCGGTGACGGTCGAAAATCCCGCGCCCGTCATCGTCATCTGTCCAGGACGCGTGTACTCGCCGTCTTCGGTCCGCCCAAACATCTCGAAGTTGAGATCGGCAACCGTATTTTCAAGTGGCCACAACGGATGCTTCGCGTAATAGAACGAGCCGAGCAATCCCTTCTCTTCTGCGGCGACGGCAAGAAACACGATCGACCGCTTCGGCCGCGTGGGCATCGCCGCCAACGCGCGAGCCGTCTCCAGCAACACCGCCGTGCCCGAGGCGTCGTCATTGGCTCCATTCATGATCTTGTCGCCGGTGTTCTCAGGCCGCA
>JBDTVQ010000457.1:0-5126 GCA_040007195.1 Acidobacteriota bacterium | reverse complement strand
CGTTTGCCTGGTCCGGCACCGTCAACTCCTGCGTCGCCTCGCCGCCGTTGGACCACCCCTTGAAAACGTAATGCCGGCCACGGGCGTCTGTCTGTTCCGCCGGCGCCGATACCTGAATCTTGCGCCCGGCGGGGAATACAAAATAGTTCGCCGGCCAGTTGTCACGCCCATCGATCACCACTTTCAGCCCGGACGGCTTGGTCGTGATCGACGTGGACACGCCCGGCAGAAAAATCGCCGTCAGCATGTCGTACTGGTTGTTCGTCGTAATCTGCCCCACTTCGTAAAGCGAGTCGTTGGGCATGCCGTTTGAGAACTTGTCGAATACCCAAAGATGCCCCGTCGAATCCAATTGCGGGCTCGGCGCTCCCACAATGTGCCGCGAATCGGGCGCGAAGTCGAACTCGCCCACGCACAGCGGACGAATCGTCGGATTCACATAGGGAAGTTGCTGCCCGTAGAACGAGCACGGCCCGTCGCCACCCGCGGTCGGAACCTCCACCCGGTCCACCCGCACTTTCAATAGTTCCGGTGACGTCCGCAACACCAGGCGTTTCGCCGGCGCAAAACGGGCAACCAGGTTGATCGGCTGGTTGATCACCAACTGCCGGGCGAATCCGTTCGGTGGCGTTCCGTTCACGGCCCAGCCCAAAAATACGAACCCGGGAAATGGATATGCGTTGATCGGTACAACGCCTTCTCCTAGCCATGTCACGCCGTTACTGAGGAAACAATTGCCTCCGACGATCACCACACCGGTCCGGAAAACCGCCGGCACCGGCGTTCCAGGCGCTCCGCACGTGTTTCCGGATTCGGGCACGCTCGGGTCGTTCGCACTGGTATTGGAAAAATTCAACGATACTTTGTGTTCGGTCTGATACGTCACTTCGAACCACGTGGTGTCGTTGCTCACCGTCAGCGTCACGTAACGGTCGGAAGTTCCCTGCAAAAAGCCCGTGTTGTCCCGCCATGTGAAGTCGCAGAACCGGGTCGACCGGTCGGGAACCCAATACTGGCAGCGGGGCACGGTTTGCTGCTCGTCGATCAGGCTGATCGGAGCGCTCACAATGTGCTTGCTTCCAATCGGCCACAGAAAACTGGCCGAGCCGCGATAGTCCGCTCCATCCACCTGAATCACAACCCGCGGGTCCTTCGACCGGATCACCACTTGCTGTCCCGCTGGATTCGCCGCCGGTGGGTTATTTGGCAACTGCCCCCAAAGAGTAGTGCCCAGGCCCAACATCGCCATCCAGATCAGCGCCATACGGACGGCCATGCCCGCCGCCGCGCCCGCTGTCCCGCCCCTAAGGGTGCCCGTGAAATTGGTAGGTAGCCGCATATCTCCATTGGCTTGATCGGCGGCAAAACTCCAAACCTTTAGTTTGATTTCATATCCCCCTTTCAATCCCCGACCCGTTCCGCCTCGCCCCACCTCCGCCTCGCCCCAGCTCCGCCCGGGCCCAACTCCGCCCGAGCCCCCGCACCCGCTCCCGCCGTTTTGCCCCCGCAAAAACAATTAGTTAACGGATTTGCCTCTTCTGCCGTCTGGTATACTTGGGCCAGAAGAAGGCCCTGCGCCGCCCGGCGGTTCGCCGGGTGAGCCTAACGCCAACGGAGCGCCAGATGCATCATCGTCTTAAACTCGCCATCGTCATTTTGTCCACCGTCCTGCTGGCCACTTTGATGATCGGCACGTTGCTCGGAGGCAACGAGAATACTCAAGATGCCTATCGTCACTTCGCCGTCTATACCGAAGTGATCTCCCGCATTAAGAGCGACTATGTCGAAGAGCCCGACATGAAAAGTGTCACCCTCGGCGCCCTCAACGGCCTGCTGGAATCGGTCGACCCCTACGCCAGCTACCTCAGCGCCGACCAGTACAAACAGTATCTGCAGAACAAGAGCGCGAAGAAGGCCACCGTCGGTCTCATCCTCTCCCGCCGCTTCGGCTACGTCGGCGTCGTCGATTCCGTTCCCGGTTCCCCCGCCGACAAAGCCGGCCTCACCACCGGCGACGTGCTCGAAACCATCGCCGGCGTCGCCACTCGCGACATGCCCCTCGCCTACGCCGAAATGCTGCTCGAAGGCGCCCCCGGCTCCACCGTTGAGATGACCGTCATGCGCGTCCGCCGCGGTACCGACGCCACCAAGGTTGCCCTCGTTCGCGAGCCTCTCAATCTCCCCGCCGCCACCGTCCAGATGAAGGGCGACGGCGTCGCCGTGCTCACGGTCCATAGCCTCGAAGCGAACAAAACCACCCAGATCGCCGCCCAGCTCGCCGGCCTCTCCAAGCAGGGTGCGCAGAAACTTGTGCTCGACCTTCGCGACAACGCCTATGGCACGCCGGAAGAAGGCATCGCCCTGGCCAACCTGTTCCTCGACAAAGGAACCATCACCTACCTGCAAGGCCAAAAGTTTCCCAAGCAGGATTTCACGGCCGATGCCGCCAAGGCCGTTTGGAAACTCCCCCTGGTGGTCATCACCAATCGCGGCACCGCCAGCGGAGCCGAGATCGCCGCCAATGCCCTCGCGGACAACAAGCGCGCCGAAGTCGTCGGTGAACGCACCTACGGCGACGCCGCCCTGCGCAAGGCGCTCACCATGGACGACGGCAGCGCCGTCATTCTCTCCGTGGCCAAGTATTTCAACGCCGCCGGCAAAGCGATTCAGGATAACGGCGTAACGCCCACCGTCCCCGTGGCCGAACGGGAAGCCAATCCCGACGAAGACGAGGCCGCCGCGCCCGCTACGCCCGCCCCGGTAACTCCTGGCGAAGATCTGCAAATGAAGACGGCCATCGATGTCCTGGTGAAGGGCAAAGCCGCCGCGGCCCCAACGCCGGGTCAGGCTGGTGCCACCACCGCCCCCGGCCGCCCGAATGCGCCGCTTGGTATTCCCGCCGCGCCACCGAAATAGTTACAGCTATGCCCCTCTATGAGTACAAGTGCGACACCTGCGGAAAGACCTTCGAGGTCATCCAAAAATTTGTCGACGAACCCATCACCGTTCATGCCGAATGCGGCGGCGCCGTCCGCCGCCTTCTGAGTTCTCCCGCCCTGCAGTTTAAAGGTTCCGGCTGGTACGTCAACGACTACGCCAAATCCGGTAGCGGCGGCTCGCGCTCCAAGTCCGGCGAAGGCGATTCGAAGTCCGAATCCAAATCGGATTCCAAGTCCGAATCGAAATCAAGCGACTCCTCCTCTTCGAGTTCTTCTTCCAGTTCCGAGTCCAAGCCGTCCACCAGCAGCAGCTCCAGCTCTTCGTCTTCGTCCAGCGAAAAGAAGTAGCCGCGCGCGGGCACTCGTCATCGCCCCTCGCACTTGTGCCCCGCGCCCAACTGTGTTGTAATCCCCGCCATGCTCATGGCTCCCCCCTCTCCGGCCCCCTGGGTCAGTTCGGAGAATCTGCGCGCCATGATGATGAACTATTCCCGCGTCTCCTCATCCGGCGGCATCCACCAGCGCCCCGGCATCACCCTCGTCGACTCCGGCGTCTCCTTCTCCGCCTTCAACGCCGCCCTGCTCGCCGAAACGCCCGTCGATAAGCCTCGCGACCTCCGTGCCCGCCTCCAGCAAGCCCAGCGTTACTTCTCCGGAGCACGCAAACCGTGGAGCTTCTGGATGCCCGACGAAATCGTCTCGCCCCCCGTCCGCGAAGCCGCCGAAATCAGCGCACGCGCCGCCGGACTCCGCTGGATTGCCCAACACGAAGGCATGATCGCCGAGGACCTCAACGCTCCCCTGCACGAACTCCCCACGCTCGAATACCGCCGCGTCTTCGACCGCGTCACCCGCGCCCACTTCGCCAAGCTCTCCTGCTCCGTCTTCGAACTCCCCCCGCCCGTCTCCGCCATCGTCTACGGCCAGTCCGGCTTTTGGAGCGGCACCCTCTCCGCCTGGGTCGGCTACCTCGAAGGCAAACCCGTCTGCTGCGCCGCCACCGAAGCCGCCGCCGGCGTCATCGGCCTCTATAGCGTCGCAACCCTGGAAAAATTCCGCCGCCGCGGCTTCGCCGAAGCCATCACCCGCCACGCCCTCGACGACGCCCGCCGCTCCACCGGCATCCGCCACCACATCCTCCACGCCACCCGCTCCGGCCAACCCCTCTACCGCCAAATGGGCTTCCGCTACGCCACCCGCCTCGACGTCTACGTGTCCACCTAGACTCACCCTAATTTCTGGTGGCCATTTCACGCCTCCCGCGTTGAACAAAGACAGTAGCGGCGCGGCGACTCCGCCACTGCAAATCGCCTGCCACCCAAGCCACTCGCCACCGGCAATCTCGATCATTGACACCGGCGATCGATACGGTACGCTGGAAACAGGTGGAATCCCAGAACAACATCCACGTGCCCGACGAACGGCTGGCCGAGCTTCAAAGCAAGGCCGCTGTTGAGGGGAAGTCCGTGGATGAACTCGCGGCGGAGACCCTCCGTGAGGGGCTGGAAGACCGCGCCTGGCGTGATCTGATGGAGTACGGCCACAAGACCGGGCAAGAATCCGGCTACCGGGAATCAGACATTCCGGACATCATGAAACGCCGTCGCCAAGCGTAGGGTCGCTCCGTGCGCGGCGTCACGTTCGATTCCAACATTGGGGGAGACGACGGGGCATCTCAAAGCAGACAGAGGAAAAACAATGATGACGTATGGAGGAAGTGTGGCGGCACTATTGGTTCGTTCTCGAACAAACCACGCTAATGTAAGTTTGCGATGGGCGACATGGCTTTCGCTAACATTGGTCTCGATCTGCTTATGCAAAGGAATTCTGCGCGCCGAGGAACATTCCGGATTCGCTTGCATCAGGGAGATGACTTTGCCTGGATATGGGGGATTGCCATGGCAAGCGCAACTGGTGGGAACAGCTACGGCTACAATCCTCTTAGGTGAGGGAGACGTACCATCTGAAACACGAGTCGACAGCCCATACCCCGCGCTTTCCGGTTGGATAGTCGGGTGGCTTAAGAAGACAACATTTTTGCCGGAGTGCCGCGGGAGAAGAATTGAACTCATGTTTAAGTACCACCTTGACGGCCCGAGACGCGTCGTTCCCAACAACAAGTTCGTAATGATAGAGGGTGTTCTCAATTTTGTGTAAGCGGCGTTCTCGGCCCAGAATAGGGAGAAC
>JBDTVQ010000456.1:0-5149 GCA_040007195.1 Acidobacteriota bacterium | reverse complement strand
CATCGGTTACAAGGGCGACAGCGTGCGCGCCACTCAGGAGCACTTTTTGGATCACTTGCGAACGGGCAAACAGCTCGAAAATTCCGTGGAAAGCTACCTCGGCAGTTTCGCCGCCGCAGCCGCCGCCTACATCAGCGCGGACGAGAAGCGCACGGTATTCCTCCGCGAGTTGATCCCTGCGCTCGCGGACTAGAATGAACTCCATGGCCATTCGCCTCGCGGGCGATCTTCCATTCAATCCGTTTCAGATCGAGCACCTGATCGATGCCGAAGGCCGCTATCAGGTGCCGCTGAACCCGCGCTTTCCGTTTCTCGTGAATCTGTTCTCATTCACCTCCGACGAAGCGCCCTTCTCCATGAATTGGCATGAGCGATTGGAACTATTTATTCCGGTGGACGGAAAAGGCAAGTTCCGCATGGGCGACCGGGTCGTTCCCTTTGCCGCCGGCGACGTCCTGGTGGTGGACGTGCGCAGAATGCATGGCGTCCTTGAATTTACCGGCGGCAGCCCCCGTTGTATCGTCATCAGCTTCCTTCCCGAACTGGTGTGCAGCGTGGCTTCAACCGATTGCGATTCGCAGTACCTGACACCGTTTTACTGCCAGCGCGAATCGACCGAACCCGCCCTTCGCCGTGGAGACCGGTTGAGCGGCCCCCTGCAGACCGCTTTGCGAAAATTGCTCGGCTGCTACTTCGGAGGAGCCGATGGACTCCACGTGGAAGCGGGCTGCAAGGTCTACTTACTCGAAGTGCTTTACTTGTTGTCTCTGCACTTCGGCTATTCCGAGGAGTCACAGGCGCTCTATCAGCAGCAGCGCCGCCTGGCCGAGAGATTCCGCGATCTTCACCAATGGCTTGCCGAACACTACGCCGAGAAGGTGACCGTTGCCGATGCGGCCTCACTCTGCGCCATGAGCGAATCGCAGTTCATGAAGGCGTTTAAGAGATCGACCAACACAACATTCATCCACCATGTCACGCAAATTCGTTTGAATCAGGCGTTGCATCTCCTGCGCCAGGCCGATCTGCCCATCAGCGAAATCGCGGCGCGCGTCGGGTTCAGCGACCAGAGTTACTTCGATCGCCGCTTCAAAGAGCGCTTCCGGCAGACACCCATTGAATGCCGCCGCGCCGCGCTTGCCAAAGCAGTTCGAGGGCGGCCTTCCGCGTGAACCCTCCCGCCGTTACGCCAACTTGGCCTTCAGCATCGTGTACGAGTGCGCGGGAAAACGGCAGCGAAGCTTGTTGCCGTCGGCGGTCATGCTCTTCGCCTCCGCGCGAACCAGGGTTTTGCCAAATCCGTTCTCGGCTTTGATGTCCGGACCATTCACTTCGGAAACTTCCACGGCGCCGGCGAACTTCTTGTCTTGCAGGTCGATTTCGGTTTCGATCGCCTGCTCGCGATGGCGATTGACCACATTGAGCACTAAGGTGCCGCCATCCAGCGCCGCCGAAGTGTCGAGGTACGATACCGGACCAAACCGCTTGCTGTCGTAGGTGGGGCTGTCTACAAAGAGCGACAGCGCCGTCCCCTTGCTGTTATTCGCAATTAGTTGCAGCGGAAAGTAGATCGTCTGGAGAAACATCTCTTTGTCGTTGGTAAACATCGGCGCAATGACGTTCACCAGTTGCGCCATGTTGGCCATCTTCACGATATGCGCGTGATTGATGAAGGAGTTCAGGAACGTCGCAATGACGAGCGCGTCCTCCAGGTTGTAAATCTCTTCGAGTATGCGCCGGCCGCGCTGCGTATTCCCCCGCGCGCGGTACCAGACGTTGTACTCGTCCCAGGCGATGTAGATCTTACGTGGATTCGGCTGATCCGACAGCACGCCATTGATCAAGCCTTCAGTCGTCTTCGTCCGGTTGTCCAGGTCGCGCGAACTGGCCATGTATTCGTAGTAGTCGTTGTCGCGGTTTCCGACGTACAGATGGACCGACAGATAATCCACATGGGTCTTCAGGTGTTCGAGAACAGTGCGGTTCCAGCCGATCCAATCAATCCCCTGCGCAAAGTGTGACGACCCCGCGGCAATCAACTTGATGTTCGGATCGGTCCATCGCATCAGCTTCGCCGCTTCCAACGCATACTTGCCGTAGTCGTCGGCCGAACGGTGGCCCATCTGCCACGGACCGTCCATCTCGTTGCCCAGGCCCCAGTACTTCACCTTCCACGGATCCTGCCGGCCATTCTTTTTCCGCAGCCGGGTCATCTCCGTATCTGCGGACGAATTCACATACTCCACCCACTGCTGCGCCTCGCCCCATGTACCTGTTCCGAGGTTCACGCAGACGTAAGGCTCGGTCTTCAACATCTCGGCGTACTGCAAAAACTCGTGCGTACCGAACCGGTTCGACTCCACCGTTCCCCACGCCATCTCCAACCGCGGCGGACGCTTGTCGCGCGACCCGATGCCGTCCATCCAGTGGTAGTTCGACGAGAAGTTTCCACCCGGCCAGCGAAGTTGCGTCACGTTCAATTTGCTTGCTCCGGCAAGCACGTCCTTACGAAAGCCATTGCTGTCGGAAAGCGAGTTGTTCTCTTCGAAAATTCCGCCATCGATGCAGCGGCCGAGATGCTCGATGAAGTTTCCGTAGATCATCGGATCGATCTCGCCGATCTTGCGCTCTGAGTCCACCTTGATGCGCGCACGTAACGCGCCCGACTGTCCATGAGCAACGAAGGGTGCGCCGGCGGCGGCGGTCGCGAAGGCGCGTCGGGAAATTGAATTCTTGACTGGCATGGTTCTAGTAAGCGCTTTCAATAGGGCTTCCGAATAGCCTACACCACAATTTTGCGAAGCGCTCCGCCTCCCCCGCGCCTTCCCCGCCGCGCCGCATATAATGACCCTTCCGGCCTTAGCATCGCTTTTGCAGGCCTTCGGGAGGTAATGCGAATCATGTCATTCGACGGTGTTTCCAGACGCCACTTCTTCTTCGGATCGCTTCTTGCCGGAGCGGTTCCAACAGGAGGGTACGGCAGCGTCACTTCTCTCCGAGCGCTCGGCTACAAGCCGTTCTACAACAAACTGAACGTCGCCGCCATCGGTTGCGGAGGCCAGGGCGGCGTGATTCTCAACGACGCCGCAAGCACCGAAAACATTGTTGCCCTGTGCGATGTCGATCTCGACCGCGGTTCGCGAAATCTCAAGAAGTTCGACAAGCTCCCCGTCTACCGCGACTTCCGCGTCCTGCTCGAAAAGGAAGGCAAGAACATCGACGCGTGCACCATTGCCATCCCTGATTTCATGCACGCCACGGTCGCACTGGCCTGTATGCAGCATGGCAAGCACGTCTATTTGGAAAAGCCGCTCACGAGAACTCCATGGGAGGCGCGTCTACTGCTCGAAGCCGCGGCGAAGTACAAGGTCGCCACGCAAATGGGAAACCAGGGCTATTCACACGAGTGCAATCGCGTGGCTGCCGAAATCGTCTGGTCCGGCGAAATCGGCGATGTCACGGAAGCTCACGTCGTCACCACACCCGGTACACATCCCACCGGCCTGCAATCTCAACCGCCGGAGGAGTCCGTTCCCTCCACGCTCAACTGGGAGGAGTGGCTCGGCGCGATGCCGATGCGGCCGTATAGCTCCTGGTATGTTCCCTACAACTGGCGCGGCTTCTTCGATTTCGGCACGGGCCAGATCGGCAACTGGGCAACCCACACGGCAGGCCCGGTTCATCACGCGCTCCAACTGGGCGCGCCTTCGAGCGTCGAATGCGTGAACATCGTCAGTCGAAGCAGCCTGACTTTCCCCGATCGCGCCACGATCAAGCTTGACTTCCCCGCCCGAGGCGGAATGTCCGCAGTGAATGTCTTCTATCACGACTCCGCGCGCGTCACCGATAACGATGTGTACCGCGTTCCCGGTATGGAAAGCGAGATCATCCTGCCCCCCCCGGACAACCTCGCCGATAAGGGCCGTCCCACGCGGCGTCAATCGGCGACACCGGCCGCACCTCGTCCTCCGTCGGCTGTAAGACAAGGCGCGGGAGGTGCCGGTGTCCGCGTGTTCGGGCCCGATCGCGACAATCGCGCGCAACCCGGCGTGCTCACCGGCAATGGAGCCGTCTTCATCGGGACTAAAGGCATCATGGCCACGTGTAGCCGGGGCGAAGGCGTGTGGCTGCTCCCGTCGGCACGCTGGAAAGAATACGTGCTGCCTCCGCAACTCCTCTCGCGCTCGCCTGGTCACATGCTCGATTGGATTCGCTCCTGCAAGGGTGGCGAACCATCGTGCTCCAACTTCAGCATCTCAGTCCCATACGCCGAGTGGCTCGCATTGGCTGCCATTGCGTTTCGAGTGCCCGGCAAGCTCGATTGGGACAGCAAAAACATACGATTCACGAACAGCGTGGAAGGCAACAAATACGTCAGGCCGGCTTTCCGGCCCGGTTGGGAGTTGAAGGTCTAACCCATGAACTATTCACGAAGAGATCTCGGCAAAATTGCACTCGCGAGCGCCCCTGCGCTTTTGCTCGCAAAACCTGATTCGAAATTCGGCGGTGTGCAGATTGGCATCAACGCCCCGTACAGCTTTCACGGAATGCCCGGTGCTGCCGACGACGTCCAGCGGTACATGACCGAGCTTGGGCTCAGCGCCGTCGAACTGCGGTCGCAGCCGGTGGAAGCCTTTTTCGGCGCGCCGATTCCCACACCGCTCCCAGCCGCGGCACGGCGCAATCCTACACCCGAGCAATTGGCTTCGGTGCAAGCCGCCAACGAAGCATTAGAGAAGTGGAGGCTATCCGCACCTCTCGCAAAATTCAAGGAGTTCCGCAAGAAATACGCGGATGCGGGCATCGCCATCGAGATCGTCAAGTTCGATGGCGTCGACAAGATGAAAGATGCGGTCGTCGACTATGCGTTCAGCTTGGCGAAGGCGCTCGGCGCACGGGCGCTCTCCTGTGAGATTCCATTGAGCCGCACACAGTGGCTGGGCGAGTTTGCGACAAAGCACAAGATGATGGTCGGCTATCACGGCCACGCCGCCGTTCATAATCCCGAAGCATTCGCCGCCCCGGAAAGCTGGGAAAAGGCCATGTCCTATTCCAAGTACAACGGCATCAATCTCGACATCGGCCACTTCACCGCCGGCAACAGCACCTCTCCCATTCCATTCTTAAAGAAGCATGCGGATCGCATCAC
>JBDTVQ010000455.1:0-5165 GCA_040007195.1 Acidobacteriota bacterium | reverse complement strand
TTGAGCGGTGGGGACAGTGCGCGGGTCTTTGTTTTCAACGAGCGTTGGCTTCGTTTCGTCAGAAGCGGGAGCAGGTGCGCGGAAGTTCTCCTTTCGAATGGCGTGGATCTGTTTGAGAGTTCGGTCGAAGGCGCGGGAGAGATTCGCTTCGTAGCGGGAGAAATTCATGAAGCTGGATTCACGTACGACGAAGGCGTGGGCGGTGGCGGAGTTGATGGTTTCGTGCGGATCATCGGAAGTGACTGGGGGCATTTCGGAGTCGATGAGGCCGGTTTCCATGCGGACACAGCGGTTGAGGCGGACCTGGAGGCTGGCGAGGTTTTTGATTAGGGCTGCTTCAAAGGGGGTCTGCGGATTCCAAGAGTTGAGGTAGGAGTCGAGCAGGAGCGGGAACTCGTCGATGAATTCGCCGAGCGCTGTGTGGTCGCGGGCGGTGAGTCCGTGAGTGAGGGCGTTGCGGAGGCGCGGGCTTTGCCTTCTTCGGTGCGGGGACCGGTGGACTTTTTGGCATTGGCGCGGTTGGCGGCGAGGCGGGCTTCAGAGAGCGGTTTTTTGATTGCGTTCATCTCCTACAGTTATCCGGATGAGCGCCGGACCGGCTGGCAGGGGTGGGTAAGTGATTGGGCGGGCGGGAGAAGCGGGTGAAGGAGGGCTGTGAATGGCGATTAGAGCGGTTTCAGTGTTTGCGTGGGGGACTCAGAAACCACTCCCTAATGGTCGGGCCTCGGTTCCAGGATGGTCGGGCCTCGGTTCCAGGATGGTCGTGGCTTCCAGGCGAGCACTTCCGGTGAATGGCAGCTTGCACCAACCCAGAAACCGGGCTAGACACGCCCGAATCGCATTGCGTGTTTCGCAACAACCTCCACTCTGGTAGACTCTCGTACCGTATGCAAAAAGCTGGAATGGCGGGTGAACTGATGGCCGAGTTTCTCGGCACGATGGTCTTGATCGTATTTGGCGCGGGGGTGGTGGCCTCCGTCGTATTGTTCGGGACGGGGACGCCGGGCGAGATGGTGAACGGCGGATTCACGAACATCAATATCGGCTGGGGACTTGGGGTGGCGATGGGAATCTTCGTCGCCGGAAAGATATCGGGGGCACATTTGAATCCGGCGGTAACGCTGGCGTTGGCGGTGAGGCGTGGATTCGCCTGGGGCAAGGTCCTGCCGTATGCGTTGGCGCAGACTGCCGGCGCGTTTGCCGGTGCGGCGATCGTGTTCACGGGCTATCACGCGGCGTTCATGAAGTTTGATCCGGGCCTGGAGAAAACGGCTGGCGTATTTGCGACGTTCCCGGCATTTCCGGCATCGCCGATGACGGGATGGATCGATCAGATTGTCGGCACGGCGCTGCTGGTGCTTCTGGTGCTGGCGATCACGGATGAGAAGAACCAGCCGGCCGGGGCATTCACGCCCTTTGCGATCGGGCTGGTGGTGGTGGCCATCGGCATGTGTTGGGGCACGTTGCACGGTTATGCGATCAATCCGGCCCGCGACCTGGGGCCGCGGCTGTTCACGGTGGCGGCGGGCTTCAAGAACAACGGACTCACGGACGGCACGGGCGTTTTCTGGGTGCCGTTGATCGGTCCGCTGATTGGCGGAGTGATCGGGGCGGTGCTTTACGACGCAGGAATCCGGCGTTATCTGCCAATGGTGCTGGTGGCAGCGCTGGCGGCTACGCAGGCGCAGGCACAGGCACAGGCGCCCGCTCCACAGTCGATCGTACTAAAAGCCGCGCGGCTGTTCGATGGGCGTTCGGATACTTTGCAAACGCCAGGATTGATTGTGGTGAGTGGCGGGCGGATTGAAAGCGTGGGAGCGCAGTCGCAGATTCCGGCGGGTGCCAGGGTGATTGATCTAGGCGACGCCACGCTGTCTCCCGGATTCATGGATGCACATACGCACCTGCGTTCGGAGCGGTCGGCCGACACGCGCAACGACCGCATCCGGCAACTCGAAGAGACTCCGGCGGAGAGGGCGATCATCGCAGCGACGTACGCGAAGAAAACGTTGATGGCAGGTTTCACGACTGTACGCGATCTCGGCGGCTCGGATTTCATCGACGTTGGCCTACGGAACGCGATCAACAAGGGATACGCGGAAGGCCCGCGCATGCTGGTGGCGGTGCGTAGCATCTGTACGCTCGGCGGCCATTGCGATTCCACAAATGGCTACCGCTTCGGATTCCTCAATCCCGATGCCATGCTGCCGAACGTCACCAGCGGCGCCGACGGCATGCGCAACGCGGTGCGCTGGGCGGTGAAGTATGGCGCGGACGTGATCAAGGTGACCGCATCGGGCGGAGTGCTGTCGTTGAACGACGACGTCGATTCGCCGCAGTTGACCCAGGAGGAATTGAACGCCCTGGTGGACGAAGCACATTCCAAGCGAAAGAAGGCCGCGGCGCATGCGCATGGGGCTGAGGCGGCGAAGCGGGCAATTCGCGCGGGGATCGATTCGATCGAGCACGGTTCGTTCCTGGACGACGAAGCGCTACACATGATGTTGGACAAAGGAACCTATTTGGTGCCGACGCTGATGGCGGCCGATAGCATTCGCGAAACCTGGGCCAAGGGCGGGCAAATGGACCCGCGCACCGAGCGCAAAGCGAGACTGGCGCTGGACGCCATGGACGTGACGGTGAGCAAGGCGATCCGCATGGGGGTGAAGATCGCGTTTGGCACCGATTCGGGCGTCTCGCTGCACGGGCGGAACGCCGAGGAATTCAAGCTGATGGTGGCACGTGGGATGAAACCGGCGGACGCCCTGAAAGCGGCGACATCGGCGGGAGCAGACCTTTTGGGATTGAGCGACCGGCTGGGAACGCTTCAGGCGGGGAAGATTGCCGACGTGGTGGCGATTCCAGGTAACCCATTGGAGAAAATTGCCCTAACGGAGAAGGTCGTGCTGGTAATGAAGGAGGGCAAGGTCGTCCGCGGGGGCGCTTCGTAACTTGGGAGTATCCCTCTTTACAGTGCCGGGTTGCTTCATTAGATGCAAATGTTCTAATATATACAGACGGAGCTTTGAAGACTTGCCGGTACGTACGACCGTAAGCAAAGAACTCGCCGCCCTGTTCGGGGTGTTGGGAAATCCTCACCGGGTTCGCCTGGTGGAGGAGTTGCGCTCCGGCGAGTTGGATGTCAACGGCCTGCAACAAGCGTTGGGAATCAGCCATTCCAGCGTTTCTCAGCATCTGGCAGTGCTGCGGGCGCATCGGGTCGTAACCGAACGTCGCGAAGGCCGTCACGTCTTTTACCGGCTGACGAACGCCGAACTGGCCGGATGGGTGCGCAAGGGCCTCGATTTCATTGAACGGGATTTGAACCAGGAGCATGAGATCAGATCGGCTGTCGAGCAGGTCCGGATGATTTGGGCGCCGGCGCCCGAAGGAACAGCGGCAACCATCGCCGCCAATCAAGACTGATGCAGAGACGAACGCAGACTTGGGTTGGATTCGTACCGCTGCTGGCATGTTTGCTGGCGGCCGGCACGAGCATGCCCGCTGTCCGGCACCAAGGCACATCGCATCAGCGCCACCGGATTCAGCGTCCCACGCGAACGAGCGGGGTGAGGCTGGACGGCGACCATCACCACGAAGAAACTCCTCACTATCTCTTGCCGCTGGGCAAGAAAACCGCTCCACCGGGTGGAGCGATGGCGATTTCCGCCACGGGCCTACCGGAGCTTCCCGTTCTGGAAGGCGCGGATGAGCTCGTACGTTTTTTTGTAGCCCCTCCCCAAGACCGGTTCCGATCCTTTCCTCCCGGGCGCGCTCCGCCCAGTTCTCTCCTTTAACTCCCTCTTCCTACCAGTCCGCATTGGCTCACGCGCGATAGATGCGCGCGGCGCCGGTGCCCACTCATTATCCGTGTCCGCGAAGGGATCTCCCAAGGAGAGACGACCATGGAAAATATCATTAAGGGATTAGAACGTTTTCAAACCAGAATGTTTCCGCGTGAACAGGAGCTGTTCGCGCACCTGGCCCACAACCACGAGCCGCAGGCGATGATGATCACCTGCGCCGACGCGCGCATTGATCCGGGCCATTTGTTGCAGGCCAAGCCGGGCGACCTGTTCATGCTGCGCAACGCAGGCAACATGGTGCCCGCCTACACGATGGCGCTGGGGGCCGAGGCGGCGACGATCGAGTATGCGATGTCGGTGCTGAAGCTGAAGCACATCATCGTGTGCGGGCACACCGATTGCGGCGCGATGCGGGCGGTGCTGCAGCCAGAGCTGGCCGAGCAGCTTCCGGCGGTCCGCAACTGGCTGCATCATGCGGGATGCGCGCGGAAGATCGTCGTGGACCGCCACGGGCATGAAGAAGAGCAGGTGAAGCTGCGGCGCCTGGTGGAAGAAAACGTGATGGCGCAACTGGTGAACCTGCACACCCATCCTTCGGTGGCGTCGCGGCTGTTGGCGGGGGCGGTTCACCTCTATGGCTGGGTCTATGAGATCGGCACGGGAAAGGTGTACGCTTTCGACGCGGAGCGGAACGAGTTTCGGCCGCTGCAGACCAATGTGCCGGCGCAGATGCTGCCGACGATGAGGCCGGCGGTGAGCCCGGCATTTGCCGATTGAGGAGATCGACCATGAGCGAATCGAAGAACAACGGGCGTTTTGCATTTCCACCAGGGAAGGATTTCCTGGCGTCGATTGTGGTGTTTCTCGTCGCGCTGCCATTGTGCATGGGCGTGGCGATCGCGTCGGGGGTTCCGCCGGCAGCGGGGCTGGTGACCGGGATCGTGGGCGGGATCCTGGTGGGCATGATCGGAGGAGCCCCGCTGCAGGTGAGCGGTCCAGCAGCGGGTTTGACGGTGCTGGTGTGGGAATTGGTGCAGTCGCATGGGCTGCCGGTATTGGGAACGGTGGTGCTGGTGGCGGGTGTGATGCAGCTGGTGGCGGGAATTTGCAAAACGGGCCAATGGTTCCGGGCGATTTCGCCGTCGGTAATTCACGGCATGCTGGCGGGAATCGGAGTGCTGATCTTCGCCTCGCAGTTTCACATCATGGTGGACGATAAGCCGCGGGGATCGGGGTTGGCGAACCTGATGTCGATTCCGGAGTCCATCTACAAGGGCATTTTTCCGATGGACGGAACGAGTCACCACATTGCGGCGGCGATCGGGGTGATCACGATTGTGGTGATGGTGGCGTGGGAGA
>JBDTVQ010000454.1:0-5184 GCA_040007195.1 Acidobacteriota bacterium | reverse complement strand
GTTGATGGGCCAAGTGGCGCGTCCGACGCTGAAGAGCAGCGCGGAAAACGTGGTGAAGGATATCGAGGGCGTGGACCGGGTGGTCAATCAGATTGAAGTGCTCCCGAACTCGCCCAACGACGACCGGATCCGCATTGCGACCTACCGGTCCGTTTATGGACAGTCGGCTTTGAACCGCTACGCGATGCAGGCAGTTCCTCCCATTCACATTGTCGTGAAGAACGGCAACGTGACCTTGGAAGGCGTGGTTGCAACCGAGGCGGATAAGAACATCGCCAACATGCAGGCCAATGCGGTATCGGGCGTGTTCTCGGTTAAGAACAACCTGCGAGTGGAATCCGAGAAGTAACCCCAGACGGACGAATTAAGAAAGGAAAAAAACAATGCTTCATTACTCGGTAGTATTTCTGATCATCGCCCTCATCGCGGCGTTCCTTGGATTCTCAGGAGTCGCGGTAGCCTCGGCGGGAATCGCCAAAATTTTGTTCGTAGTGTTCCTGATCCTGTTTCTGGTCAGCCTGATTACAGGACGGAGAACAGTCTAAATACCAAAGGAGATAATTTCATGAACTGGGATCAAATCGAAGGAAACTGGACGCAATTCAAGGGCAAGGTTCGCGAGCAGTGGGGCCGCCTGACCGACGATGATATCGACGTCATCAACGGGAAGCGCGAACAGCTTGTCGGCCGCGTTCAGGAGACGTATGGTTGCCTGAAGGAGGACGCCGAAAAGCAGGTGCAGGATTTCGAGAAGAAGGCAAGCAGCTACTTCGATAAATCGGGCTCCCGGCAGGCCACGGCAACGCGATAAGCGCAGTAGGACATCAGGGCGGATGTCAGCCCGCTCTCACCTTCGGGTGGGGGCGGGCTTCGCCGTTTGTGGGGACTCAGAAAAATTCGGCTTCCATGTGGGACAGGCTTCGCTGATTGAGGGAGTCAGGAGAACTCGGCGCGGATGCGGTGCAGGCTTCGCTGATTGAGAGAGTCAGGAGAACTCGGCGCAGATGTGGGGGCGGGTGAGTTTGCGGAGCGTCCACCCGAAGAAGACGGCGAGTAGGACGCATTTCACGACGATCAGGGCGACTGCGATGGTGGCCACCGTGGAAAGGGCGGTGCCCGCGCCGAGGGTGTCCACGGCCGCCACCTGCGATTGGAAAAAGGGGACGAGGAGAGCCGATGCTCCGAGGGCCACGAGCGAATAGAGCAGGCCTAGCAGGGCGAAAAAGATGAAGCACAGGCGGCCCCAGTTCTTGCGGCGGAGCAGGGCGAGGGAACAGATGGACATCACAGCCGCGGCAGCGATGTTGGCGATCCAGAAAATCTTGGCGTAGTGGACCAGGAAGCGGACGGTCACGGGAACGTTGGGGTCGTTGACCATGTCGGTCATGCCGATGCCGCCGGGGCGCATGGAGTTGAGGAACGTGAAGAACGCTCCTTGGAACAGCGCGCCGAACAGCCACATGAGGCCGAGCGAGAGGAAGATGACGCCGATGAGCGTCACGGCGCCGGAGCGTTGGCGGAGGGGCGCGGGAGGGGCAAGCGCCGGTGTCATGGGTAGAGTTTACTCGATGACGACGAGGAGGTCTTTGGGTTCGACGGATTGGCCGGTTTGCACGTGCACCTTCGTGACTTTGCCTGAGATGGGCGCAGAGACGGTGGTCTGCATTTTCATCGCTTCCATGATGAGAAGCTTGTCGCCTTTGGCGACCTTCGAGCCGGGCTCGACGGCGATGCCCGAGACGGCGCCGGGAATGGGCGCGCCGACGTGGCCGGGGTTGGCGGGATCGGCCTTGATGGAAGTGGAAGCCTGGACCTCAAGCGACTTGTCGCGGATGGTGACTTCGCGCGGCTGGCCGTTCAGTTCAAAGAAGACGGTGCGGGTGCCGTCGGGATGCGGTTCGCCGATGGTGAGGAACTTGACGATCAGGGCCTTGCCGGATTCGATCTCGACGCTGATCTCGTCGCCGTTCTTCATGCCGTAGAAGAATTGCGGGGTGGGCAGGACATCGACGCCGCCCCAGGCCGCCTGATTGCGGGCGAATTTGGTGTAGACGTCGGGGTACATCAGGTAGGACATGAGGTCGGACGAAGTGGGTTTGTGGCCGAGCTTCTTCTCGACGGTGGCGGCGACCTGCTTCATGTCGGCGGGGGCCATGCGGGCGCTGGCGCGGCCCTTCTGGGGCTTGGCGCCTTTGAGGATGATGTTGGCGATCTTCTTCGGCCAGCCGCCGGCCGGTTCGCCGAGAGAGCCCTGGAACATTTCGACGACCGAGTTCGGGATGTTCACGGAGTGGTCGGGGCCGAGGGCCATGAACTCGTCGAGCGTCATGCCGTGCGAAATGAGGAAGAGAGCCATGTCGCCGACGACCTTGCTGGACGGCGTGACCTTGACGATGTCGCCGAAGGCCATGTTGACGCCGGCGTACATGCGGGCGATTTCGGGCCAGCGTTCGCCGAGGCCCATTGATTCGGCCTGCGCTTTGAGGTTGGTGTACTGGCCGCCGGGCATTTCGTGCAGGTAGACTTCGGCTGTGCCGGACTTGGGGGCTTCGTCGAAGGGCGCGTACCAGGTGCGGACGGTTTCCCAGTAGTCGGCGCACTTTTGCAGAGCGAGGGGATCGAGGCCGGTGGCGCGCGGGGTGTTCTCGAAGGCAGCGACGATCGAATTGAGATTCGGCTGCGAGGTGGTGCCGGACATCGAGGAGATGGCGCAGTCGACGGCGTCGACACCGGAGGCGGAAGCCTGCACATAGCTGGCTGAGGCGATGCCGGAGGTGTCGTGCGTGTGGAAGTGGATGGGCAGTCCGGTGGCTTCGCGGAGGGCCTTTACGAGGCGCGCGGCGGCGAAGGGTTTCAACAGGCCCGCCATGTCTTTGATGGCGAGAATGTGCGCGCCCATGCGCTCGAGCTCCTGCGCCATTTTGACGTAGTAGGTGAGCGGGTACTTGTCGCGCTTGGGGTCGAGGATGTCGCCGGTGTAGCAGACGGCGGCTTCGCAGACGCGGTTGGTCTTGCGGACGGCCTCCATCGGCACCTTCATGTTGGGCAGCCAGTTGAGCGAATCGAAGACGCGGAAGATGTCGATGCCCTGATTGGCCGATTCGGTGATGAACTCGCGGACAACGTTGTCGGGGTAGGCGGTGTAGCCGACGGCGTTGGAGGCGCGGAGCAACATCTGGAAGCAGACGTTGGGAATGGCTTCGCGGAGTTTGCGGAGGCGCTCGAAGGGGTCCTCATGCAGGAAGCGCATGGCGACGTCGAACGTGGCGCCGCCCCACATCTCGATGCTGAAGAGCTGCGACAGATGCTGGGCGACGTAGGGCGCAATGGCGAGCATGTCGTAGGTGCGCATGCGTGTGGCCATCAACGATTGATGGGCGTCGCGGAAGGTGGTGTCGGTGAGGAGCAGGCGCTTTTCGGCGCGCATCCACTCAGCCAGGGCCTCGGGTCCTTTTTCGAGGAGGAGGTTGCGTGTGCCGCGCGGCGGACCGGCGGGAAGAATGTCGAACTCGGGGATGGGCGCTTTGCGGAACTGCGTGGGCGCGGTCTTGCCGGCGACTTCGGGATTGCCGTTGACGCTGACTTCGGCGATGTAGGTGAGGAGCTTGGTGGCGCGGTCGCGGCGGGCCTTGAAGCGGAACAGTTGCGGGTTGTCGTCGAGGAAGCGGGTGGTCACGTTGCCGGAGATGAACGTGGCGTCGTTGACGACGTTTTCGAGAAACGGGATGTTCGTTTTGACGCCGCGGATGCGGAACTCGCGGAGGGCGCGGTCCATGCGCTGGCAGGCTTGCGGGAAGTTGCGGCCCCAGGCGGTCATCTTCACGAGGAGCGAATCGTAATAGGGCGTGATGACGGCGCCGCCGTAGGCGCTGGCGCCATCGAGACGAATGCCGAAGCCGGCGGGGCTGCGATAGGTATGGATCTTGCCGTAGTCGGGGAGGAAGTTATTGGCCGGGTCCTCGGTGGTGATGCGGCACTGCAGAGCATAGCCGTGGACGGTGACCGATTCCTGCGAAGGGATGTTGATTTCGGGGCCGTCGAGCCGCTCGCCTTTGGCAATGAGAATTTGCGTGCGGACGATGTCGATGCCGGTGACGACTTCGGTGACGGTGTGCTCGACCTGGACGCGCGGGTTGACTTCGATGAAGAACCAGTCGTTCGAGTCGGAGTCGACCAGGAACTCGACGGTGCCCGCGCCGAAGTAGTTGGCGGACTTGCAGAGGCGGACCGCGGCGGAGGTGATCTGGTCGCGGAGTTCGGCAGTGAGAGAAACCGCCGGGGCGACTTCGACGACCTTCTGGTGGCGGCGCTGGACGGAGCAGTCGCGTTCGAAGAGGTGGAGGATGTTGCCGTGGCGGTCGCCGATGATCTGGACTTCGATGTGGCGGGGGCGGCGGATGAAGCGTTCGAGGAAGACGGCTCCGTTGCCGAAGGCGGCGGCGGCTTCGGCGGTGGCCTCTTCGAGAAGGGCCTTCAACTGGGCGGGTTTGTCGACGACGCGCATGCCGCGTCCACCGCCACCGAAGGCAGCCTTGATGATGAGCGGGAAGCCGATGCGCTCGGCGGCCTTGACGGCGTCGGCCACTTTGACGATGGCGCGTTCGGTGCCGGGGATGACGGGGATGCCTGCCTTTTCGGCGAGGCGGCGGGCGGCGGTTTTGTCGCCGAGGAGATCGAGAATATCGGCGGAGGGTCCGATGAACGTAATGCCGGCGGCTTCGCAGGCGCGGGGGAGCGCGGGGTTTTCGGAGAGGAAGCCGTAGCCGGGATGGATGAAGTCGACGCCTTTGTCTTTGGCGAGGGCGACTATGCCTTCGACATCGAGGTAGGCCTGGACGGGGCCGAGGGCCTTGCGGCCACCGGAGCCATCGCCGATGAGGAATGCCTCGTCGGCTTTGAAGCGATGGAGGCTGAGGCGGTCCTCTTGCGAGTAGACGGCGACGGTGCGGAGTCCGAGCTCATTGGCGGCGCGGAAGATGCGGATAGCGATTTCGCCCCGGTTGAGGGCTAGGAGCTTCTTCATATAGGGTTCGGGCGCTTCGACGGGGAGAAATTTTAGGCTAGCACGGTGCGTTTGAGCTAGGGATGAAGAAGGGTATTTAGCCGCAGATGGACGCAGATGCACGCAGATAAGAAATGAATCCCCGAGGGCAGGAGGGCTTTCGCATCGATCACGCGGACGCT
>JBDTVQ010000453.1:0-5199 GCA_040007195.1 Acidobacteriota bacterium | reverse complement strand
CCTGCGCTGGCTGTGGATGCTCGCCCCGGTGATGGCCGCCGGTCTGGCGCTGGTCTTTATCCTCAATCGCCCTGAGCCTCACCGCACATTCGAGACCGCCTCCGTCAAGACCCAGCAGGCCACGGTCCCGGCGCCACCGCCCACGGAATCGCGAACTTCAGGAAGCGCAGCAGCCTCCTCCTCGCCCGCGCCTGCCGGCCCCGTACCTCAGTTCGCAAAATCGCGGTCCCTACCCGCTCAACAACCGCCACCACCACCCCCGCCACCACCTGCTGCCCTCGAGTTGCAGGTCGAGCGCTCCAGTAACGGCCGCTTCGAGTCCACCGAACTCGGCGCGCTCCGCCAGGGTGATCGCGTCCGCTTCCGCGTTCGTGTGCCCGAACCAGGCACCCTCGTGATGACCGCGGGCGCCAACGTGGCCCGCTCCACCCTTGCTGAGCCTGGCCGCACGTATTACCTGCCCGATGCCAATGGTCTGCCTCCAGGCGACGCCCCGCTCCAGGTTGCCATCGCCCTCCATCCCAACATCGAGGGTGAACGGGGCAACACGCTCTTCCGGGCCCGCCAGGCAGCCGCGGACAAACCAGCCGCCTCCGCCCTCGGTGGTGCCGCCCCTGCCGCTGCGCCTCCACCTGCCGCGCCCATGCGCGACACCCGGCGCGAAGACTCCGCCAAGGCCAAAGAACAGGCCGCACCCAAACAGGAAGCTGCTGTCGGCCGCCTCTCGCAAAGCGCGAACCAGGTTGCTCCCCCGTCGAGCCCACGCACCGTCGTCCTGAACCTTGAATTCAAACCTCGCTGATTACCGCACCAGACTCCAGCTTCACTCCTTCTCTTTCGCGAACGGATACTTCCACCGCGCGGCGAGAATGCGCGCCTGTCCCCGGCCCGTGTTGTAAAACCCCATCGTCGCGTTCAGCCGGTACAAGCACGCATCGCCCGCCTTTACCGCGAACTTGCCTTCCACTCCGTTGGCTCCTCCACCGGCGACCAGGTCTCCGCTGCCCCCGATCACCACATACAATTCTTCCTCGCGATCATGATGATGCGGAAAGTTCGTCCCGCCCGGCGCCATGTCCATGATGAACAGGCTGGTCAAGGATGCTCCGGCCGCAATTCGGTCGCGCGTGCTCGCCGTGCCGCCCACCAGCAACTGATAGAGCGTCGATGCGGGGTGATTCCCCACCGTCTGCTTCTTCACGTTTCCCGCGTTTGCGACCTCGACCTGCGTCCCGCCTTTCGCGCCTTCCGGCACTAAATAACCGATCTGCAACACCTCGACCGCACCCGAACCGGCAGCCAATTCAACCCGCTCGCCCGCCGGAATATAGACAAAGTCGTCGGTACGCAACGCCCGCCCGTTCAACTTCGCCTCGCCCTTCAAAACGAACCACGTCTGCTCCTCTTTCGCGTAACTGGCAGCCGCGCACTTGCCGTTCGCGTCCACAACGATTCGCGCAAACCTCCCCAGCCCCCGCACGCCGGCCGTTTTTCCCGACCCGTCCCCGAACACCGGCTGCACCCTGCACGTTCCGCTCGTCATCGGCGCCGGCGCGACCGCGGCCGTTCCCATCGAGATCCGGTAAAACGTTGGATCCACCGCGCGCTCGGCCGCACCCACGACTATCGCCAGGCCCAAAAATATTGCTGGTTTCATCACGCATTCCACTTTAATGCAAAGCTGGCTTGCCGAACACCTCCGCCTTGACCACGGCACCTGCATGATGTCCCGTCTCCGTAGGCCCGCACCCCCGTGCTATTCTGCTTGCATCCAAACTCCCTTGCGGCTCCAACACCTCATCGCCATAGGAACCGTAGCGGCTACGGCCCTTTTTTTCGCCCTCGTCCGCTCCAAGTCCGCCGAGCAGCCTTTCGGTCTCGACCAACGCGTCCCCTGGACCACCTCGCGCCTCCAAGGCACTCCCGACCCGCCGCCCCCCTATCGCTTGACGCGCGCCTTTCCGGATCTCACCTTCAAGGGACCCGTCTTCCTCGCGCAGGACCCACTTTCTGAGCGCTTCTTTGTCGCCGAATACGAAGGCCGGATCTACAGTTTCCTCCCCAGCGACCCGGCCGGCACGAAGGAACTTGTCCTCGATATGGGCCGTGGCATCTCCGCGTTCTCCTTCCATCCCAAATACAAGGAAAACGGCTACATCTTTGTCTTCAGTCACGCCGACGACAAGTTGCCCGCCCGCACCAACCAGCTCAGTCGCGTCTCGCGCTATCAGATCAAACCGAACAGCAATCCCCCGGTGGTCCTCCCGGACTCGGAAACGATCATCGTCGAATGGCCCTCCGGCGGACACAACGGCGGCGAGGCCATCATCGGGCCCGACGGTTTCCTCTACGTCTCCACCGGCGATGGCACCAGCGGTTCCGACGTCAAAAACTCCGGCCAGGACATCACAAACCTCCACGCCGTGATGATGCGCCTCGACGTAGACCACCCCGCCGACGGCAAGAACTACTCGATTCCCAAAGACAACCCCTTCGTCAACACGCCAGGCGCGCGCCCCGAAATTTGGGCTTACGGTTTCCGCAACCCGTGGCGCTTCTCATTCGATCCCGAATCCGGTCTGCCTTGGGTCGGCGACGTAGGCCAGGACATCTGGGAAATGATCGAGCTCACGCATAAGGGCGCCAATCACGGCTGGAGCGTCATGGAAGGCACCCACCCGTTCCTCACCGGCCGCAAGCGCGGTCCAACGCCCATCGTCCCTCCCGTCATCGAACATCACCACTCTGAGTGCCGCTCCATCACGGGCGGCTACGTCTACCAGGGTTCGAAGTTCGAGGAGCTGCAAGGCGCCTACTTCTATGGCGATTACCAGTACGGCAAAATGTGGGCTTTCCGCTACGACCACAAAACTGGAAAACCCGCATGGCACAAGGAACTCGCCGCCAGCACCGTGAAAATTTCCAGCTTCGGCGTCGGCCGCGATGGTTCCATCTACGCCCTGGATTACGACGCCGGCCAAATCGCGCAACTCGAGCGGACTCCACCCGCCGCCACCAAGGCCGCGCCCTTTCCCCGCAAGCTCAGCGACACTGGTGTCTTTGCCAACGTGCCCGAACACAAGATCGCGCCCGGAGTCATGCCGTATTCGATCAACGCGCCCTTCTGGTCCGACGGCGCTTCGAAGGAGCGCTTCTTCGCCTTGCCGGGCGATGCAAAAATTGCATTCGAAGAAGGGAAGCCGTGGAATTGGGATGACGGCGGCATCACGGTAAAGTCGTTCGCTCTCGAACTTGAGACCGGCAATCCGAAATCGAAGCGGTACATCGAAACGCGCATCATGCTCAAGCAGGACGACCAGTGGCTCGGCTACTCGTACCGCTGGAACGACGAACAGACCGATGCCTTTTTAGTCGAAGCCAAGGGCCTCGACGCGCCTTATACAATCAAGGATCCCGCCGCCCGCGGTGGCGTCCGCAAGCAGGTATGGCACTACCCCAGCCGCGATGAGTGCATGTTTTGCCATTCGCGCGCCGCAGGCTTCGTCTTAGGGCTCACTACACAGCAGATGAATCGCAGCCAGTCGTTTCCCGACGGCCGCTCCGACAACCAGCTACGTACCTATGCCCACATCGGCATCTTCAAGGACGCACTCCCCAACGACGCAGGTTCGATGCCCGCATACGTCGACCCTTTCGACTCCTCAGCGCCACTGGATCGCCGGGTGAAGACTTACTTCGAAGTGAACTGTGCCATCTGCCACGTCGCCGACGGGGGAGGGAATTCGGGTATCGAGCTCGGCACGAAAACTCCGCTCGACAAGGCCAACATGATTGGCGAACCGCCCGTTCACGAAGACCTAGGAATCCGCGAGGCCCGCCTGATTGCCCCTGGCCACCCGGAGCGCTCCGTCCTCTACCAGCGCATCACCCGCCGCGGCCGCAAACAGATGCCGCCCATCAGCACCAATCTCGTGGACCGGCGCGGCGCCAAACTCATCGAGGAGTGGATCCGGGCACTGCCGTCCGGTTCACGAAATTCTCAATGAGCCCTGACGTTTGGCGCCGGTAGGCCACAATCGCGACGGCGAGCGCGCCGGCGATCAATGCAGCTGCCACTGCGAACGTGAACCGCATGCCGGTTGCCACGGCCTCGGGATCAGCCTTTGCGGCGTTGGCCGCCCCTGATGCGACCGCAAATACCGCACCCATTACGGACGCGCCGCTAATGAGTCCCAGATTGCGCGACAGATTGAGCACTCCGGAAACGACACCGCGTTGTCTGGGGCCCACATCGGTCATCACCGCAGTGTTGTTGGCCGCTTGGAACAGAGCATAGCTGGCGGTAATGCAAGTGATCGGCGTAACGTATCCGGCGATTCCCAATGCCGTGGGCACGAGCGAAAGCACGATGCAACCGGCCGCAATTCCGATGAGCCCGGCAATGGTCATCCGCTGTGCGCCGAAACGGTCCACGATGCGCCCGGCCGGGACTCCAACCAGCGCCGCGACCAGCGGACCAGCCGATAACACGACTCCCACAACGGCGGCTTCGAGCCCGAGCGCGCGGGAAAGATAGAACGGTCCGACCACCAGCGTCGACATCATCACCGTCGAGACCAGCGTGCTCATGCCGAGGCTCGCGCTCAGGTCTGGATCGCGGAACATCGCAAGCTGGATCAAAGGTGATGCGGCTGCGACCTCCACTCGCACGAACAATGCGGCTCCGAAGAGGGCTGCCACCAGCAGAGCCAGATTAATTGCACCGAATTTGCCCCGTCCCATGGTCATGGCGAGGGCGTAAGCCGCGAGCGTGAGCGCAAGCAACACCATGCCCGCCGAGTCGAAGCTAGTCCGGTCCGCCCCGGGTTTCTCGAGAACATCGGGCAGGTGGTCGGGGGGCAGATATCGATGCGCGAGAAAGAGATTCACCAGGCCCACCGGAACGTTGACGAGGAAGATCGTACGCCAACCGGGACCTGCGATCAGAAGGCCGCCAAGCGATGGGCCCATCGTGGTGCCAATCGCCGACATCGTTCCGAGTATTCCCATGGTGCTGCCGATCTTCTCTTTTGGAACCGTCTCAGTGATGAGTGCCATCGTGAGGGCCATCATGACGGCTGCGCCGAGGCCCTGTGCCGCCCGGGCGGCAATCAGGAACCAAAGAGTGGGCGCGGCGCCGCATAGTGCAGAAGCGGCAGTGAAGAGGAGGGTTCCCGCCAGTAGTAACCGGCGGCGGCC
>JBDTVQ010000452.1:0-5233 GCA_040007195.1 Acidobacteriota bacterium | reverse complement strand
TGTTGTAAACAGAGCAGCGAGTGTGCGGCCAACCATATCCAAAAGCTGATTAGCTCAGCGGAGGTCCTGCAGTCGCTGGTGAAGTGCCCAAAATAGAACTGGACCAACGGGACGAGGGAGATGGCACTGGCCAGTGCCAATGGTCGAGGGGCCGGACGATTTCTCAACCCTTGGACCAGGACGACCGTCGTGGTAACAAGCCAAGCGTATGTGCAGATTCTCACGACCCAGGGAAAAGAAAGCCACATATAGCGGAGATCGAAGCAGATTGGGGCCGCTTCTCTGCGGTCCATGGACGCCACATTAGGTGATAGAACCATCGAGAGCAAGAAGACCGGGTAGCAGAGTGCCGAGAGCCTATAACTTATGTTCAACATTCGGGATCTCGTGCAATTAGATCTCATAAGCAGAGCGTTTGTTCCCCAGCGTGTGGGCGGCGTTTTGGTCCTCCGGCACTTGGCCTGTTCGCGGTAGTGATATATCCGCCAGTGGTAGGTAGGTTGCATTGGGCGGAGCCCTCAAATGCCCGCTTGGTACAATCGGGCTTCCATGCCAGAGGATAAAGAAACAAAGCTACGTGTGTTGATTCCGGCCGAGAAGATTCACGCGCGGATACGGGAGATGGGCGCCCAGATCACGAAGGATTATCCGGAAGGGCCGATTTACATGATTGGCATTCTGAAGGGTTCGTGGATCTTTCTGGCCGATTTGGTGCGGGCGATTCCGCGGCATGTGCGGGTGGAGTTCATTGGCATCAGCAGCTATGGCAGGGGCAAGACTTCGTCGGGCGAGGTGCGGCTGACGAAGGACATCGATGTGTCGCTCGAGGGGATGGACATCATCGTGGTCGAAGATATTGTCGATACGGGCGTGACGCTGACGTACCTGATTCATCTGCTCGAGCAACGAAAGCCGCGGTCGATTCGGGTGGCGACGCTGCTCGATAAGCCGTCGCGGCGGTTGCGGCCTATACAGTCCACCTATTCGGGGTTTACGGTGCCGGACGAGTTCGTGGTCGGCTACGGGCTGGACTTTGCCGAGGACTACCGGAACCTGCCGGATATTTGCGTGGTGGAGTAGGGGCGGCGGTGGTTGCGGGCCGGGCGGACTGTCGTGCGGTAGGCCGGGCGGACTGGGGTACGGGCGCGGCGGGCGGTGCAGCTTGCGGCGCGGCGGGCTGACGTACGGGAGCGGCAGCGGACCGGGAGGCTTGGGCAACCTTTGGCAGCTTGATATCGCTGAAGAACTGGGCGATGGAGCGCTGCAGGTCGTTGAAGATGGCGTCGGGGGTACGGGAGGCGTCGATGGTGACGAAGCCGTAGCGGGACGACATGCTGTCGAGGGCTCGGATCAACTTAGCCTGATACTTTACGAAGCTGTCGTACATGTCCGTGGAGACGCCGAGGTCCATGCCGCTTTCCCAATAGTCGAACTGGCCGCGGCCGAAGACGACGCGGGAGACGAGGTCGGGGACGTCGGCGCGAAGGTAGTAAACCACGTGCGGGACGAGAGCGAAGCCGGCGACGTTTTCGATCCAGCGGCGGTCTTCACCGCGCGCGATGGCGCGGGCGATGATGGAGAAAATATAGCGGTCGGTGAGGACGACAAAGCCGGCGCGGAGGGCGGGGATGATTTCGTTTTCGAGGCGGTCGGCGAAGTCGGTGGCGTAGAAGAGGGTCATCGTGACGGGGCCGAAGGTGTTGCCTTCCTTGGCCTGTTGGATGCCTTTGCCGGCGAGGGCGGAACGGGCCATGCCGGTGTCGAGAACGGCATGGCCGGACTCCTCGAGCCACGTGCGGAGGCGCGCCACTTGCGTGGAGCGGCCGACGGCGTCGGGACCTTCGATGACGACGAGCTTGCCCTGGAGTTCGCTGATATCGACGTCGGGAAGCGGGTCGCCGTAGAACTGAAGTGGAAGGGGGTCCATCAGGCTTGGCCCTCCATGGGATCGACGGTTAGGGAGGAACCGGCGGCGAAGGCAGCGGGAGGGCGCCCGGCGGGGGGGCCGGCGCCGGCGGCAAGTTCGCGGTCCACGATGGCGCGCATCTGTTTCTGCTGCTTTTCGATGGAACCGGTGGCGTCGATGATGTGGAAGCCCATCTCTTCGGCCATGGCATCGTACTCTTCGAGAATGCGGCCCTGGAAGAGGCGGAAGCTTTCGACGATGTTGCGGCTAAGGCCGAGGTCCATGCCAGCCTCGTAATATTTGATGGCGTCGCGGCCGCCGAGAATGCGGCCGATGGCCACTTCGAGGGGCACGCGGAAATAGAAGGCGAGGTTGGGCTTGACGGCAAAGCGATAGAGGTTGCGGACCCACTGGCGGCTGACGCCGCGGACGACGTCGCGGGCATAGGCGGTGAAGGCATAGCGGTCGGCGCAGACGACGGCGCCGGCTTTCATCATGGGCAGGATGTAGCGCTCCATGCGGTCGGCAAAGTCCGTGGCATGGATGAGGCTGAAAGTGGTGGGGGTGAACATCTCCTTTTTCTTGCCGCGGCGGGTGGTTTCCTTGACCAGCGGCGAAGAGTTCCAGGCGCTGAAGGCGACGGGGGTGCCTTGGGCGCGGAGGTATTGGGCGAGGAGGGAAAGCTGCGTGGATTTGCCCGAACCGTCGATGCCTTCGACGATGATGAGCTTACCTTTATAACGATTGGGTTGCAGCGTGGGGAGGGGCATATTGAGGAAGCCAGTATTATAGCCATATGCCCCGATATGCCGCCATCGACATTGGCTCGAACTCCGTGCGCATGCTCGCGGCCGATGTGGATTCGAACGGCACGCTGACGCAGCTTGCCAGCGAGCGGCAGGTGACGCGCCTCGGCGAGAGCGTGTTCAGCAAGGGGCTGATCTCCGAACAGGCGATGTCGCTGGTGTGCGGCATGTTGACGAAGATGGGGCAGACCTATCGCAAGCTGGACATCAAGGCGGTGCGGGCGGTGGCGACGGCGGCGGTACGCGATGCGAGTAACCAGAAGTTGTTTCTCGATCGCGCGAGTGAGGCGATCGGGTCGCCGGTGGAAATCATCTCGGGGCAGGAAGAGGCGCGCTTGATTCACCTGGGGGTGCAGCAGCGCTGGCCGCATCCGAACAGCCGGATCTTGATCATCGATATTGGCGGCGGCAGCGCGGAGATCATCGTGGGCGAGTATGGAAAATTCCGCGAGGCGTATTCGCGGCCGTTGGGCGCGGTGCGATTGACGGGAATGTTCTGCAAGCACGATCCGCCGGGGGCTAACGAGTTGGCGGCGCTGCAGGAGTGGATTGAAGAGAAGGCGTCGGTGGCGATGAGCAAATTCCGGCGGCTGCAGTTTCAGCGGGTGATTGCGACATCGGCGAGCGCGTCGGCGATTGTGTGCGCGGCGAACCGCATACCAAGGGCGCGGCGCGACGAGGCGGACCGGCGGCGGGCAACCGCGGTGCAGATACGCAAGCTGTATCGCGACTTGTCGGTGAAAAATCTGGCGGCGCGGCGGAAGGTGACGGGAATCGGCGAGCGGCGTTCGGAGATTATTGTGCCGGGAGCGGCAGTGCTCATGCATGTTCTCGATGCACTGAAGCAGCCATCGCTTTACTACTGCGCGGCGGGCGTGCGGGAGGGGATTGTCGCCGACCTGGCGGCGAGGCGCGTGGGAGCGGAGTTGTCGCAATTGTCCGCCGAGCAGAGGAAGGTGATTGAGCAGACGGCGCGGCGGTTTGGCGTGGACCTGACGCGGGCGCGCAAGGTGGCGTCGATTGCGCACACGTTGTTTGAATCGCTGGAGCAGTTGCACAAATTGAAGCCGGAGGCGGGCAAGCTGCTGGAGGCGGCGGCGCACCTGTATGACACCGGGCACTTCATCAGCGACACGGGGCATCACAAGCATTCCGAATACATTGTGGTGAACGCGGAGTTGCCCGCGTTTACCTCGCGCGAGCGGCAGATTATTGCGGCGCTGTGCCGGTTTCATAGGAAGTCGATGCCGGGGGCGCGGCACATGGGTTTTCAGACGTTGCCGGCCGAGGATAAGCGCACGGCGCTGCTGTTGATTCCGTTGCTACGGCTGGCCGATGCGTTGGACCGCGGCAAGGAACAGCGGGTTGAGGGTATGAAGTGCGATATCACGCCGGGGGCGGTGCAGTTGCGAATCAATTCACGGAAGGGGATCGATCTCGAAGCCTGGGCCAGCGGCCGGGTGGCGGAGATCTTCCACGAGACATATGGCCGGACGCTTACGGTCGCAACCTCAAGGGCTTAGCAATCTCCCACTGCGCGAGTATGCGCGGGAAACGCTGCGGAGGCGACTGGGGCGGGTTGCGTTTGAATTCCGGCATGCGCGGCATTCACTCACGGAAGAGCGGATTCATGATTTGCGGGTGGCGATCCGGAGGTTAACGGCGGCGATGCGCATCTTCGCCGATGTGGTGCCGAAGGGCGAAGCCAGGCGCGTGAAGAGCGACCTGAGGAAGATTATGGAGCCCGCGGGCGTGGTGCGCGAACTGGATATTGCGCTGGAACTCGCGGAGAAGTCGGGGATTGAGGCGGGTTCGCCGTTACTGGATATTTTGCGGGCGCAACGGGCGGAAGGGGAGCGGCGGTTGCTGGAAGGGATTCGCGCGGCGTGGCGAGGGAATGCGAGCATGCACTGGCGAGAGAGGCTGCAACTGAAACCATGACCCGAGGCGAACGCTGACGCATGAAAGGACTGGCCCATCCGCCGTGGAGGCTGGAAGAGATCACGCAGGCGAACGCGGCGCTGGTGCTGCCGGAGTTGGCCGCGAGCTTTCTGTCCAACGGGGACAAGGCCGTGCGCGAGGAGACAAGCGAGGCGAAGCTGCATGCGTTCCGGCTGAACACGAAGGAGTTTCGCTACACACTGGAGGCCTTCCGGCCGCTGTATGGTCCGGCGCTGGACCGGCACATTGCGAACGTGCGGAAGGTGCAGACGGTGCTGGGGGACTTCAATGATTGCCGGGCGACGGGGGATCTGCTGGGGCGCTTTGAGGCCGTCGCAGCGATCGAAGTGGAGCAGTTGCGGCAGTATTTAGAGGCGCGGAAGGCGGAGTTGCGGAGGAAGTTCGTGGAGATGTGGAGCGCTTTGTACGGGACGGAGAGGCAGCGGCAGGTGTTGGCGCGATACTTACGGAGGCCGGTGGCGGGTGGCGTGGCGGCTGACTTATAATGGGAGATGTGCCTCCTGCTGGGAGGTCGTCTAACGGTAAGACTGCGGCCTCTGGAGCCGCGTATCGGGGTTCG
>JBDTVQ010000451.1:0-5298 GCA_040007195.1 Acidobacteriota bacterium | reverse complement strand
CCATGACTATGCAACCACAGGCGACGGGATGCTGTCGGCGCTGCGCATCATTGAGGCGATGGTGGAAACCGGCAAGTCGCTCGACGAACTGACCGCCGATTTCGTCAGCTACCCGCAGACACTCAAAAAGGTGAAGGTGCGCTCCAAGCCGCCGCTCGAAGACATTGTGGCCATCGCGGGCGAGATCGAGCGGGCCGAGCGTGAACTAGGCGTCGAAGGCCGCATCGTTGTTCGCTATTCCGGTACCGAGCCCGTCGCGCGTGTGATGATCGAGGGCCCCTCGCAGGGCGTCATCGAAGCACACGCCGACCGCATTATCCAAGCGATTCAGGTGGAACTGGGCGCCTAGCGGCGCGAGACCGGGTAGGGTCTCGTTGGGGTATCATTGTGTACGCAAGAGGTACACAATTATGCCAGCAACCAAAGTTGGAATCCGCGAGTTTCGCGAGAATCTCTCCACTTACCTCGAATCGAAAACGCCGGTCGCCATCACCCGCCACGGTGCAACCATCGGAATCTACGTCCCCACTCGTCCCAAGCCGACGCAGGAGCAGATTGAGGCGTACCGCGTGGCATGGGAAAGGATGCAGGCGGAAATGGCAGCGGCTGGTGTTACCGAAGAACAACTGATGGAAGATTTCAAACGTGCGCGTGAGGAGAGCCGTCGGAAGAAGAGCTAACCGCATGGTACTCGACGCGAATATCCTTATCCGTGGCGTGCTGGGCGTAAAAGTGTTCCAGGTGTTATCCAAGTACGCGGAGCGGGTCGACTTCGCTGCACCGGACACGGCATATCAAGAAGCGAAGGAACGCCTGCCGGGAATTTTGCAACTTCGTGGCGTGAGAGCGACGCAGGGTCCAGTGACGCTGGAGACGCTTAGCCAGTTAGTGAACACGGATGAACCTGAAACCTACTCCCCGTTCGAAACAATCGCCCGGCAGCGCATCGAACGGCGCGATGCCGACGACTGGCCGGTGCTGGCTGCCGCGCTCGCGCTGGGCTGCCCGATCTGGACCGAGGACAAAGACTTCTTTGGATGTGGTGTTGCCACCTGGACAACAGATCGAGTTGAACTGTACCTCGAAGACGCATCTCGCGGATGAATCTTTCAGGCATAAGTTGGTGGCCCCGGCCGGATTCGAACCGGCACTGGATAGGGCTTAAGCCTATTGCCTCTGCCAATTGCGCCACGGGGCCTGAGTGGTGCCGCCGGCGGGATTCGAACCCGCACTGAATCGGCCCTCAACCGAACCCCTCTGCCAAATTGGGGTACGGCGGCAGCTAAGTTTGGTAGGCCCGGTGGGATTCGAACCCACAACATCCTGATTCTGAGTCAGACGCCTCTGCCAGGGTTGGGCTACGGGCCTATTTCTTTAGATTGAACTCGAGGAAGCGACTAAGTGGGAGCAAGCGCTCAGGCACACTTAGGGTTAAACGGCAAGTTGGTGAAGGAGAGAATGTCCCGCAGTGAGTTCTGCCGGGACTAGCTAAGTCGCGTTAGTCGACCTGAAAATGGAAGGATAGCCGCGACACGTTCATTGATGAATTGTGCGACCATGAACTAACCTTACACCGAAGTTGGGATCCATTGCAATAGTACTTACTCATTCAATTGACGGCTGCCTTCCGGCCGGCCTGCCGGAGGGCAGCCGCCGCCCGCCGCACACGCCGCGCTACACTAGCCCCATGAGGAAGATACACCTAGCCGCACTCGGCCTTCTGTTCGTCTCGCTTGCTCCGGCGCAGTCCCAAAAGCCCAAGGTGCCGCTGCCCGGCGCAGACTGGATTCAACTGTTCGACGGCACGACTCTGAACGGCTGGACCGTGATCGGCAAAGAGAAGTGGGTCGTCGAAGACGGCACGATTCATGGCGAGGCGCTGGGCAAAGACTACGGGTACTTGCAGACCGAAAAGAAGTACACCGATTTTCATATGTCGCTGCGGTTCAAGTGTGAGGGCAGGGGCAACAGCGGAGTCTTCTTTCATGTCGACTTCAAGCCGGGCACCGCGGACGTGAGTCAAGGTCTGCAATTCGAAATCGATTGCAAAATCAACGAGCACACCGGCGGCATCTACGGCGATGGGCGCCAGTGGATCGTTTGGCCCGCGCCCGATAAAGGCGGCGTGGTGCGGCAAAGCGATTGGAACGACTATCAATTGCGTGTTGAGGGCAACCGCTACGTGGCTACGCTGAACGGTGTGCAGATGATCGACTTTACCGATCCGACGCCGAAGTCGTTCGATGGCTACATCGCCCTGCAACTGCATTCCGGCGGCCAGGGCAACATGCGATTCAAGGACATCTACCTCCGCGATATGACGAAGCGGTAAATCCCCGCCCGTACGGTTGGGGTTCCGTGCTCGATCTCTACTACACTGATCACTACACACTGCCGTTGCCCGAGGGGCACCGGTTCCCGAAAGATAAATACCGGCTGTTGCGCGAGTCACTCGAACGCGACAGCCGGTTTCGTTTTCACGCCGCTCCCATGGCAGCGCCAAATGTGATTGCGAGCGCGCACGATCCGGCGTATGTGCGGGCGTTCTGCGACGGCACGCTCGACGCGGCGGCGATGCGCAAGATCGGATTCCCGTGGTCGCAAGGTCTTGTCGACCGCACGCTGGCGAGCGTGGGAAGTACGTTATCGGCAATGGCGGCGGCGCGCGGGACGGGTTTCGGCGGCACGCTTGCCGGCGGCACGCACCATGCTTTCTACGCCGAGGGTTCCGGCTATTGCGTATTCAATGACATCGTGGTGTCGATTTCTGTCGCGCGCCACGAAGGCTGGGTGCGGCGCGCGGCCGTGATCGATCTCGATGTGCATCAGGGAGACGGTACCGCGGCGATGCTCCAAGGCGATGCCGACGTGCTCACCGCCAGCCTCCACGGTAAGAATAACTTCCCTTTCCGCAAGCAGAGGTCGGTGATCGACGTCGAACTCGATGATGGGACAGGCGATGACGAATATCTGGAGCGTGTGACCGAGGTTTTGCAACGGGCGGGAGCGTTCGGCGCGGGCGTGGTGTTCTACCAGTCGGGCGTCGATGCGCTCGAGTCGGACAAGTTGGGCAAGCTGGCATTGACGGCAGAGGGCCTGGAGGCGCGCGACCGGGTGGTCTTTGAGTGGGTGAAGCGGTTGGGCGTGCCGGTGGTCGTGACGATGGGCGGCGGCTATTCCGATCCCATCGCGCTCACGGTCGCGGCTCACGCAACCACGTATCGAACGGCGGCCGACGTACTCGGCTAAAGCCTCGGTCCGGGGAGAACGCCCGGTCCGCTCTTGCGCAGGCTGCGATGTCCTGGAGCGCCGCGCAACAGCCACCAACGCGGCAGGAGGCTCTCACGATAGTCGCCCCAGTTGGAGAAGATCATGAAGGCGCCGAAGCCAATGGCGCCCAAACCAAGCAGCGCGACGGCCGCGATGGCCACGTTGTGCGGGATGCCGCCCGCGGCTCCGGGTTTGAAGAAGAACTTTTCGAAGTCGCCCGCGAAGTTCATGCCGAAGAAGCCGGTGGCGACGGCGCCCGCGCCGAGGATGAGGCTGAGCATGGCCAAACGGTTGACGGCTTCGGTGTTGCGGAACTGGTAGTAGTTGTGGAGGGACTGGTTCAGCTTGTCGATCTCTTCTTCGATCTCCTGCTTCATCTGATCGATGCGATACTCGCGGCAGCCGAGGGCGAAGTGCTCGATTTCCTCATCCTTGTTGGCGAGCTCTTCGAAGTACCAGTAATTCGAGAAGTGCAGGAACTCGGCACGGAGGTCGCTGGTGAGGCGTACGTTTTCGGTGGCGAGACGCCCGTCTTCCATGTCCTTGAATAACTGCCGCGAGACGAGGGCGGTACGCTCGGCGAAGTCGAGTAGCGTCGCGCGATAGAAGAGCGCCACCATGGCCATCAGGTAGTAGCGCGTATCGAACATGCGGTGGATGAGGAAGCCTTCGCGCAACTCGTGTTCGTCGCAGTCGAAGGCTCCGAAGGTGCAGGTGACGTTTGAGTAGCTGGTGAAGCCGTAGTAGGTGCCCTGATGGATCCAGCGGCGATAGAACTGGCGGGCCATCTGCTGGCGCGTGAACGCTTCGTCGTAGCGATAGTCCTCGCCCCAGCGGTCGATGTAGAGCAGGCGGCTCAAGAACACCTGATAGTCGCGCGAGTCGATGTAATCGTCGGGGACCGATTTCGGATCGATGGCGCAGTAGGTGTAGACGATCATGCGCTCATCGAGAACCGGCTCCAGTTCCTGGTCCTGGTAGTCGGCGAAATAAAGCAGCGAAGTCACCACCTTCGACAGCGGCGGCAGGAAGCCGTGCATGACGCCGGATTGGAAGGTTTCCACGACGACGTCTTCCGACTTGCCGTTTAACTCGAGTGTGAAGGCCGAACGGTTGGGAACGCGCGATTCGCGCACCTGGCGGCCGCTCGACGGGTACACCTTGCGCATGGCCTCGTTGATCCACAGCGCTTCCTTGCCGGTGAGATTGAAGGCTTCGATGCCGATGGAGAGGATGCCGATGCCGTTGGCCATCATGAACAGGCGCAGGTCGGTGACCTCGCATTTGGCCTGGCGGCCGCGGCCATCGGAGGCTTCGAAATACAGGCGCGATCCATCCGGCGGCTGGACGGTGTAGGAGCGCATCAGGCTTTCGGTGTCGTCGTTTTCGGGGTTCTCGTCGCGGGCGTCGAAGAACACGCGGCGGACATAGGGATGGAAAAACACCATGTCCTGATAGGCCTGCGAGTCCATGTCGAAGCGCTTGTAGGCGGTGCGGCGCCAGGGGCCTACGCGGTTGAAGATGCCGGAACAGCCGGCGCTCTGATGCGCGATGAGCCATTCGTCGAGGCCTTCGATCCAGTATGGGTACTTGGCGAAGATCTCCGGGTGATCCTGCGTGACGGTGTTGAATGCCTACGCTCATCCGGCTTTCAGTTTATGGCATGAGGAGGTAGTGCGTCATTTACCTTGGACTCCGAGAATCCAGCCTTCGTACGTGGCCAGTTGACGTTGCTCCTCGTTGAGCGGCGGGTTTAAATAATGCTGGAGGGAGCCGCGGGCGTCAGCGGCCCGCATCCAAGCCGCTACGGAATAGGCATCATGCTTGGTCAGCAATCCTATCCTCGCGCGCGTACGCGTTGCTCCAGAGTGCAGGATAGACTTCCGCTATCGCTGATTGGCCCGCTGGAATCTGCCAACCGTCGAAGGGCCAGAAATGAATTCGGCCTCCAAGATGGCGTTGGAGATAGAGGAGCCACGGTATTCCTGAATGGGTCGACCTGGCGACCGAGCCCTGAACGTCGAAATG
>JBDTVQ010000450.1:0-5313 GCA_040007195.1 Acidobacteriota bacterium | reverse complement strand
ATCTGGCGCGTCGATCCCATCTCTGGGGCCGCCACGGAGATTACTTACGGAAAGTCCTACCATTCTTCCCCGGCCTGGTCGCCCGACGGCAATTGGCTTATCTACACCGCCGACGACGACGCCCGCTCCGTCCAACTCGAGATCCTGAACGTCGCCTCCGGTGAGACGCGCGCCCTCACCCGCGGCAACGCGATTCATCTCGATCCCACGTTTTCGCCCGATGGCAAACAGCTCGCCTATGTCTCGACCAACCCCACCGGCAACTTCAACATTTACGTTCGCCCCATCCAGAACGGCGGCTGGGCTGGCCCCGAAACCGCACTGACACGCGATAATCGCTATCCGCGCGAACGGCTGTACTTTAGCGCCTGGGACATCCACACACAGCCAGCGTGGACGCCCGACGGCAAGGAGATCATCTTCATCTCCAATCGCGGCGTACCGCTCGGCTCCGGCGACGTGTGGCGCATGTCCGCCGAACACGCATCTCAGTGGAACGCCACGCCCGTCTTGCGCGAGCAGACGCTTTACCGCACGCGCCCCGACGTCTCGATTGACGGGAAAAGGATCGTGTACTCTTCAACTGCCGGAGCCGCCGACCAGTTCAGCAACCTATACGTAACGCCCCTTACCGGCGGCGCGCCCTACAAGCTCACCTTCGGCGCCTACGACCATTTCCATCCACGCTGGTCGCCCGATGGCGAATCCATCGCCTACATCTCGAACGAGGGCGGCCTTCCCCAGCTGTGGATTCTCGAAACCTATGGCGGCAAGCGTCGCAAGATCGACATCACCTCGCCCAAATGGAAACGGCCCATGGCCAGGCTGTCTGTTCGTGTTGTCGACGACGCCACTGGCGCACTCCTCCCCGCCCGCATACACGGGCTCGCTTCCGACGGCAAATTCTATCCGCCCGCCGATGCCTACTCCCGCCTCGGCAACGCCTCCATCCACACATTCCATACCGGCGGCCAATACACGGCCGACGTCCCGCCCGGCGCGATGACCATCGAAGCCGTGCATGGCTTCGACTACCAACCGGCATCCACCACCGTAGCCCTCACGGCCGCCCACACCACATCCGCCGAGATCCGCCTCAAGCGCATCGCCAACCCCGCCGCCTCCGGCTGGTTCAGCGCCTCCACGCACGTTCACATGAATTACGGCGGAAACCTCCACAACACACCCGAAAATCTACGCTTCATGGCCGACGCCGAAGGCATGGACGCCGTAATGGACCTCGTCGCCAACAAAGACAACCGCATCCTCGACCACCAGTTCTTCGGCAAAGACACCGATACGATCCATTTCGGCGAGGAGTACCGTCCACCCTTCTACGGCCACGTGTTCTTCCTCGGCCTCAAAGACCACCTCATCTCCCCGTTCACCACCGGCTACGAGGGCACTGCCATCGAAAGCCTCTACCCGAGCAACACCGACATGTTCCGCAAGGCCCGCGCCCAGGGCGGGATCAATGGCTACGTCCACGCCTTCGCCGGTGAGACCGATCCCCTCGCCGCCACACTCGGTGTCGGCCGCGCCTTCCCCGTTGACGCCGCTCTCGGCACCATCGATTGTCTCGAATGGTCCAGCGCTTCCCGCGCCTCTCTCATGGTCTGGCATCACGCGCTCAACAACGATCTGGCCATCACGCCCACGGGCGGCGAAGACTCCATCTCAAACCTGCACCGCACCAAGTTGGTCGGCAGCGTCCGCACCTACGCCTACACCGGCCCACGGTTTTCGCTCACCGCGTGGCTCGATGCCCTTCGCGCCGGGCATACGTACTTCTCCACGGGCCCGCTGCTCGACCTCCGCATCGACGGCAAGCTGCCAGGCGAAACGATCCGCCTCGCAAATCCTGCCGAAGTCCTCATCGAAGGCTCCGTCCACTCCATAGCGCCGCTCTCGAAAGTGGTTCTCTACCGCAACGGCACGGTATTCAAAACCCTGGCCCCTGGAGCGTTCCGCGAACGCGTCCGCGTGGACGACAGCTCCTGGTTCTCGCTCTACGCCGAAGGCCCCGGCTACCGCCTGCTCGACGGCGAGTATCCGCAAGCGGCAACCAACGCCATCCGCGTCTACGTCGCGGGCAAACCCATTCGCAACGCCGAATCGGCACAGTACTTCGTCCGCTGGATCGACCGCCTCACAGCCATAGCGTCCGAGTGGCCATGGTGGCGCTCCGAAGCCGAGAAGGCGCATGTTCTGCAACAGTTCAGCGAAGCACGGGAAGTATTCTCTAAGCGCTGACGCCCGCCGACGGCAACTTGATCGAAGCATCAATCTTCAGCCACAACGCCGCCCCCAAAAACAAAACGGCTGCCATCGGCACGAACGGCGCATCGTAGCTGCGGAAGCCTTGCACGATGTAGCCATAAGCCACCGTGCTGCACAACCCGCCCACCTGTGCCGACATGTTCATCAGCCCCACCATCGCTCCCGCGTAGTCCTGCCCGATGTCGAGCGAAGCGCCAAACATGCCGCCCTGTTGAAACGTAATGCCGCCATAAATCAGCGACAGCAGCACGATCGTCATCCCCTGATGATGAGTGAACATGGCCGCAACAGCCGCCGATCCGGCACAACTCAGTCCAACGACTCCCAACGTGCGCCGCCCCCACTTCGCGCCAAAACGCTTTACCAACGCGTCGCTCGCCAGTCCACCGATGAAGGTCGTGCAAATCGCAAACACGTATGGAATCGCCGAAGCCGACAAGTCGGATTCGCTGAATCCTCGTCCTTTCACCAAAAACGTGTGCAGCCACGTCTGGAACAGGTTGAATACGCAGGCGTAACAAAATGAGACGGCAAGCATGTACAGGATCGTCGGCGTCCGCAATCCAACCGACCAGGGAAAGCGGTGGCTCGATTTCTGTTGCTGTCCCTGGGTTTCCGCTAACTCCTCGGGGCTCACGCCGCGCGCCTGGGCCGGACTATCGCGGAACCACCCAAACCAAACCGCCGCCCAAACCACGCCGAGAGCTCCAAAAATATAGAACGAGGCGCGCCACCCATAACGCATCTGAATCGGCACCACCAGCAAGGGCGCCAGTGCCCCCCCCAGTTGCGCAGCCATGATGGTCACGCCGGAGATGGTCGCGCGCTGCGTCGACGGAAACCAGCGCGAAACCACCACTGACGAGTTCGGAAACACACCGGCTTCGCCCGCCCCAAAACAAAACCGCGCCGCCAGCAACAGATAGTAGTTCGAAACCATGCCCGTCAGCGATGTAAATGCCGACCACCACAACACAACCCGCGTCAGTACTCGCCTCGGACCAATCCGGTCCCCCAACAGGCCTGTCGGAATTTCAAACAAACAGTAGGCAAGCGTGAACATCCCCGTCACCCAACCCCATCCGATGCTGTCGATGCCCAATTCGGCCTGCATCCGCGGACCGGCAATCGAAATGCACACGCGGTCGAGATAGGTGATGGCGAACAAAAGAATGAGGAGTGCGAGAACTCCGTGGCGGCGTCTCATAGGGCGTCCTGGATGGGACGCATCATTCTCGCATGGCGGCTCGCCGACGCGGCGAACCTAGTCGTCCTCTTCGTGCTCGTCGTGAACGAAGACACTTTCGAAGGCCAGGTGCAGCACTTCGTCGTTCAGCTCCCACGGACGCCGCTCGAACCGGATCAGGTCCATAGCGTGATTGATCACGTCGCGCGGGTGACAACGCCGCCGCTCGCGCCTGGTCGAGCGGTAGTGAGTTTCCATGAAGCGTTGGATGATCTCTTCGGTGTAGTCGAGTTGGTGCTGATCGGCGTAGCGGTGAAAGATCTGCACGAACTCGTCCTCACCCGGATTCCGCATCAGCATCTTGTAGCTGATGCGCCGCAGGAACGCCTCGTCGCCGAGTTGATCGGGACGCAGGTTTGTAGAAAAAATGAGAAACGCCTCGAACGGGACATTTACCTTGGCTCCGTTCTGGAACGTCAGATAGTCCACATGCCTCTCCATGGGAACAATCCAGCGATTCAAAATTTCTGCAGGCGAGCACTTCTGCCGCCCGAAATCATCGAGTAGATAGATGCCATTGTTCGCTTTTAACTGCAGCGGGGCGTCGTAGAACTTCGAGACCGTATTGTAGGAAAGATCCAGCACCTCTAGCGACAACTCGCCGCCCGACACAATAAACGGCCGCTTGGTCTTAAACCAGCGCGTATCGAAATCCGGCTCGAAGGCCATCGCCCGAATTTCGTCGTCATCGTCGGAGATCGGCTTGTGATACACCGGGTCGTACAGCTGAATGATCAGCCCCTGGCATTCGATCGCGTAGGGAAGGTAGATCGGGTCCGATTCGATGTCACACAGTGCCTCGGCCAGGTAAGTCTTGCCATTACCCGGCTGGCCGTATACCAGAAACGACTTGCCCGCATTGATCGCCGGCCCCAGTTGGGTCAGCATTCGCGGCGTCGTCACCATGTGCGCGTAGGCATTTACCAGGTGCTCCATGGTCAGCCAGCTGTCTTTTCGCCGCTGGGCCCTCACGACTTCGGTATATTGCGCCATCGGTACGGGCGCTTTCCCGGCGTATTGGTTCTGCTCCAGGTACTCGCGCGCATGCAGGCGCCCGGCGTCGGTCAGCGCGTAGATCGCCGAGATGCTCCCCATTCCCATCGACCGCCGTACCCCGACCAGGTGCTGGCGCTTCAGGAATTCGATCATCTCCTCGATAACACTGAACCGCAGCCCCAACGAACGCGCCAAGTCGCGCCCCAGCGTTTCGTTGCGGAAATACAACGTTTTGAGGATTAACTGCTCGACCATCGCTTCGGGCAACCCGGTATCCCGGATATGCGTCGGTATAGGCGGAACTACCGGTCCCTCTTGCAGTTGGTTGGCGAGTTCGGCGACTTGTTCACTATGCATCTCCAGCGATCCACTTAGGTGATCGGCAGTGCCGGTAGGGATGTTTAGGTACGTTCGTCTATAATTTTGCAAGGAGTCCTCATGCCTACTCGCCGTAAACTGCTGGAAACCGCTGGCGCTGCCGCCATTTACCAACTCGCCGCCAAAGGCCCCGTCCTACGTGCCGCAAGCGTCAACGATCAGGTCAACCTGGGCTTCATCGGCAGCGGCATTCGCGGCACCCAGCTCATTGAGGACCACAAATCCATCGCCGGCGTGAACTGCCTCGCCGTGGCTGACCTCTACGACGGCTGCCTCAAGCGCGCCAAAGAGCAAATCAACGATCAGATTTCCACCGGCAAAGACTACCGCGCCATCCTCGACCGCAAGGATATCGACGCGGTCGTCATCGCCGTCCCCGACCACCTCCACAAAAAGCTCGTCCTCGACGCCCT
>JBDTVQ010000449.1:0-5319 GCA_040007195.1 Acidobacteriota bacterium | reverse complement strand
GCGCCGAAGTGTCCACGAACATCGTGCCATTGGCCAGGTCCTCCCGGAAGTACTGTGGTCCCAGGCCAAATCCGCCGCCCGTTCCCAAGCCACCGAATTTTACGCGGAAGCCCCCCAGGCCACCCGTCAGCCGCTCCAGTACTTTGCCGTCTTTGATCCAGATCAGCCGCTCTTCCACCTTCGAAGGCGAGTCCGGTTCCAGATGTGCGGCCTTCTTTTCGCGCTCCGCCTCAATGGCTTCCACGCGCGTTTGTTGCGCGGCCAAAGACCCGGCCAGCAGCAGGAATCCGCATGCCCCTAAACAGTACTGTTTCTTCATGTTCCCCTAAATCCCTTTAGCTTCGCACAGTAGGCTCGCACCACACACGATATTGCCGCGCGGCTACACTGGATCTCATGCAACTCACCTTCTGGGGGGCGGCCCAAACCGTCACCGGCTCCATGCACGAGCTCACCGTGAACGGCCAGAACTACCTTCTTGATTGCGGCCTCTTTCAGGGACGCCGCCAGGACACATTCCAGCGTAACCGCCACCTGCCCATCCCGGTCAACACCCTTTCGGGTGTAGTGCTTTCGCATGCCCACATTGACCATAGTGGCAACCTTCCTTCACTTTCGAGGGATGGTTTTCAGGGCGACATACATTGCACGCCCGCTACCGTTGATCTCTGCAAGTCGATGCTGATGGACTCCGCGTACCTTCAACAAAAGGATGCGGAATTTTTGAACAAACGCTATCAACGCCGCCGCTCGATCATGCAACAAAATGGCAATACCGCCGTCGAGGCCCTGTATTCCGTCGCCGATGCCGAACGCATACTCACCCAGTTTCGCGCCACCGGATATCATGAGCGCAAGCAGCTTTCCGCCGAGGTTGACTTCGAGTTTTTCGACGCCGGCCACCTCCTTGGTTCAGCCAGTGTGCTGCTGAATCTGAAAGAGGGCGGCAAACAGGTGCGCCTTGCCTTCTCCGGTGATGTCGGCCGTGCCAACCTGCCCATCCTGCGCGACCCCGAACCGCCGCCCGAAGCCGACTACCTCATCCTCGAATCCACCTATGGCGGACGGCTTCACAAGCACGACGAGGTAGTCCTCGAAAAGCTCCGCGAAACCATCGTCCGTACCGCCGCCCGTGGCGGCCGCGTTATCATTCCCGCGTTCGCCGTCGGCCGCACGCAGCAAATCGTTCTCATGCTGCACCAGTTATGCTGCGGCAACGGCATTCCCGACATCCCCATCTTTGTCGACTCGCCCCTGGCCATCAACGCCACCGAGGCCTACCGCGCGCACCCGGAGTGCTTCGATGAAGAAACTAACGCATACCTCAACAACAGCGAAGATCCCTTTGGCTTCCACCGCCTCCGTTATGTCCGCGAGGCCTCCGAATCCAAGGCGCTCAATGATCTTCGCGGCCCGATGATCATCATCTCCGCCTCCGGCATGTGTGAGGCCGGCCGCATTCTCCACCACCTCCGCAACAGCATTGAAGACCCGCGAAATACCATCATGATCGTCGGCTTCCAGGCCGAGCACACCCTTGGTCGCAAGATCGCCGAACGCCAGTCCGAAGTTCCCATTTTCGGCGAGCCCATGCGCTTGCGGGCCGAAGTCGTCAGCATCCAGGAACTCTCCGGCCACGCCGACCAGGGCGAGTTGCTCGCCTGGATCAAGCCGATTGCACCCCGCCTTAAAGGCATCTTCCTCGTCCACGGCGAGCCGGTGGGCCAGGAAGCGCTGAAACGTGCCATCTCCGAACGCTACGATATCCCGGTCACCAACCCGCGCCGTGGAGACATCGTCACTTTATAATCGAGAACTTAACCGATGAGCACCTCTACTCAATCCCTGCCGCACAGGGACCGCACTCTCCTGGATCGAATGCTCTCGCCGTTTTCGCGCGTCGAAGGCGGCGAGGGTGCCGGCGCGCTCCTGCTTGCCGCGAATGTGTTTCTTCTTCTCGGCTCTTACTATGTACTGAAGACCGTTCGCGAAGCGCTGATTCTGGGCGAGGCCGGCGCCGTGGTCAAGAGTTATGCCTCCGCGGGACAGGCCGTGCTCATGCTGCTGGTGGTTCCGCTCTATAGCTGGTTTGGCTCACGCGTCGGCCGCCTCAACCTGATCGCCGGCTCCACGCTCTTCTTCGCCTCGCACCTGGCCATTTTCTACTTACTCTCCCAGGCCGGCGTACACGTCGGCATCCCTTTCTTCCTCTGGCTCGGGGTGTACAACATGTTCGTTGTCGCCCAATTCTGGTCCTTCGCCAATGACTTGTATACCGAGGACCAGGGCAAGCGCCTGTTCCCCATCATCGGCGTCGGCGCATCGCTCGGCGCCTGGGTTGGTTCACTCGCCGCCAAAGAGATGTTCAAAATCTTCTCGCCCTACCAGCTCATGCTGATTACCATCGGCATCCTCGGCGTCTGTATTGGCCTTACTTACATTTCTCACGTTCGCCAGAAGCGTCTTTCGGACTCCGCCCACTCCAAGGTGGTCGATGCTCCGCTGAATAAGTCCGGGGGCTTTCAACTCGTGTTCCAGAACCGCTACCTGCTCTGGATCGCCGCCCTTGTGCTCTTACTCAACCTTGTTAACACTACGGGCGAATTCCTTCTTGGCAGTTTCGTCGCCGATCAGGCCACCGCGCGCTTTGGCGCCGGCGATGCCTTTGCGGCCCAGCGCGGAGCCTTCATCGGCCAGTTCTACGGCGATTACTTTAGCTGGGTCAACTTACTCGGCTTCCTGATTCAAACCTTCCTCGTCTCGCGTATCTTCAAGTATGCCGGCGTCGGCGTGGCCCTGTTCATTCTCCCCACCATCGCCCTGGGCGGTTACAGCCTGTTGATCTTTGCCCCCGTCCTCGCCATCGTCCGCGCCGCCAAGATCCTCGAGAACGCCACCGACTATTCGCTCAACAACACCGTCCGCCAAGCGCTGTTTCTGAATACCTCCCGTGAGGCAAAGTACAAAGCGAAAGCCGCCATCGATACCTTCTTCGTCCGATTCGGCGACATGATCCAGGCCGGCATTGTCTTCATCGGTACGTCACTTGCCTGGACAACAAAAAACTTCGCCATGCTCAACGCCTGTTTTGTGCTCGTGTGGTTCTTCGTGGCCTGGCAGATCTACAAAGGATTCAAGCGGCAAGAAGTGGAGGCCGCAAAACGTGATTCGTAAAAGCCCTGCACTCGCCGTCTGGATCGCCGCCGCCGCCCTGTCCCTCTCGGCCGCTGAACCCTTCACCGTCCCCCTCCGCACGGACCTGCCCGAGAGCGAAGAGAAGGGCACAACCAAAGGCGGCGACCCGTTCGTTCGCAAAGTCACCCGGCCCACCCTCATCGTCTTCCCGGCGAGCAAACCGAACGGAACAGCGATGATCGTCGCGCCAGGCGGAGGCTGGAATGTTCTCATGATGGGCTACGAAGGAACCGACGCCGCACATTGGCTCAATACGCATGGCATCACGGCCATCGTGCTCAAGTATCGCGTCACGCTCGAAACGCGCGAGGCCGGGCAGAAGGCCTCCATCGAAGATGGACTCGCCGCCGTCAAATATGTTCGCGAGCACGCGCGCGAATGGAAGATCGACCCCAAGCGCATCGGCATTATGGGCTTCTCCGCGGGCGGCTACGTCGCCGCGGGCGTCGCCATGCAGTACACCGCCGAAAGCCGGCCCGATTTCGCCGCGCCGATCTACGCCGTAACCCCCAAGCCTCACACGGTCAAGCCCGATGCGCCGCCGCTGTTTCTCGCCTTCGCCTTCGACGATCAGGAAGTGTTCCTCGACGACAACACGAAGCTGCTGGCCGATTGGAAGAAGGCCGGCGGCTCAGCGGAGATGCACGTCTTCGAAACTGGCGGGCACGGCTTCGGCATGAAGACTCTCCACGGGGCCTCCGACAACTGGACCGATCGCTTGCTTGAGTGGATGAAGCGCCACGAACTGGTGCGATAGCGCCGAATCGCATACGCTATCTCTCATGTCCCGCCATCACCGGCGTCATTTTCTCGGGCGCACGATCGTGCTGCCCTCGCTCATCTGCAAGCTTCACGAGCACGGCGCGCCTTTGATCGCGGCGCAGGCCCGCGCTCCTCAAAGTCCCACTGCGCCCGCATACGACCTTCTCATTCGCGGCGGCCGCGTCATCGATCCCTCGCAAAACCTCTCCGCTGAAACCGACATCGCAATCGCCAACGGCAGAGTCGCGCGTATTGCACCCAACATCGCCGCCGCCGAGTCACGCAACGTCCTCGACGCGCGAAAAATGATCGTCACGCCCGGGTTGGTCGACGTCCACGTGCATGTCTATGACGGCGTCGCGCCGCTCGGTATTCCCGCCGATCCCAATTGCATCGCCAAAGGCGCCACCACGGTGGTCGATGCCGGATCCGCCGGCGCGCACACCTTTCCCGGCTTTCGCCAGTACGTCGTCCGTCAGGTCGAAACGCGTGTCTTCGCGCTGCTCAACATCTCGGTCATCGGCCAGTCGACCTACTCGAACGAAAACGCCTTCGGTGAACTGCTCGACCTTCACTACGCGAACGCGAAACTGGCGATTCGCACCATCGAACAGAATCGCGACATCATCCTGGGCGTCAAGGTCCGCCTCACGCGCAACATCGCCGGCGAGAACGATCTCCAAGCACTCGCCATTGCCCGCGAAGCCGCCGACGCCGTCGGTTTGCCGCTGATGGTCCACATCGGCGGAACGTTTTCTCCCCTGCCGAAAATCCTCGCCATGCTCAAGCCGCGCGACCTCATCACCCATAGCTTCCATGGCCGCGATGGCGGCATCCTCGACGCCCGCGATCGCATCCTTCCCGAAGTACGCCGCGCCATCGAGAGTGGCGTTCTACTCGACGTTGGCCACGGCGCCGGCAGTTTCTCGTTCCGTACCGCCGAGAAGGCCTTCGCGCAGCAGATCCTGCCCGGCACGATCTCCAGCGACGTCCACCAGGGCAACATTAACGGCCCTGTTTACGACCTCGCCACAACACTTTCGAAGTTCGTTCACCTGGGCATCAGTATGGAAGAGGTCATTCGCCGCGCCACTTCGAACCCCGCCGCGGCATTTGGTTTTCCATCCGGTACGGGCTCGCTCAAAGTAGGCTCCACGGCCGACGTCGCGGTATTCGAGTTGCGCGAAGCCCCTTGGGAGATGGTCGATTCTCTAGGCGAAAAGCGCCCGGGCCACTTGCGGCTCAGGCCCATGGCCACAGTGAAAGCCGGGCGCATTTATGGTAATTCGGTGATTCCCGTGTACCAGTAAGGCGTTCCACGCTACACTCACCGCCACGAGGGAACGAACCACTTCTGCTTGC
>JBDTVQ010000448.1:0-5370 GCA_040007195.1 Acidobacteriota bacterium | reverse complement strand
CAGCATCCCGCCCGTGAAAGCAGAGCAACGTCTAGTATGCTTCGCTGGAATGTCCTGCGCTGGTGGCGTAACTCAGATCAACCTGCCTCCGGCAATCCCGGGGCGGTTCGGTGAACTTCCCCCGGAAACGCCCGAGAAATTGATGCCGGCCGCCGAACTGTCTTGTTTGGCCGGCCGTCGCGAGGGCTGGCCTAATCTGGTACAGGAAGCCATGGCTTGCGGCTGTCCCATTCTCGCTACGCGCATCGGTGGTATTCCGGAACTGGTTCCCTCAGCGCGATTTGGCACTCTCGTTGATTTCGGAGACGAGGTGGCTTTGGGGCGGGAACTGGCGGCCACCATGGAGTTCGGTCAGACCCAAAGGAGGGCGGCATGAAAGTTCTATTGACGGGAGGAGCTGGTTTTATTGGGTCACACCTGGCCGAACGCCTCCTGCGCGAGGGTCACAGCATCGGAATTGTTGATGAACTAAACGACTACTACGCGCCACGGCTGAAAGAGGAGAATCTCCGTACGATCCGTGCAACGGGTGACTTCGATTTTCACCAGGCTGATGTAGCCGATGCAGATCGAATGGATCAGATCACTGCATCCTTCCGGCCCGATGCAATCGTCCACCTGGCAGCTCGCGCCGGAGTCCGGCCTTCACTGGAGCAGCCCCTGCTCTATGAACGCGCCAACATCCTGGGAACAATGACACTGCTCGAGGCTTCGCGCCGGCATGGCGTCAAGAAGTTCGTTTTCGCCTCGTCCAGTTCGATATACGGAGTCGCCAACCAAGTGCCCTTCCGCGAGGATGATACGGCCAACTATCCAATCTCCCCCTACGCGGCCACCAAACTCGCCGGCGAGAAGATCTGCTACACGTATTCCTATCTGTACGGCATCTCGATCGTTTGTCTGCGCTTTTTCACCGTCTTCGGTCCCCGGCAGCGGCCCGATCTCGCGATCCGCAAATTTGTCGAGCGGATTGACCGGGGCGATCCGATTCCTGTCTACGGCGACGGCTCCAGTGGCCGCGACTATACGTTTGTGGCCGACACTGTTGACGGCATCGTCCGCGCCCTTCACCACGAAACCAAGTACGACATCTTCAACCTCGGCAATTCCAGCCCCGTCACCCTCAACGAGATGATTGCAGCCATCGAGGACGCGGTCGGCAAGAAGGCGGTTATTGACCGCCAGCCGGATCAGCCCGGAGACGTTCCGATCACGTTCGCCGACATCGGCAAAGCGCGGCGAATGCTTGGCTACTCACCCTCCACACCCTTCGCTGAGGGCGTTGTTCGGTTTGTCGCCTGGTGGAGGGCGGCAAAGTTCGGCTAAGGCGAAGTTCGGGTAAACAGAGAAGACCTGCTCCGCGGTATTTACCGCTTCAAATGCCTCGTCGTCGAAACGGTTGGCGCTAACTCCCACGGAGCCGTCGTCGCCCGCGAATACGGAATCCATCCGTCACCGTCGTGCCCGGCGCCACCACTCGAATCCAACCGGTGGCCGTACTACCGTCGACGGAGCCCCGGGCCTCATCACTCTCACCGCCGGAACCGCCGGACGCTGCAGCGAGCAGCGTCCCCCGCTCACGAATCCATGAGCCCGGAATGCCTCAGCCGTTGGCCAGTCGCACTCGGTGCGTCCACTGTCGTCTCACTGCACCCAGAGGTTGACGTCCGGAGCGCTCGCGACGGATCCAATCTGCAGCACGATCGGAACCTTCCCCGACGGCGTTCCCGCAGCCAGCCGCGCGTTGATCTGCATCAACCCGACGAAACCCGGAGCCGCGCCGGCATAGTCCAGAATCGCCTCCACGCCGCCCACCGTCACCGTCACCGGCTGAATCGGCTTGGCCAGCGGCACCCCGCGCGGGACACCCTCCGTGCTGCCCGGATTCGTCAGTCCCTCGCCCGTGGCGTAGAGCACAAACGGCTCTCCCAACGGAACCCGCTTGCTCTCGGAGGCGAGTTCGCTGCCCAGCACGGCAATGACTTCGTCGTTTCTTGGGGCACCCAGTGCGAACAGCCCCGGAGCGGCCGAAGCAACCGGCACGCGGAGCGTCTCCGAGAATCTGTCGAGAAAAACAACCTGGATATTGGTCGTGCCGGAAACTTGATAAGGCACCTGGACGTTCACCTGGCCGCTGCTGGCATAGAGAATCGGCGCCTTCCGGCCGCCGAACAGGACTCGCACGTCTTCGACCTCCGTGGCAAGCCGGTCTCCCGACAGCTGCGCGCCGGCGCCTTCTTCAGGACCGAGATTGCTGCCGAAGATAGCCACAATCTGGCCGGGCGCGATCGCGTTGGAGGTAAAGCTCGCGCCGTTCAGCACGCCGCTGATCTGAGGGGGGCCCGCCGCGGCCTTGGTGCATTGCAGCAGTTGCAGGTACGGAAAGCCGGTGGAGGCCGCACCTGTGTCGCCGGTGACCATATAGTCGCCGCTTTCGGCGAAGCCCTGGGCGCCGCCCCCAAGAGCGAGTATGTTTTGAGCGGGGAGTGTGATCGATCCGTTGTATCGATGAGTGTGGAGGCGGTCCTCGCGCGGCTTCAGGGATGAATTGCCGTAGCCTTCACGGGGGTAGTCGTCGCCCACGGGGAACCGTCCCAGCGTCGTGTCATCTTGGGTCCAGCCCGATGGACACGACAGGCCTTCGTAAAAGATGGTCATGCCGGCGGGGATCGGTGCCGGCGCGGGTTCGACGCGCTTCTGGCAGCCGAGCATCTGAACGTAAGGCAGTCCAGCGGAACTCGTGCTGGTGGTCGCGCTGAAAGTTTTGGTCCCACCCGTGGAAAGGCTCGTGTTGCAGCAACTGGCGGCGGCGAAATATCCTGCGCTTCCGGTGCTGATCGAACCGGATAGGGAGTGGGTGTGCAGCCGGTCCTCCCCGCTCGCCAGAGGGCGGCCAACCTGTGCCAGAACGCCGGAATCGGGGGCGACAGGCAGAATCGTCCGTCCAGCCGCGGGCCCATATACTTCCCATCCGGTCGGGCACGAAGGCGAATCGAAGTAGGCGACGGTAAGCCGCGGAAGCGCATCCTGGCCAAGCAGGATCGCCGGTGTCAGAGCGAGCAGGGCGCGGAGTCTCATTGCAAACCTCCGAGCGGGACACGGCAAGCGAGATATGCGTAGAAAGGAAGATTGGTAGCGCCGTCGATCGCTCTCGCTGAGCCCTTGCGAGTTCCATTTGCTGCGCCCACACTGTTACTCCCCCCATTGGCGGCCGCAACGGACTTCGATGCAAGCGAGACAGAAATGGACGCCGTGTGGGAATGAAGGAGTGGGTTCAACGTTCTGCCGGCCGTACCCACCGTTACGCCCACGTTCCCGCCGGTTGTGGTCGCCACCAGCATGCGTCCGTAAGTGTTCGTAGCCGGCTCCCAACCATTGGGGCAGGTGCTTCGCTTCACAAACAGGCCAATCATGCGCGCCGGCGCAGTGGCGGCCTTTTGAGCCGGGGCCGCCTGCGCGGGGGTAGTTTGCTGGATTGCTGCCGGGGCCGCTGGGTCCGCGGCGAATGCGAACGGCGAGGTCACGGCCAAAAACAGCCAGCCGAAGCGGTGTATGCGGATCATTTGATTCGTCTCCTCCTGGTAAATTTGCCGGCATGGACAGTCGGCTTCATTCATCAGCAGCGACAAAATTCGGAGAATCCCCCCACGAAACGAAAAAATGTTGGAGCGTGGTGGGAGGCTACTGCGCCGCCGCGCCCGCGCCCCGCCACTCCCGCCGCAGCCGCGCCACGCGTTCCCGCGTAATGGCGGCCTCTCGGCTCGTAGGCCCGCGCTTGGCCTCTAGTTCTCCCAGCGCGCGCGTCAGCAGTGGCTCCGCCTCCGCGTAGCGCCGTTGCAGCAGCAGGGCGTTGCCGAGCGTGCTCCGAACCTCTGAGATCTCCCACTGCCCCGGCGCCATCTCAGCCTCGCGAATGGCAAGCGCCTCGCGCAGGTACGCCTCGCCCTCGCGCGGCTTGCCCGCCTCAGCGAGAGCCGCTCCCAGCCCCACCAGCGAAACGGCGATGCCCGGATGTCCCGGACGTAAAGCCGCGCGGCGAATCGCCAGGGCCTTCCGGTGCATCTCCGCGCCTTCCAGATATCGGCCCTGCCGCCGCAGCATGATGCCGAGCGTGTCGGTATATTGGGCGATCTCCGGATGGCGTGGGCCCAGCTTCACGCTATTGATCGCGATGGCCTCCCGGCACATCTGCTCGGCGCCCGCGGCGTCGCCGTTAGCCATCAACACGCGGCTCAGATTGTGCTTCACACGGCCTGTTTCCACGCTGTCACCAAAGCCGGCTCGGTGGTAAGCCTCCAGAGCCTCACGCATTTGCGGCGCGGCTTCGGCGTTGCGGCCCGACAATGCCAGCAATGCGCCAAGATTGCTGACCGCCAGTGCGTAGCTCACATGAGACTCGCCTACTATCTTCTTGTTCAGTTCCACCGCCTCCCGCATCAGTGGTACGGCCTCCGCATAATTGCCGTCGGCGGCCAGGTCGGTGGCCAGGTTGCTCATCGAGTTGGCCGTCGCCGGATGGTTTAGTCCGAACAGCTCCCGGCTCGCCTGCAGCGCCCGCCGGCGCACTTCGGTGGATTCCTTGCGCTTCCCGCGATACCGCAATATCGTGCCCAGGCCGCTCAGAACATAGAGCGTGGTCTCATTCCTCAACCCGGCATTGCGCTCCACCTGTGCGGCCGCCTCCCGGTGCAGCCGTTCGGCCGTCTCGTAGTCGCCCCGGTTGCGGGCGGCGTTGCCCAGCGCCGTCAGAGTCCTGGCAATCCGCTCATGGCCCCCCGGGTCCACGCGCTTCTCGATCTCCAGTGCCTGCTGGAAATACTCCCTTGCCTTCTGATCGTCGCGGCCCGCGAAGGTCAGGCCCATCAGATGGAGCGCGTCGGCATGGCCCGCCGTGCCCTTTGCCAGCACCCGCTCGTAGAGGCCCAGCGCCTGTTCGGCCAGCTCCTTGCCGCGCTCTTCCATTCCTAGTTGGATGTAGGAAGAGCCCAGCGTCACCAGCATCCGCGCCTGGACCTCCGGTTTGTTCCGCAACGACGTGTTCACGCGGTCCGCGCCGCGGTCGAGTATCTCTCGCGCCGTCACCGTCTTGCCCCGCGCCGACGATGGCGTGGGCGCGGCAAACACGTCGGTCAGAAATTGCGACACTTCTTCCGCGGTGTCCCGTTCCCGCGCCGCATGGCGAGCCAGCAACGCCATCCCCAAGCTGAAACCCAGCAGGGAAACAGCCAGCGCCACGCCGAGAGCCGTCACCGCGCGGTTGCGCTGAACGAACTTCCGCGTCCGGTATGCCCATGCCCCGCGCCGCGAATCGACCGGGTAGCCATCCAGGAAGCGCTGAATGTCGCGTGCAAATTCCTCCACCGTCCGGAA
>JBDTVQ010000447.1:0-5371 GCA_040007195.1 Acidobacteriota bacterium | reverse complement strand
CAGGGCCGATATGGCGCCGCCGGAACCCCCGTCGCTCCAGCCGTGATAGATCAGCAGTTTGCCCCCGCGCGCTTTGAATTTGCTCAGGTCGGGAGTAACGGCATGGATCTCTTTTCCGTGAACGAGCGCGCGTTCGATGTCCTTCTCCAGGTCGAACGTGCGCCAGTCCCAGTCGGGATTTTGATGGGCGATGTAGCGGAACACGTCGATATCCATGCTTCCCGGTTTGGTGGCGTCGCCGGGAACCAGCCAGCCCCGTTCACCACCGAAGGGGAGCCCAGGGTAGAGAAGTTCGCCATTGGATTTCCGTATGTCCGTGTAAGCGGCTTTCACCGTTTCCAGTTGCTCCGCGCTGAGGCAACTCGCGCGTTCGGGACCGCTGCATATGAGGACCTTGGCGTCGAAGTTGCACTCGCGTGGGTTTTCGATCAGGCCGTCTTTAACGCCATCGTGGGCGTCGCATTTCTCCAAAACCGCGTCGTTCAGGAGCTTCAGCTTTTCCGGCGGAAGCGCATGTTGCGGCGACTGGAGCGCGGTCATCAACAGACGCATGCGCCACGCACACAGCAGGATCTGGTTGTTCGCGGGCGCGCCGGCGATAATGCCGTCGAAGTCCTCCGGGTACCGCTGCGCCGACATCAGGCCCTGGCGTCCTCCCGTCGAACAGCCCTCCCAATAAGACAGTCGGGCGCCACGCCCATAGTAGGAAGCGATCAGCGCCTTGGCCTCGACGGCGGTTTCGTGAACTGCGCGATAGGCGAAATCGACGACCTTCTCGGGGTGGCCCAGTGCAAAACTGCCGCTGCCGCCAGTGTGACCCGTATCGGTGGACGCCGTGGCATAACCCTCGCGAACGGCTTTTGTCATTCCCCCTGTATTGACGCTTCCAACAAAACCGCCCCCGCCTTCCATCAGAAATTTGCCGTTCCACGCCGCCGCTGCCGGAAGCCAAACTTCGGACTTGATGTCAGAATCGGCCGACGGCCGAAGCGTGAGGGAAACCTGGCAGTGCGTTGCGGTTTGCACCGCGGCGGTCACGTTGCGCATGCGTGCCATCTCGGCACAGGGAGTCTGGGCGAACAGCGGGACGCCGAGCAACAGAAGCAGACGCATGCTCATAGACTAGCTCGCTCCGCCGCCACGTGCGTAGCGCAATGCCATGCCGGATATCGAGATCCACCCGCCGCCCACATTCTCGCGGTATCGCCCATGAACCCCAATTCTCTGCATCTGCGTGAATCCGCGTCCATCTGCGGCTAATAACGTTCGGGAGTTGACACACTGATACCGCCGAACCGCCCCTAATTACCTCTACCCCTACCGAAACAAAAAGTAATCATGCGCCGCCCGCGCAATCTCCGCAATCGCCCGCACCCGCGTCGCCGCCGCAGCCTCCGACGCCTTCACGAACACCGCAATCGCCACCTGCCCCGCCTCCCCCGGCAGCGTCATGATCCCCACATCGTTCGTTGTCGAACCCACTGTCCCCGTCTTGTGCGCCACCACCGCCCCCTCCGGCAAAATCCCCTTCAGCCGCGCATCGTCCGTCGCACCGCCGCATCCCCCCTACCGCAGCGGATTCGCATGCTGGATCCCCGAATCGAAAATCCGCCCCAGCGAAAAGAAAAACCCGCCCCGTCCGCGTTCCCCATAACTAAAGCCGGCAAACATCACGCCCAGCGCCGTCTCCGCCATCACGCCCGCCGTCCCGCCGTGATACAGCGACAACTTCGAATTAAACGCATCGCCCGTTTCATACTGCACCACCCCATATAACTTGCCCACCACCGGAGCCTGGCTCAACCTCCTCAGCACTCCTGCCGAGCCATACGCAACATTTCCGCCGCGCCGCTCGCCCACTTCCAGTGCTCCCAGCCGCAACGGACCGCCCAGCCGGAACTCCGAAAATGGCTGCACCTCTCCCGCAAATGTTCCCCCACCTAGAACCCGCGCAATGCCCGACCACTTCTGGCTGAACTTCCGCGCATACACCATCTGCGCCCACGTCTGGCCGAAACTTCCGCCGTCCTGCACTCCATCCGAATACTGCAGTCCCGGCGACGCGAACTGCCAGTTCAGCTGCGTGCTAATGGAGAACCCCTCCGTCGGAATCGTCCCGCTGTTCAGCGCGTTGTACTTCCAGCGCGTCATCCAGATCTGCTCGCCCCCCCGCGCCCGCGGCAGCACCGGCGATCCTATCTGCACATCGCCCCGGATATGCGCCAACTCCACGCCCGTTCGGACCTCGCTGAATCGCCCAAAGTTGTACCCCACATCGAGCCCCCCGCCCTCGCGATGCAAACTGTATTCCGCCACCCGCACGCCGTCGTTCACGAACAGTTGCTGCTCCTGTGTCGCGAACCCGCGCGGCGCAATGAACAGCCCGCGCGAACCGGCAAACTGGTAATACTCGGTCCCAATCGATTGAATGCGGCCAATACTAAAATCGGTCCGCCACTCCGAATTCCGCGTCGGTGCATCGTAGGCCGTAATCCGCGCGCCCAAGGTAAACGACGACGCTCCCGCCTGCCCCGAATCCAGCAGCAGCAGCGGACGCACGAACGGCGGCCCGTGCGACTTCCGCGTCACCTCAATCGAAAGTCCAGCCTCATCCCCCCGCTCTGTCTTGCGATAATCCGCCGAACCGTACGGACCAAGCCCGGCGATCCGCATCAGCCGGTCCTCCAAACGTTCGCGGTCCAACTTCTTTCCCGAGAACTCGGCTACGCGCTCTTCCAACGCCTGCCTGTCGTGGGGCAGCGTACCCGTCAGATCCACAAATTGCGGAGTGAATCCAGCCTCGCGCGCCTTGCTCCGCCGCGTCTCCAGGTAAACCTGCCACTCCTGCTCGCTCACCGCATATTGCTTCAACTCCGCCGCCATCGCCTGCGCCGCCTCATACCCGCGCTGGATAATTTCTTCCGGGTGGTGGAAATGCAGCATGCCATACTCCGTCACCTGCGGCGTAAGAGCGACATCGGCTTTCTTGAGAGATTCCACGGCATTGCGCCGGATCATGATGTCGAGCGAACGGTTTGCCACATCGAGAATCGCCAGCCCCTTGCCCGCCTCAATTTTCTCCATCCCCAAATCGACCGCGATCACCACGTCCACCTTCATCCCGCGCACCACGCCCGCCGGCAGATTATCCAGTAGCCCGCCATCCACCAGCAGCATCCCCTCATGCTGCACCGGAGCAAAGAACGGAGGAATCGCCATCGTCGCGCGCAGCGCTTGAGAAAGGGAACCCTTCTCAAAAACAACCTCGTCACCGCTCACCAAATCCGCCGCCACGCAGCGGAACGGCGTAGGCAGCTCGTCGAAGTTGACCTGCGAATACGGCAGCCCGATCCGCCCCAGCAAAAGCCCCACCTGGTGACCCGCGTTCATGCCCGCCGGCAGTTGAATTTTATGGTCGCGCAGCCCCAGTTCGATCGTCGCCGGAAAACTCTGCTGGTCTTCCTTCCGCCGGTACGTCAGATCGCGGTAACCAGGCCCCGCGCCAAGGACCTCGTCCCACTCGATTTCCCCAACGAACTCCTGGATCTCCCGGCTGCTGCTTCCCCCCGCATACATCCCGCCCACCAGTCCGCCCATGCTCGTGCCCGCAATGGCATCAATGGGAACCCGGTTCTCTTCCATCCACCGCAATACGCCAATGTGAGCCAACCCCTTGGCTCCGCCGCCGGCCAACGCAATCCCCACTCGCTTGCGTGGAACCTGAGGCTGCGCTTCCGCCCCAGGCAATATTTCCAGGGAGAACACTAACAGCGCAAGCCATCCGAATCGTCGCATGGTCCGAGTGTCCCATGGACATGCACATTATTCTCCCGCCGCCGCGCGCGATGACGGCCCGGGCCGTCCATCGCATGCGCAACGGGAGTTTATGAGGCGAAAGGGCAGGGAATCACTTATGCCGGTAAGTGATTCTGCCTCGCGTGAGATCGTACGGCGATAGTTCCAGCGTCACGCGGTCGCCGTTCATCACTTTGATGCGATTACGGCGTAGCTTGCCGGCCATCGTCGCCAGTACCGTCGTCCCGACGTCGAGCTCAATGGAAAACATGCCCGCACGGAACTTCTCAACAACCTTACCCAATACTTCGATCGAATCTTCTTTTGGCAATCGGTCCCTTTAATTCAGTATGAATTGGATTGGTTAGTAGCGATTCCCACGGCGTTGACCGCCGCCACCGCCGTTGCCGCGGCCACCGCCGCCGCCGCGATCTTCCTTCGGACGCGCTTCGTTGACGTTCAACGTCCGCCCGTCCAGGTCCCGTCCGTTGATCTCGGAAATCGCACGATCGCCTTCGGCGTCATTGCTCATCTCCACGAATCCAAAGCCTCTGGCCTGGCCCGTTTCACGGTCCGTGACGATGCTGACACGGTCAACCGTGCCATAGGCCTCAAACAGGGAACGCACACCGTCTTCGGTGCTTCCAAAGCCAAGGTTGCCAACAAATATGTTCTTCACTTGAATCTTCTTTCTGGAATTTGCAGAACGGCGAATCGGCAGGATCAAGCAAGAGCGGTCGGAACCGGACGTGGAAGGATGCGCGAATCAGCAAACTGTCAAACTACATCCTCTATCATCGCACGAATAGACCCCCCACACTCACCTCGCCGCCCAACGCACTCCCTGTGCCAGCAACTTGCGAAATTCCGGCGTCGCCAGGTTCGGATTCGCCTCGTTCCGCCACGTGTGCCCCAGCATCGTCACATACACCCGCCCCTTGCCGTATTTCCTCACCCAATCCATCGGTTCGTTCTTCCCCGACACCGGCGAATGCGCATACGTCAACACCGTCAACCCCTCCGCCGGACCATGCTGCCCGTGCGTCAACTGCTCCATCGGCTGCAACCACTTTTCCGGTAATCCCCGCGTCACCGGGTGGCGCCGGTTCAACACATGCACTTCGAAATCCCCCCGCGCCGGATGACCCGGCTTCAGCCCGCTCCCCTTCGGCACCGTCACCACCTTGCCCTCGTCCGACACCGCCAAACCCGCGCCAAAATCCGGATCGCGCCACCCCAGCCCGATCATGTCGTTATACGCCGCCCAATGCAAAAACGCATTGTTCGCCGCATGGAACGAAACAAACCCACCGCCGCCTTTTACGTACGCTTCAAACGCCCGCTGCACCCGCTCCGGCCAAGCCAGCCCCTTGTCCGTATGCCCGCCATTGAAATTACTAACCACGACATCGTACTTACGAAAATCCGGATTCCACTGCTCCATCGTCTCCGCCGTCACCGTCGAAACCTCGACCCGAAAACCGCCCGCCTCCTCCAACACACTCCGAATCCCCGCCGTCCCCGCCGCCCAATCGTGATTGTTCACACCATCCACGATCAATACGCGGACCTCGGC
>JBDTVQ010000446.1:0-5379 GCA_040007195.1 Acidobacteriota bacterium | reverse complement strand
GAGGCGTCGTCATTGGCTCCATTCATGATCTTGTCGCCGGTGTTCTCAGGCCGCAATCCTTCGTGATCGTAATGAGCGCTGGCGACGATTGCCGTCTTGGACAACTCCGCATCGCTCCCCCGCAACAGGCCCGCGACATTCCACACCCGCGCGGTCGTCTCAATCGCTGGGGGCATATGGAACCGCACCGTTCGCGCCGAAGCCACCAGCGCCGCCGCCGGCCCCGTGAGGATCACGTACACATACGCGCCGCGCACCGGGCTATCCGGCGTAATTATGGCCTGGGACTGAAAAACGCCCGAGGCGCTCAGCGAATCCTTTTCATCGGGAATCAGAACAATCTTCGGCTGCGCATTGCGCACGAACGGAATGGCATCGGCAATCGTGGACCGCTCGGCCGATTCCAACCGCACGATCTTGCCCGCGATGTCACCCGATCTCAGCGCCACCACCTCGCCATCTGCGTCAATGTTTCCTCCCGCCGTCGTGCGGAAGTTTTTTGGATCTACAGGCGTGCCATCGATCTCAAGCGTGATCCCGGTCGGAGCCGCCGACAGCAGCGTCCAATTCATCGTTTGAAAGTAGCCGTTGTCGCCCAGCGGCTCAAGATTCAGCGCCCGGAATTGCGACGCAATGTATTCCGCCGCAATGTCGAGGCCGCGCGAAGGTGAATCGCGCCCTTCCAGCAGATCGCTCGCTAGAAACGAAACGTGCCCGCGCAGCTTGGACGCCGTGATGGTTTCGATCTGCTCAGGAATGACGGCAGTGCCCGTTGCGGGCTCTGCATTATGAATCGTGCCGGTTTGCGCGCTTGCGGCAATCGCGCACAGAAGAAGGGCGGCGAGCCCCTGGAATCCCATCACTCCATTATGGCCATTCAATCTGTTGCAGAGTCGCCCGCAGTCGTTGCGCCTTCTCCGGATTGATCATTTCGACGAACGAGACACGGCCTTCCAGATGCGCGCGAAACTCGGGATGCCCCTCGCGGTTCTGGCTCTCTGGCCCCATCCTCACGCAGTTGTGCAGAATCGCCTTGAGCCGGTCGAACTCCACGCGCCGCACGTTCGTACGTTCATTCGTGACGAGCCCTGCCAGGTGTTGCCGCACGCCCTGCCGCATCATCCGCGTCTTGCGGAAATTCACAGCGAAGCCTTCGTCCATCGCAATCGCCGCAACATGCGAAGAGAAACGCTCCACGCATTGGTCGAATTCCATTCCGCCTGAAAATGCGAGATCGTCGGCGTATCGTGTGTATGCCGCCCCCACGCTCTTTGCTAAGCCATTCAGCCTGCAGTCCAAGCGATAAGAGCACAGGTTTGCCAGCGCCGGCGACGTTGGCGCCCCTTGCGGTAAGTGCCGTTGCGAGTAGAGGTCGCGCGCCACTGCCCGCGGAGTGGCATTCGTGCACAGGCCGCCCAGTAAATCGGCCACGCTCTCCGGGTACCCCGACGTCCGGAAGAATGCCTGCACGCGCGCCCCGCTAGTCGACGGAAAGAAGTCGCGCAGGTCCATCCGCAGCACCACGCGCTGGCCCGTATGCGCTCCGGCAAAACTCTTGATGGAGTGCCCGCGCCGGAACCCATGCGCAGCCGCGTGCGGCTCGATACGATTCAGGATAAGCGCCAGAATCTGCCGCTGAATCGCCTTCAATCTCGGCTTTGGCGACTCCAACAAGCGAATGCCGCCACCCCGCTTTTCCACGGCAGAATACCGGTAGTGCTGCAACTCGTCGTGCGTGCCGCGCCGCGCGCCAAGCCCCTTCAAATCGGCGAACCACTCCAGTTCGCCCGGAGTAATCCGCAACCACCCTGCCAGTGCTCCCGCCGATTCGATTGCGGGCAAATTCCAGGCAATCGCAGCCTCCACCGGTTGCATCGCCGCTGCTTCCGGCACCCACAGTTGCACCGCGATTTTCGTTCCGTGCCGGGCAAGCGCTTCCCGCAGCCCTTCGTCCTGAAGCAGAAACCGGACCACTTCACGGCGGCGCAGACGTGTCTGTCCCGCGTGCGCCACAAGAAACCGCTTTGCCAGCGGACCCAGCCATCGCCACGGTCGCCCGAGCACCCGGCTGCATCGAGCCACCACATGCTCACGCATTTGCTCGCCTGCGATCAGCGCGCTGGCAAGTGCGTTCACGATTGGCAAATCACGCATGGTCTTGCGCGGCGAACGGTTCCAACGAGTCTCACTCTGCGTGAGCAAATCTACGCGATAGCGTAGGGGCGCTCACGTGACGAAATGGCGATCTAACAACGTTCCCCGGGGTAACCCCGAAGAGGCCAAACCGAACCCGAAAGTCCGATCTAACCCAGGCTTGGAGCCATCCGCCGCTCACCGCAGCATATCAGCGCGCCTATGCCACGAGCCGCCACGCGAACCAGCACATTCCCACCACGAGCAGTCCCCACGAAAGCCACCGGGGCTGGCCAATCCGCCGCGTGATCCACACAAGGAGCGCGCCAATCAGCCCCGCCGTCACAATCGCACCGGCCAGCACCGTATGCGCGGCGTAGTCCGTGGCAATCTGAAATTGCGCCAGCCCAAGTCCGTGGAAGGCGCCCAGCACGGCAACGATCGCCCAGCGTGCCCTCGATCGCGGCAGGAACAAAATCTCCACCGCCAGATAGGCGATTGTCAGCGCCGCCGCCATTTCTAGAAACCGCGGCGCCAATTGCAGACTCTTCGCTCCGAAAAAGACGGCCGCTACCGATTCGCCCACCGCAAACGCAGCCAGCAGGATTCCCGCTTCGCCCCACGACGTCGCCGCCAGCGCAATACCCAGCAGGAAGAGCCATTGCCACGGCGAGCTCAACGTACGCCACGCCGCGCCGCCACACTGCCGGATCACGACCTCCGCCGCCGTCAACGGCCGGAACCTCAGCTCCGCTTCGGGGAACGAGAGATCCAGCACCACCTGCTCGCTTCGCTCTCCTCGCGTCGCCCGTAAAATGTGCACGTGATTTGGAACCGTTGCCTTGGGAAGCTCAGACCGCACGGTGAGTAAATCGGGCGGCGTGGAGAACTTGTAGGTAGCCGAACAAAACAATGCGTTTTCCGCCTCGATGATGTGGCACTCCTGGCTGGTGCGCTTGGGCCGTGTTTCCCCGGAGCGGAATTCGATACGAGCCAGCAGGTCCAGCCCTTTCGATGGATCGGTCACCTCGTAGAGAGGTATCCGCAATTCGTAGCGCAATTCGTCGCCGTTGATCTGCGCGTCGCCCGTGCTGATGCTGACGACGTGAGCGAAGACCGGCAGAGCCGCCAGCAGAAGGACCGCGCTCTTCACGAAACCACCGCCAAATGCGACTTCTTGTACCGCACTACGATCAGCCGCAACGTTGCCATAATCGGAATCGCCAGAAACATGCCCGTAACTCCGCCGATCTGTTCGCCCGCGAGCACGGCGAAAATCACCAGCAGCGGCGGCAATTCCACGCCCGAACCCAATAGCAGCGGCTGCAGCACATAGTCGAGGAAGATCCGGTAAATCGCCAGGAACAGGATCAAGGCAAGGAATCCATGATAGCCGGAGAGCGCCGCCACGACGATCGTTACCACCGCCGCCGTAAGTGTCCCGGCGACGGGAACAAATTCACCCACCGCTCCAATCAGCGCGAGCAATACCGTATACGGCACACCGAGGATTCCCAGAAACATCCAGTACGAAACGAACGTGGAGAGACTCAGCAGCACCATCGCCCGAACGTACTGCACCAGCAGTGTATGAACGTCGTTCAGAAGGTCATTGAGCATAGCCTTCTGCTGCCCATCGGCAAGGCCGAGCAGTCCCGCGCGGTACGCCGCGCTATCTTTCAATAAAAAGAAGCTCAAGATGGGCACCAGCACGACGAAGACGATGTTGCTGAGCAGGCCAAGCATCTGGCCGCTCAGCGAGGTGATTAGCGGAATCGACTCCCGCAGGTACTCTTCGACCCGCTGCTGTACCTCGGGAGCGTAGCGCTGCCGGTACGGTTCCAGCCAGTAAGGCAGCGGAATCCGCTGCACGGCATTTGGGTCGGAAATTATTTCCGGAAGTTTGGTCGAAAGGCTCGCCGCTTCACTCGCAAGGTGCGTGCCCACCGTCGAAGCGGCCATCCCCAGAACTGCCATGATCACAACGTACAGCACCGGTAGCGACATCGCCCTCGGCACTCGCGCAGGCCGGAAGCGTTCCGCGATGCGCAGCAGCGGATCCAAAAGGTAGGCCAGCAGAATTGCACAAATGAACACCAGCAGCGTGCGCCGCACAAGGTATGCCGCGCCCACAAGCGCGAGGACAAGTAGGACCGTCCAGGTAGCCCGCGCCGCGCGGTTGTCGATGCCAAGCATGGGGCTATGCTAGCGCAGGCCGTCTCGTGGGATACTTCTTCCAATCATGCCTGAGGCGGTTTTTGTGCGGCTATTCCTGTCGATGCTGGTCTGCCTGGGCGTTTGCCAGGCGGAAGAGATCACCCTGCGCGGCCTCGAAAAGCCCGTCGAAATCATCCGCGACCACTGGGGCGTGCCGCACATCTACGCCGAAACCCAACACGATCTCTTCTTCGCCCAAGGCTGGGTAACCGCGCGCGACCGCCTCTATCAGATCGACCTTTGGCGCCGGGTGAACAACGGCCGCCTCGCCGAAGTCCTCGGTCCACAAGCATTGCAGCGCGACCGCATGGCGCGCCTGGTCCGCTACCGCGGCGATTGGAACGCCGAGTGGCGCGCCTATTCCCCCGATGCCAAGGAAATTGCCCAGGCCTTCACCCAGGGCATCAACGCCTACATCGACTCGCTGGCCGGCGTCCGCCCCCTCGAGTTCCGCCTCGCCGGCTACGATCCCGGCAAATGGGAACCGGAAGACGTTACCGGCCGCGTTGCGGGCTTGCTCATGACGCGCAACCTCGCCCGCGAAGTCAGCCGCGCCGTCGACATCCAGCAATATGGTCTTGCGCAGGTGCAGAAGCTGCTTCCCACCGTACCCGCCATGCCGCTGGTCATTCCCAAGGGCCTCAATCTGGAAGCCATTCACACCGGCATCCTGCAGTACTTCAACGAAGCCATCAGCAATGTGCAGTTTCCCGACCGCGGCGACAGCGGCGGCGAAGGTCCGGCCGATTACACCCTCGAAGAGCGCCAGCAGTGGGGCAGCAACAACTGGGCCGTTAGCGGCGCACACACCGTCACCGGCAAACCCATCCTTGCCAGCGACCCACATCGCCCCATCATGATCCCGTCTCTGCGCAAAACCGTCCACCTCGTCGGCCCCGGTTGGAATGCATTCGGCGCAGGCGAACCCGCGCTCCCCGGCATTGCCCTCGGCCACAATGAAGAAATCGGCTACGGCTTCACCATCGTCAATATCGACCAATGTGATCTCTACGTCGAAAAGCTCAACGA
>JBDTVQ010000445.1:0-5424 GCA_040007195.1 Acidobacteriota bacterium | reverse complement strand
CGCAGGCGTCACCGGCACCTGGCACGGCTGGTCCACCCTCCGCGAAATCGAACTCTTGGTCGCCGGCGGCCTCACACCCGTTGAAGCCATGGCCGCCGCCACCGGCAACGCCGCCCGAGCCATTCACGTCGACGACGAACGCGGTTTCATCGCCTCCGGCAAACTCGCCGACCTCGTACTCATCGATGGCCGCCCCGACGAAAACATCAACGACATCGAACGCACTTCGCGCATTTGGCTCGGCGGCAAAGAGATCGATCGCGCCATGCTCGCCAAAGCCTTCACCAACGATGAAGCTACGCCCCTGCCCACGCGCCCGGCCACCGCTCTCATCGATGACTTCGAATCCACTAACGGCCGAACCAACCTCGGCACACTCCGCGTCAACTCCACCGATGGCGGCCACGACCACAGCAAGATCATGTTCACCCGCGTCGCCCGCGAAGGCTCCAATCACGCCCTCGCCGGCATCGCCCACATGGGCGACAAAAACCGCCCTGAGGCTTCCGTCGTCCTCCCGCTCAGCCTCGGCAGCGTCGAACCCGTCGACGCCTCAGCTTTCGCCGGAGTCGAATTCGACGCCCGCGGCGAAGGCCAATACAAAATCGCCATCCAGCGCAACGACGTCCGCGACTACAACAATCCCGAAGCCGAATTCAAAGCCGGGGCCGCCTGGACCACCGTCCGCATCCCCTTCTCTTCCCTTAAGCCGCCCCGCGGCACCGGCGGTCCCGCATGGACCGGCCGCGACCTCCTCGACATCTCCTTCGGCATCACTCGCCCGCCCACCGAAGAGACCTGGCTCGAACTCGACAACGTACACTTTTATCGATAAGCTGAACCCCCGATGATGACCCGTACTCTTCTAATCGCCACCGCCGCCGCAACGCTGCTCTCCGCACAACGCACCACTCAATTCGAAGACCACGACGCTCTCGTCCTCGATAACGATAAGGTAGAGCTCCTCGTCTTCACCAAGGGCGGCGCCTTCGCCAGCCTCACCCTCAAGGACGACCCCGCCAAGCTCAGCGCCCTGTGGAACCCCTTTGCGGGCGCGCGCGCGGCCGGCCAGCAGCAGCGCTTCGGCGACTCCACCGGCCACTTCCTCTGCGTCGACGGCTTCGGCGGCACGTCGAAAGAAGAAGCCGCCGCCGGCTTCCAGGGCCACGGCGAAGCCCACCGCCTGCCGTGGGAGAAAATCTCCGGCGGACGCGCGGACAACGGCATCCAGGCCACCTTCCGCGTCACGCTTCCCCTGGTGCAAGAGGTCCTCACCCGCAAGGTATCGCTCTTCGATGGCGAATCCGTCATCGCTGTCGATAGCGAACTGGAAAGCCTGCTCTCCTTCGATCGCCCCGTGAACTGGGCCGAGCACGCCACCATCGGCTCGCCGTTCCTTTCGCCCGAAGTCACTGTCGTCGATGCCTCCGTCGGCCGCTGCCAGACCCGCCCGCGCGAAGGCGACACCAAGCGCCCCGATGGCAACCGCCTCATCGGCGCACAAGAGTTCACCTATCCCAACGCCCCCATCAAAGCGGGCGGCACCGCCAATCTTCGCGCCGTCCCCACGAATCCCAATTCGATGGACCACACCGGATGCGCCTTCGATCCCTCGCGCAAAAACGTCTTTGTCACCGCCATCCGCAAGGACAAAGGCCTCGTCTTCGGCTATCTCCTCCGCCGCGAAGAGTACCCGTGGCTCCAGGAGTGGATGAACTACACCAACGAAAAGAATCTCGCCCGCGGTCTCGAATTCGGCACCCAGCCCTACGACCTGCCCCGCCGCGTCATCGTCGACATGAACAACCTGTTCGGCGTACCCACCTACCGCTGGCTGCCCGCAAAATCGAAAATCTCCACGCGCTTCCTCATGTTCTACGCCCACGCCCCGGCTGGTTTCGAACAAGTGGATGACGTCCGCCTCGAAGGCGGCAAATTGATCCTCGTCGATCGGAAATCAGGAAAGAAAGTCGAACTGAAAACCAATCAGACGCTCTGATCAATGCCACGAACACTCTTCCTACTCCTAGCCACCACAACATTTCTTCCCGCACAACTCGTACGCCAGCAAGCTGACCTGATCGTTCGCAACGCGAGGGTCGTCACGCTCGAAGCGCCCGCCGCCGCCCAAGCCATCGCCATGAAGGGCGAGCGCATCATTGGCATCGGCGCAAATGCCGCCATGGCCGAGTTCACCGGGCCGAACACCCGCGTCATCGATGCCAATGGCGCCCTCGTGATTCCAGGCTTCATCGAAGGTCACGGACATTTCATGGGGCTCGGCCAGTTCCAGAGAAACCTCAACTTGCGTGACGCACGTTCCTGGAACGACATCACTTCCATGGTCGCCGCCGCCGCCAAAGAGGCCAAGCCCGGCGACTGGATTGTCGGCCGCGGCTTCCATCAATCCAAATGGACCGCTCCCCCCGTTCCTGCTGTCCAAGGCTTCCCCGTTCACGCCGATCTCAGCAAGGCCTCGCCCAACAACCCCGTCATCCTCACCCACGCCTCCGGCCACGCCACCATGGTCAACGCCAAGGCACTGGAACTCGCCGGCATCACCCGCGGCACGAAGGACCCCGACGGCGGTGAAATTCTCCGCGACGCGCAAGGCAATCCAACAGGCTTGCTCAACGAACGCGCCCAGGCCCTAGTCCGAAAAGCCTATGGCGAATACCTCGCCCGCCGCTCTCCCGCCACCCGCATCGCCGACGCCCGCGCCGAAGCCGCCTCGGCCTTCAAGGAATGCCTCCGCAACGGAATCACCAGCTTCCAAGACGCCGGTTCGTCATTTGAAACCATCGATCTCTTCCGCGCCCTCCGCGCCGAAAACAAGCTCGACGTCCGCATGTGGGTGATGCTCAGCGAATCGAATGACGCGCTCGCCGCCAAAGGCGCGCAATATAGGACAATTGACTCCGAAAAGAACCGCCTCACCGTCCGCGCCATCAAGCGCGCCATGGACGGCGCCCTCGGCTCGCGCGGCGCATGGCTACTGGAGCCCTACTCCGACCAGCCCGATCGCTCCGGCCTCAACACCATCAACATCGACGACCTCCGCGCCACCGCCGCCTACGCCCTGAAGAACCAGTTCCAGCTCTGCGTCCACGCCATCGGCGACCGCGCCAACCGTGAAACCCTCAACGTCTTCGAAGCCGCCATCAAACCTGCCGGCGCGCAGTCCAACGCCGCCGCCCCTGCGCCCGCCGCCAACCCCGCGCCACCCGACCTCCGCTGGCGCATCGAACACGCCCAGCACCTCTTTGCCGCCGACATCCCGCGCTTTGCCTCGCTCGGCGTCATCGCCTCCATGCAAGGCATTCACTGCACCTCGGACGCTCCCTACGTCCTGGCCCGCCTCGGCCCCAAACGCGCCGAAGAAGGCGCCTACGTCTGGCGCAAGCTCATCGACTCCGGAGCAACCGTCATCAATGGCACCGACGTACCGGTCGAGGAGATCGACCCCATCGCCAACTTCTATGCCTCCGTCACGCGCAAGCTCAAGGATGGGTCGACGTTCTACCCGGATCAACGCATGACCCGCCTCGAAGCCCTCCGCTCCTACACCATCGATGCCGCCCGCGCCGCCTTCGAAGAGACCGACAAAGGCTCCCTCCGCCGCGGCAAGCTCGCCGATCTGACCATCCTCTCACAGGACATTCTGACGATTCCGGATAATCAGATCCCTTCCACCGAAATCCTGTACACCATCGTCGGCGGCAAGGTCATGTACGAGCGCCCGCGCCCCAAATAGGCCGCCTCCGCATAGGCCGCCTCCGCCTAGCGCGCTCCGACCCGCAGTCCCGCGATCACGCTCTCCACATACTCGCGAGACCGCCGCGCCAAGGCATCCACCTCCTCCGCCTTCTGCGGCCTCGGCTTCAGCGGCTCGAAGATGTTCTCGAAGGCCATCGGCATGATCCGCCCCGTCCGCATCACCGTCGCCAGAAGCCGGTAGTGATCGATCTCGCCAAACCCCGGACCGCAGTCCTCATCCTTCGGCCAGTTGCGATGGTCCTTCATCGCAAACGCCCGCACGTCCTGCCAGCACTCCTGCAGGTCGGGGATCGGATCGTGGTTCTCGTAGTCCAGCACGTTGCCCGCGTCGTAGCACATGCGAACTCCGTCGTCGCCCACCTCGGCGATGATCCTGCTGCAGTCCTTCCCCGTCGCCGTGTTGCCGCCGTGCTGTTTGATCACCACTATCACGCCCGCCGCCGTCGCCTTCGGACCTACCGCCTTCAAACAGGCAATGGCCTTCTCATACTCGCCCGCCGCCGTCTTACCAAACGTCAGCAGATAGGGAATCCCCGCCTCAGCGGCTTGCTCGATCCGCCGCAGATGACCGTCCACCGCATCGGCCGCCTCGAGCATAACCGTCGAGAACATCATCACCGGCGTCAGCCCCGCATCCTTCGATTGCTTCGCCAACTCGCGAGCCTTGCCCGCGCCGGCCTTCACGTCCAGCAGCGGCGTCCGCGGTCCCGCTTCGCCGGGATGCGTCGTGCCCCACGCTACATGTTGAAACCCCGCCGCGCGAATCCCCGCCAACGCCCTCGCGAATGGGAACGGCGCATAGGGCAGCGTCATGCACGCCATCTGAAATCGCGTGCCGCCGTCCTGCCCCTGCAGCATCGGCGGCGCGCCCAGTGCGCCCACGAAGGTCCGTCTCGTCATTTGGCAATTCTAGCCATCGCCAGTCCCGCCAGCGCGAAGCCCACCGTGATCTCGCCGATCCCGCCGATCGTCCAGGCCAGAGGAAAATGCCACCACACCAACTCCGGACCGTAACACGCAATGCCCGCCGCCAGCCCGAACATCGACACGAAGTACCACCTCGCCGCGAACGTCACAAATGCACTCCGCAGCAGCAGCCACATCACCAGCGCGCAGGCGAGAAACTGCATCGCCAGGTGCGTCAGAATCGGCCCCACCATATCCATACCCGCGTGATGCTTCACCACGACGAAGGCGAAGATGCCGTCCGCCATCTTCTTCATGGCCGCTTCCTCCACCTTTGCATGGTCCTCTCCAGGACCCGCTACCGACCAGGGCAGGTAGTACACGCCATCCACTGGCGCGCCGTTTGTGATCGCTTCGGTCACCACGTCTTCCTGCTGCAATCGGGAGAACTCGGGCATCCGCCACCCCGTGGCCACCCACGTCAAGAAGCCCCAAACAAAGATGATCGCCGCTCCAGCCAATCCGCCCAACACAATCTTCTTGGTCATGGCGGGATACTGTACCACCGCTACTCATTCCGGACAATCCCCACGTCACGCCCACGTCACGCCCACGTCACGCCCACCTCACCCTTGTCCCGACGCCGCCGGGCGGCAATTTGGATCCCTCCGCAATCGAACGGATTGTTGTGTAGAATACTTCACACTGGGAATCAATCAATGAGACACTCCACCTCTGCCT
>JBDTVQ010000444.1:0-5452 GCA_040007195.1 Acidobacteriota bacterium | reverse complement strand
GCCGAGGCGCCGAAGAAGAGTAAGGAGCGGCGGTTCATGTGAGTGTGATGCCGAGGCGGTTGATGCCGTCGAACGCCGCTACTTTATAACATTCGGCGAGCGTCGGATAGTTGAATACGGTCCGGATGAAGTAGTCGATGGTGCCGTGGAAGCTCATCACGGCCTGCCCGATGTGAATCAACTCGCTCGCGCCCTCGCCGATGATGTGCACGCCCAGCAGTTCGCGCGTTTCGTAGTGAAAGATCAGCTTGAGTAACCCGTTTTCGTCGCCGATGATCTGCCCGCGCGCGATCTCCTTGTACTGCGCTTTGCCGATTTCATACGGCACACCTTCGGCTGTGAGCTCCTCTTCGCTTTTGCCCACCATGGAGATTTCCGGAATCGTGTAGATGCCGTAGGGGAACAACTCCGGTTTACTGCGCGCCTCCACACCGAACGCGTGGCAAGCGGCGAGACGGCCCTGCTCCATGGACGTGGATGCCAGCGATGGAAACCCGATGATGTCGCCCACCGCATAAATGTGCGGCGCCGAGGTCTGGTAGAAATCATTCACCTTGAGGCGGCCGCGATCGTCGGCCACGAGGTTCGCCGCCGCCAGGTTCATCTTCGCCGTCGCGCCAGTACGCCCGATGGCATACAGCACATGCTCGCAAATCACCGTCTTGCCGCTGTTCAGATAGATCTTGACCTTGCGCCCGTGCTCGTCGGAAATCTCCTCCATCGCGCCGACCTCTTCGCCGAGGCGCAGCGTTACACGGTTCTCCCGCAGGTTATAGCTGAGGTGGTCGCTCAATTCATCGTCGATGAAGCCGAGCAGCTCATTGCGCTTGTCAATGATGGTGACGCGCACCCCCAGCGTCGCGAACATCGAGGCATACTCGCAGCCGATGACGCCGGCGCCCGCCACGGCCAGCGTACGCGGCAGGCGTTCGAGCGAGAAGATGTCGTCGCTCGTAAAAATCGTCTGGCCGTTAAAGGGGATGTGCGGATCTTTTGTAGACTCGGTCCCGATGCCGATGACAATTTTTTCGGCGCTCAACTCGAGGTGGCTGTGGCCGTCGACGGTGTCAATGCGCAGCATATTGGGCCCGGCAAACTGCGCGGTGCCGGTAATCACTTCCACCTTGTTGCGCAGGAGTTGATGCCGCGTAACGTCGATCTCATGCCGCGTCACGTGGTCGATGCGCAACAGCAGGTCGGCCATCGTGATGTTCTGCTTCACCGTGTACGATGCCCCGTACACGCCGCGCTCCCGATAACCGGACAGGTAGAGAACAGCTTCGCGAAGAGTCTTCGAGGGAATCGTGCCGAGGTTAACCGAGGTGCCCCCTACCACGGCTTTCTTCTCAATGATGGCGACGTGCTTGTCGAGTTTGGCCGCCTGAATCGCGGCACGTTGGCCTGCCGGACCGGAACCGATCACCAGCAGGTCGTAGTCGAAAGTGGGCATCACACTAGTTTGTGGCAGTCGCCTCCTGTTTGTCTCGGGCCAGTCCCAGCGCCTTAATGCGTTTATGAAGGTTCGTTCGTTCCAGGCCCAGCATGCGTGCCGACGCGCTCACGTTGCCGCCGGTTGCCCACAGGGCCCGCCGTATTTGCTCGCGCTCGGCATCTTCGCGCACCTGGTGCAAGGGATTTCGTGCCGCGGGCATCGCCGTTTCGCGCAACTCCAGCGGCACCGACTCCTGCCCGATTACGGAGTCCTGTGTCAGAATCGCCATTCGCTCCACGGCGTTTCGCAGCTCCCGCGCATTGCCCTGCCAGATGTGGCGCGATAGCAATTCGAGAGTTTCCGGACCGAAACTCTTCTGCCGGAAATTGTTGCGCGTGCAGAACTCTTCCAGGAAGTACCCGGCCAGCGACGGGATATCTGTCGACCGCTCGCGCAAAGCCGGCATGCGAAGCGGCACTACGCATAAGCGGTAGTAAAGGTCCTCGCGGAATTCGCCGCGCCGTGCCATCGCCGCCAGGTCGCGGTTCGTCGCCGCAATCACGCGTACCTTTACACGCAAAGTGCGTTCACCGCCGACGCGCTGCATTTCGCCTTCCTGCAGGACACGCAACAGCTTCGCCTGCGCCGCCAGCGGCAGGTCGCCCACTTCGTCCAGGAAAATCGATCCGTCGTGCGCCAACTCGAACTTGCCTTTTCGTGCCGAAGCGGCGCCCGTGAACGCTCCCCGCTCGTGGCCAAACAGTTCGCTTTCGACTAGCTCGGCCGGTATCGCCGCGCAGTTCACCTTCACGAACGGTCCGTCGGCGAAAGGGCTCATGGCGTGAATGTGCGCCGCCAGCAGTTCCTTGCCGGTGCCGGATTCGCCGGTGATCAACACGCGCGCGTCGCTGCGTGCCGCCATGGTCGCCTGATCGACCACCGCCAAAAACGCTGCGTGCTCGCCGATCATCTTTGCCGGCGTCGCGGTTTCTTCCAGCCGCGTGCGCAGGCGTTCGTTCTCCGTCCGCAGTTGCCGCTGTTCCAGCGCGTTGCGTACGGCAACCAAGATTCGATCACGGCTCAATGGCTTTTCGATGAAGTCGAAGGCCCCGGCGCGCGTCGCTTCGACCGCATCCGCGATTGTCGCCTGACCGGAAATGATCAGCACCGGCGTCGCCGGCCAACGCTGTTTGCGCTCGCGCAGCAGCTCCACGCCATTGCCGTCGGGTAGACGCACATCGAGCAACACCAGGTCCGGTTCGTCGCGATCGGCCCGCGATTCGGCCGCGCTGCGCGCGTGTGCCACTTCATGACCTTCACGCTCCAGGATGAGCCGCAACGAGCGGCCGATATTCTCCTCATCGTCGACTACGAGAATCCTCGCCATCCATTCCTTTCCGCCCCTAGGCGCCCTCCAACTGAACTTCAAAACACGCGCCCGGCAGCGAGCCCGCGCTCAATGTAATATCGCCGCCGCACAAAAGCGCGCTCTTGCGCGCAATGGACAGTCCGATACCCATGCCTCCCGGCTTGAACGAAATGGACGGCTCAAATAATGCAGCGCGCGCCGCGTCCTGAATCCCCGGCCCGGAGTCGTTCACGCTGACGTACACGAGTTTCCCTTCGCGGCGGCCCCGCACGGCCACTTCGCCTCCTTGCGCACACGCCTCCGCGGCGTTTTCCAACAGATTGGTGAAGATGGCCCGCAGCAAATCTTCGTCCGCCCGCACGCACCCTAACTCACCGGGCAATTCTTCGCGCCAACGGACCGCACTGTATGCCGGCTGCAGAAGTGTGATCCGTTCGGCGATCATCCGTCCTAACGCTACCTCCTGCATCTCCACCGGAGGCTCGGCGGCCAGCTCTGAAAACGCGCGCACACGCCGTTCGAGGCTGCCCACCTCTTCGACAATGATCTCGCTCACCTGCCGATGAAAATGCGCGTCGGCCGATCCATTGCGAGCCGCCAATTCTTCCACCGTCAGACGGATCGGCGTGAGCGAGTTCTTCACTTCATGCGCCATCTTCCGCGCGAGCGCCTGCCAGCTTTCAATGCGCGTCAAATAGAGCAGCCTTTCGCGGCTCGATTCCAATTCTGCCGCCATTCCGTTGAAGGCTTCCATGGCACGCGAAACCTCCTCCGGTCCCGCCGGCTGCAGCCGAACGTTCTGTTCTCCCGCGCCCACCTTTCGAAGACCCTCGGTCAAGTATTGAATCGGCCTGCTCATCCGCCGCACGGCCCAGATCAGTACGCCTAACGAAGCGAGCCATGGCAGGGATGCGAGCAGCAGAAATAACATCGTGCTACCCCGCCGCACGTCTCCCGAATGGGCCTGCTCCACACGTTTCCGCGCAGCCGCATAGTCCCGCTCAATCGCCGTGAAGCTCATCCCCAACTCGCGCCGGTAAACCTCCACTCCGCCCGCCGTCCGCTTTACCAACTCAAGTTTGTCGCTCTTATCCCGCGCGAGCCGAACTTGATGCGCCTCGCCCGAAGCCCAAAACTCGGCGATGTCCTCCGGCCACCTCGAGCGCGCATCCAACCTGTACAACTCTGGCCGCACTCTACCTTCGGCAGCCGCGCTCTGTAGTGCCAGCGACTGCGCACGATAATGTTCCCGCGCCGCCGCCTGCATGTGCGCGGAAACCCTATCCAGTTCTGCAATCGGCGCCAGGGACAAACTATGGTCGATTAACCGGTGGCCCAGCCATAGCGTCAAGCCCAGCGGAACCAGGGTGACCATCAGCCACACCGTCAGCAGCTTGCCTCGCAGAGTCTTCATGGAGTCCGCCCCGATGCGGGAAAATCGCGCAGACGGAATGGCCCCGCCTCACGCACCCACTGGTCCGGCTTGCGTTCGTCAACGCGGCCCAACGCATCGATCAACCGGCCCAGGTTCAACCCATCGTCGCTAAGCCAGTCCGCGTCGCTCTTCGTCTGCGCCGCGCGGATCTCCAATCGAAGCCAGAATTCTTCGTCGCGCCCGAGCCCGGTTGACAGCATGGGAAGGTGATCGAGGCACCAGCGCTCGGCCTCGCGCGCCGTCATCCGCGATGCCGCCGAACGTGGCTTTCGCAACGTGCTGACCGTATAGTTCTCCTCCCAAAGATCGTAACTAAAGGAGAAGCGTTCAAACGTCCGCCGCCGCGCGACGGTGCGGCTACCGGCAAAGAGCGCCAGATGGTAGTCGATTGCCACGGCCGTCCCGTTCTTTAATTTCTCGGCGATGCGCCCCTCGATGACGTGCAGATCGGGGGCGCTCACGAATAATTCCTCCACTTGCAGGCGCGGGCGCAGGGGCGGCGGTTGCTCGACGGGCAGCAAGAGGCCCGCCGTGAGACAAGTCCCACACACCCACGCGATCGGCCAACGGGCCATTAGAAATTCATTCCCAACATAAATATGGGCTCCATGCGGCCCTCGCGGATCGGAAACGCGATCAGAAATCCAAAGCCGCGGCCATAGCCGAACGCGATTGATTGCCGCAGCTTCCGCTCCGCCCCGAATGCCCGCGACGACCCGGCGTCGTAGACCACGCGGAACTCACGGTATGAATAATCGATCGAAGCATGCGCCACCTGGTCCGCACCCAAAGGCGCCACATCCCATTTCGACCAGCCGCGCAGCGTCTTGCTGTTGCCTAAGACGAAACGCTCGAACAGTGGCGCGCGTCCGTTGATCCAACCGGCCATGGCCGAGGCGACCAGCACGTTTCGTTCGTCCTCGAAGCGGTAGGCCGCTGTGGTCAAGTGCCGGCGATAGCTGAAGTCGCTGCCGAACGTCTGCGCGCCTAGACGAAAGTCATAGTCGGCAGAGACTTTTTGTTCGTGTTCCGAGCTTTTCCAACGCCGCACCAGGCGCAGAGATGTGTATGCGGCGCTGGAAAGCTCATGCCGAGCCGTGGCGGACTGCATTTCGAGGCGGTGCGCGCTCACGCCCGCCTCCCATTCCAACGGCTCGAACAATCGGACCGCCACATACGGACGCAACTGCATCCGCGTGCGGTATATTTCGTCTTC
>JBDTVQ010000443.1:0-5462 GCA_040007195.1 Acidobacteriota bacterium | reverse complement strand
GGGCCGCGGTTATTGATGTCGGTCTTGGAATCCTTTTCGAGGCGCGAAACGATCATGATCTCGGTCATTTTCGGCAGCCGGTTGTTGGCCTTCTGAAACGCGTCGACCCAGCGCAGCCAGAGCTCATACCGCCAGGCGCTGTAGTTGGCGGGCTTGGGGATGGCGACCTGATTTGAGGGGTTGTCGGAGAGGCACATGCGGAAGTTGTAAGCCTGGACCTTTTGGTCGGCCGCGCCGAGTTCGCCACGCGGAGTGGTTTGGATCTCCTGAAAAAGATTCTTCTTGTCGTCGTAAGCGGGTACGGGGAAATCGAACTGGTGACCACGATCTTTCGGGCGCACGCCGGCGAGCGATTCACCATACTGCGCGGTGCCTTCGCGGCCGACGGTGTAGCTGACTTTGGCGCGTTTGAGAAGGTCGCCTTCGTAGGTGGCGTCCATGAAAACGCGGGCCGCGAAACCGACGCCGTTCTCCGTATAGAACTCGCGCAGGTGGCTGCCGCGCTTCTTGACGCTGTCCTGCTGGCGCAGGCGGTGGCCATAGTAAACCGTGACGCCGGCCTCAGACGTCCACTGTTTGAGGACTTTTTCGGCGACGTGTGGTTCGAAGTACCAGACGATGTCTTTGCCATACTCGCGGCCGACGCGCTGATAGAACTCAAGCGACATGCCGCCGATGGTTTCCTTCTTGCCGTGGTCGGTGCGGCCGAGTCCGCCTGTGGTCATGCCGCCCAGATGGCGGCCGGGTTCGACGAGCGCGACCTTGAGGTTCTGTTTGGCTGCGGCGATGGCGGCGATGACGCCGCCGGAGGTTGCACCATAGACAACGACGTCGAAGGTTTCGATGGCGTGGAGAGAAAGGGCGCAGAGGAAGAGCGCGGCGATCCTCACTTGCGCGTGTCCTCTTTCCAGGCGTGGATGGCGCCTTCGAGACTGTCGACGATCTCGGGGTGCTTATGGCGCAGGTTTTGTTTCTCGCCGGGATCCGCGTCGAGGTCCGAGAGCCAGACGGCATCGTCGCCTTTGAGTTCGCCACGGGTTTCGGGCGTGCGGCCGTACTCCTGTCCTTTGAGGACGAGTTTCCATTTCCCTTTGCGCGCGGCCGATTGCTGGCCGTTCTCCCAGAAAAGCGGCGTGCCACTATGCGGCGAGGGTGCGCCCTGGGCAGCGACGGGGAGGATATCGTGGCCATCCATGACGTAGCCGGCCTCGGGCGGAACGCCTGCGGCCTTCCAGACGGTGGGCGCGATATCCATCGTCATCACGTGCTCGGCATTCACCTGTCCCGCTTTGATGCGCGAAGGCCAGCTCATGATGCCGGGCACGTGCATGCCGCCGTCGAAGAGACTGAACTTGAAGCCGCGATAGACGCCGTTATCGCCGGCCGTGGCGGGCTGCTGATTGAGTCCCGCGCGGGGTTCCGTGGTGGCGCCGTTGTCGGCCACGTAGAAGATGAGCGTGTTGTTCAGCAGGCCGTTGCGCTCAAGCGCTTTGCGAATGGCGCCGATGCCGTCGTCCATTGCAGAGAGCATGGCGAGGTAGGTCTGGCGTTCATGCGGGACGTTTGGGAAGCGCTGCTTGTACTTGTCGGGCGCGTGCATGGGATAGTGCACGGCGTTGAACGTGACGCAGAGGAAGAAGGGCTCGGACTTGTGTTTGTCGATGAAGCCGACGCTCTCCTGCGTAATGCGCTCGGTGAGGTACTGGCCGTCCTCCCAGATCTCTTCGCGATTGCGGTAGAGCGAGTGGAAGTTCGGGATGCGATTCTGCGGATTCGATTCGCCCCAATAGTAAATGTGCGAATAGAAGTCGACGCAGCCGGGAAGGAAGCCGTAGAAATAGTCGTAGCCGCGGGCGTTGGGCACCGTGTCGGGCGTGTCGCCAAGGTGCCATTTGCCGATGAGACCCGTAGCGTAGCCTGCGCTCTTGAGGCGGCCCGGCAGCGTGTGCTGCTTGAGGCCCAGGGGTTGGCCATTGTTGATCACGCCGGCGCGCACGGGATAGCGGCCGGTTTGCAGCGCGGCGCGAGATGGGGCGCAAACGGGCGCGCAGGAGTACCAGTTCGTGAAACGGACGCCGGAGTTGGCGAGGTGATCGATGTGTGGAGTTTTGGCGTCTTTGGCGCCGTAGCAGCCAAGGTCATGCGAGCCCTGATCGTCGGACATGATGACGATGAAGTTGGGCTTGCGTGTTTGGGCTTGCAGTGCGGCGGCGGATGCGCCAGCAGTGGCGATCCAATCCCTTCGATTCATCATTGCGCTCACTGTATCATGCGCGTTGCAAATCGTTCATCGACGCGAAAGAATGGCACCAACTCATGTTCACACGCCGACATTTTCTTGCTTCGACCATAGCCGCGGGCGCTTCCGCGCAGACTGCATCGCGTCCCAACGTGCTGGTCATTCTCACCGACGACCAGGGATATGGAGACTTCAGCGCGCACGGCAATCCGGTACTGAAGACTCCGAACATGGACAAGCTGCATGGCGAGAGCGTGCGGTTCGTGGATTTCCATTGCGCGCCGATGTGCACGCCGACGCGCGGGCAGTTGATGAGCGGCGTGGATGCGCTGCGCAATAAGGCGTGTTCGGTGACGGCGGGGCGGGCGGTGCTGCGGCGGGATCTGCCAACCATGGCCGATGTGTTTGCAGCGAATGGATACAAGACGGGGATGTTCGGCAAGTGGCATTTGGGCGACAGCTATCCCTATCGCCCGATGGATCGAGGGTTCGAGACGGCGAAGTATCATCTCGGCTTTGGCATGTCGTCGGCGCCGGAATTCGACAACGACTACTTCGACGGGCGCTATCACGACAACGGCGTGGTGAAGAAGTTTGCAGGCTATTGCACGGACTTCTGGTTCAGCGAAGCCATCGCGTGGATGAAGCAACGCGGCGCGGGCCACGAGCCGTTCTTTTGCTATCTGCCGACGAACGTGCCGCACGGGCCGGCGTGGGTGTCGCCGAAATATTCCGACCGCTACAACCATGACGGGCTGCCGGCGGGCTTCTTCGGTATGATCGCGAATCTCGACGAGAACTTGGGGAAGCTCGATCAATTCCTGGAGCAATCGGGCCTGCGCGAGAACACGATTGTCGTGTTTATGACCGATAACGGGGGAACGGCGGGAGTGAAGGTGTTCAACGCGGGGATGCGCGGGCACAAGACGGAGTTGTACGAAGGGGGGCATCGCGATCCCTGTTTCGTGCGCTGGCCGAAAGGGAATTTGCGGGCGGCGGGGGATCTGGAATATCCGGCGCAGGTGCAGGATGTTTTGCCGACGCTGATCGACCTGTGCACGCTGAAGGCTCCGGCGCGGGCGCATTTCGATGGTGCGACACTTGCGCCGCTGCTGCGCGGAAACGCTGAGATGCCCGACCGAATGTTTGTGGTGCAGTACGGGCAGGTGCCGAAGAAGTGGGAGTCGGATGTCATCTGGAACCAGTGGCGGCTCGTGAACGGCAAGGAGCTGTACGATTTCCGCGCGAATGTGGCGGAGGATCGCGACCTGGCGGCGTCGAAGCCGGACGTGGTGGCACGGATGCGGGCGCGCTATGAAAAATGGTGGGCGGCAGTAGAGCCGGGTGTGCAGGAACCGGAGCCCGTGGCGGTGCTGGGCTCGACGCAGGAACCGGTGACGATGCTGTGTTCGTCGGATTGGTGGGAGATTTACGCCGACAATCCGGGGCATGTGTCGAACGCGGCGGGCGGCACGAAGGGCGCGCCGTGGTACGTGGCGGTCGGGGAGACTGGCGAGTATCAGGTTGAAGTTTCCCGATGGGCGTTCAACCTCGGGTTACCGCTGACGGCGTCGCGTGAGCCGCAGAAGATGAAGTATGGTTCGCTGCCGCCGGGAAAGGGGATGCCGATTGCGGGGGCAAAGTTGAAGGCGGGCACGGCGGCGGAGGTGTCGGCGAAAGCGGCGGCGGGGGCCAAGAGCGTGACGTTCCGGGTGAAGCTCGACAAGGCGGCGCGCATTCCCCTGCACGCGTGGTTCACCGGCGCGAATGGCGAGGATGTGTGCGGGGCTTTCTACGCGCGGATCAAGAGGGTGTAGGGCGGCGGAGTTACCACAGCCATCGGGGAACAGGCTGAACATGTGCCGGGAGTTGCCCATCGACCTCGTCGCGGAATTGGCCGAGCTTGATTCCTAAGCAATCGCCTTCGGAATTTCCGACAGCAGGTGTGAGGATCGCGACGTAATCCACGTAGGCGGAACTGACATCGATCGCGCTGAGCACTTCGCCGTAAGCGACCTCGAGATCGCCAGCCACATACATTACACGATGCGCACGATAGCGCATGATTTCGCGCAGGCGATCCGGGATTTGATTGAGCGTCACGGGTTGCCGGTATAACTTCAAAGCACCTTGTGGGCCAACCCGTAGAATCACCGGGCGATCGTCATCGCCACAGAAGTCTGGGCGGATGGCGATTTTCACGAAAATCCCTTCGGATCTCTGATAGGAAAGTAGCGTCACCGCGAGGATCAGGAACAATCCTGCAAACGGAGCGAAGCGTGCCGGGCCGATCACGTTGGATTGGACTCGATGCGCGCGGGGAAAGTTCCCGCGCGTCTCACCCCTTCTTCAACGTCTGCCGGTAGGCCTCGCGCGCTTCCTTCATGATCGGTCCATAAACGAGCTTGTCGAACGGTGGGCAGCCGGCCGGGTATTGGCCGAGCGGGTGGTTCTTGGTGCGCATGAGGAACGTGCAGTAAGTCAGTGTTTTGCACACGCGCAGTTCGTCGAGTTCGCCTTTGGTCATCACGTCATGTGCGAAGTCGGGGTATGAGAGCACGTTGCGGCCGAGTCCGAAGAAGCGGATGTTGCCGTCGGCGACGTTGGCGGCGCCGGCGTTGATCGAGTACTTCTGTAGCCAGCTATAGCCGGTGCCGACCATGGGGAGATCGGGGAACGTGCGCTGTAATTCTGCCGCGATGCGGAAGTGGCGGTCGACTCCGAGGAGCGGGTGTTCGGGCGGTTCGTAGTTGCCTTCGTCGGGCTTCTCGAACGGCCGGCCGATATGAGGGTTGTAGTAGGGGCAGCCAAGCGAAACGTTCAGCAACTGCAGGCCCCAGCTTTTCATGAGCGCGATGACCTGCTTGGGCTCCGTCATGTCGTCTTCGAGCGGGTTGTCCGGGTTTACGCCGTAGCCGTATGGATAAGGCGTTTCGAAAGGCAGCGGCACGCCGAGCTTGGTGGCCGGATCGGTGACGTAGGGAACGCTGTCGAACACGCTCATGCGCGAGCAGTAGGTGACCTTGTCGCCAAATTCGGCGCGCCAGCGGTCAAAGATACCTTTGATCACGCGGGTGCGGTTTTCGAGTGAGCCGCCGTAGCGGCCGGGGCGGGTCTTTGCGCCGAGGAGTTCGCTCAGCAGGTAGCCGTGGGTGACCTTCAGGTCGAAGGCGCGGAAGCCGGCGGAGTAGGCGAGCTTGGCGCCAGCGAGAAAGGCGTCGGG
>JBDTVQ010000442.1:0-5478 GCA_040007195.1 Acidobacteriota bacterium | reverse complement strand
GGGAAGGAACTGCCTCCATAGTGGAATCGAGAACGCCCACTGCAAGCTCAATTTATTGACATTCTCCCGATTGACCTGAGTAAGTGGACTATAGCGATTGCCGCTCAGATCGCCGTTGTAGGTAAGCCAATCACCAGGCTTGGGGTTGAGAATCCGGGCAAAATCGATTCCCCCGGACGCATCGTTTCGCGCGGGCACGGCGGCGTTCAGCTTCACACCTGTCAATCCGCTCAAGAACGCCACGAGATTTTGTACTTCGGCGCCATCGGCCTTCAAGGCAGGCATGAGCGATTGCCTCTGGCCGGCGTCTATCATCGTCACGGCGTCGAGTGAAAGCGGGTGAACTTTCCCCAGCAAGTCCTGAATGACTACGTCGTACTTCGTTCTGCTGCGCTCGAATCCGCGCACGGTTTCGCCGCTGCGAAGCTTCGCAGTGACCGCTTCGTACCCCGGAGCGATGCGAGCCGCCGGCTGAAGCAATGCCTCTCGAATCTGGTCCACGGTGAGTTCACGCGCTACGCCCGAGAGATCCGGGCCCACCGCCGAGCCCTCACCCGAAACCATGTGGCAGGTGGCACACTTCCCGCTTCCGAAAAAGTACGTCCTGCCCGCTCCTTGATCCCCCGGCACATTCGATTCGGCTGCCACGGCGTTCAGTGACACAATCATGGCCGCAAGCGAATCGATCATGTTCGCAGGCAGGTCGAATGCGGGCATACCCGCGGCTGGCACCCCGCCCCGGATCACGTTGCGCAAACTCTGAGCAGAACGTCTACGTACCCAGGGATTGCCTGCCAGCCCTGGCCCTTGTTGCGTGCCACGGGCATCCGCTCCGTGACATCCGGAGCACAGTTTCGCGTAGGTTGGCCGGACGTCTTCAGCAGGAAGCACCTGCGCAAGCGACGGCGGGCCAAGTAAAAGCACGGCGCATGCGGGCAGCATTCGCATCGCTGAACAAAGGGCTTTCGGAGAGTTTCGAATCGACTGGAACACCAATGAGGTGATTAGATCACAGGGCGGCCGCTCGGAGTTCGGCCAAGTGATTAAAGATCCCGCCTATTGATGTGACCGGCAGGCATGGTCATTGTGAGCCGAAAAATGAAATTCTGATAGTTGTGTCTCTTAGGACGTTGCCGCTGCCCTGCGGGAATGGGAGAAAATCAAAGGCGATCGAGCCGGATCGCTTGGATACTACGGCGGACCTGCGTGACGCCCAGGCGTTCCTGCTAGTCACATTCATTTGTGTGCGAGCCTCCCAATTTCTAGTCCGCCGGCGGACACTGCAAGCCCACGGTTAAACACCTTGGCCAAGGTATCGGCGCACACGCCGGCGACGTGCCGAACTTCACGGTCGATGAGAACGGCATCGTGGTAATTCCGTAACAGAATACGCGGGGCGATTTTGACGCCGGGCGGTGCACGGCTGCGGTGATCCACGCAGACCCTGCCGATAATGTCGGCGATGCAGCAGGCAATTCCGGTGAACGAATCGCGTGCGGAGTAGTCGCCATGCACGCCCGGCCCTAACGGTCGTAGCCCTAGGCCGCGGAGCTCTCCGGGTGGTCCTTCATCTTCTTCCCGTCCTGCTGCGGGGCTTGGTGCGACTCGACGAACCAAAGCATCTTGTCCACTGCGCGCGAAATATCGGTGAACATGTCGGACGTATCCATATCGTCCGCCTTATCGGAAGTATCGATGCCCTCGCGGACGTTCTTCCCAAATGCCGCCAGGCTCGACGCCATTGCCTCGACGTGTTCGTCGACGCCGCCGATGTTCAGAGGATACTCGCGCAGCGATGTTGCCTTCGCTCCCGCCCGCATCGTACCGTGAACCTCTCCCCCCAGTTGTGCCGCGCGTTCGGCAATTTCATCTGCCTGGCCTTCGGCCATTTCCGCGACCTTGTCAAACAGTTCGTGCAGAGAGAGGAAACGCGCGCCGCGTACATTCCAGTGCGCGTGCTTGGCATGCGAGTAAAGATCCATTACGTCCGCCAAACGGGCGTCCAGAAGTTCCACCATCTGCCGCCGCGTTTTGACCGGAAGGTCGTTTTTGGTGTGAATCATGCGATTGCTCATAGCCATCAACAATGCACGTAGAGTGCCATCGTATTGGAACCCCGCGCGCAGTATCCATCTAAAGGGACAGTAGTTCCGGCTTCCCATTTTGGCCGGTGAAAAACGGCCTCGTTTGCTCCTATATTGCCTTGCAGCAGGGCGCCCATTCAGACGGCGAATGCTCTCATTCAGGCCAGCGTGGACTGCATGGCAATCGACCGGCGCGAGATCGGCCACGGAAGCACCAGCCCGATCACGGCCCTCCTGCAATCTGAAATCGAGACGTCGCTGCACGAACTGATCGGACGGCGAGGCCTCACCGGCGCGCAGAGAGCCCTCACCTTGACTTTGCAGCGATCTCGGAACTCCGCGACGCCCGAAGCTTGAGGCTCGAATACAAAGCATGCTCGCTCGCAAAACTCGACGTGTGTTGGCTCGAACGGTGCCAATTGGAATCAGAGTTTGGAATCGACAGGTCCACGGCCAGTCTTTCTAGGTCTCTGCCGAATGCAAGCCCTGCTTGCTCACGCATCATTTGTTTCGGCACCAGCGCAGCGGGATCGCCGGACGCATGGTCGGACGGAAACCGTCGAGCATTTGAACAATCGTTCCGGGATTACCGTTTGGACGCCGCAGGGACATTGCGTGGAAACCGCACAATCCTTCCGCTTCCGGTTGGTCTGGCGGGAATATTTCTCCTAACCGGGAAGCTTTCTCCCCCCATCTCACGTCAGCTTACCGGTCGTGCATGCAGTCTTCGTGCCCGCACAGGCAGGGCTCGCGATCGGGGACAACACCGTCGGCTATATCACGGCACCAGTCCGAACAGAATGGACCTTTGTCCTTAACACGGCAACTGCAGGAACCATGCGCGCAGATCCTAACAGGCTTCATACTCGATTGTTCTTGTTCCACCTTTAGTTCTCCTTTGGTCGAAGTGTTCGCAATTTCTGTGCCAATGTCGACCGCCGTTCCGTAGTGGCGAACGGATTGCTTAAACGATGGGCGAGTGCGGCGGGTACCGCGCGCTCATCACTCATTTAAAGGAGTCACAATGTCCAAGAACATCGCTGTGTTCGGTCTATATTCGACGCGCACGGGCTTGGAAGCCGGTATCGATGGTCTGCGCGCGACCGGTTTTCGCGCTACCGATGTTTCCGTGCTTTTGCCCGAGAATCTCGGCAATAAGGACCTCGCTTATGAGAAGAGCAGCAAGGCTCCTGAAGGCGCGGCAACAGGCGCGCTCTCTGGCGCCATTGTGGGAGGGGCACTGGGCTGGCTTGCTGGAATTGGCGCGCTCGCCATCCCTGGCCTGGGTCCATTCATCGCTGCTGGGCCGATCATGGCCGCGTTGGCCGGCGTGGGTGCCGGAGGCGCTGTCGGAGGCGTTGGGGGCGCTCTTGCGGGCCTCGGCATTCCTGAGTATGAGGCCGTTCGCTACGTTGGACGCGTTCACGGCGGCTCGTTCCTGTTGTCGGTTCACTGCGACAACGGCGACTGGCGTTCGCGGGCGGAAACCGTGCTGAAAAACTCCGGCGCGGAAGATATCTCTTCGACTTCCGAGGCGCGAGCCGACTTCGCCGCCACCGACAAGCCGATCGCACGCACAACCAGCCTGGGAGTTTGACGGCCGCCTGAGGCCGCTAGCGGCGCGGGAAATTTGGTAACGGCAAAGGCCAAATTTTACGGGGCAACACCACCCAGCCGGAAGCAAATCCCTGCGAATCTGCAGTTTTTCAGGGCAATTGGAGTTCAGCCAAGTTTGGCCTTTGAGTTGCTTTGTATGAATCACGACGAGATGGAAATGAAAAAGATAACCCAATGAAAAACAACTATCGGAACATCTTGATAGAGAAGCGCAACGAACTCACCTCGACGCTTCCGACCCGCGACTCAATCGCAATTGAACGCCTTCCCGACATGATAGATGACGTTCAATCCAGCAGCCAGCGCGAGCTGGCGCTTGTATCGATCAATCGTCACTGGAAACAAGTGCGCTCAATCGACGAAGCTCTGCAACGCATTGAGACCGGCGGTTACGGCATCTGTGCCGCTTGCGAAGAGCCAATTAACCCCAAGCGCCTAAGCGCAGTGCCGTGGGCCATTCTGTGCCGCGACTGCCAGGAACTGAAAGATGCCGAAGAAGGCGGCAGCCCGGCAGCGTTTGCAGCCGCGTAGGCCAGCGAGGAAAGGAGACCACCACCCATGAACTTGATTGTCTTGCTCATCCTTCTGATCCTGATTCTCGGCGCCATACCAGCATGGCCGCACAGCAAAAGCTGGGGTTACTATCCCTCGGGCGGCTTGTCGGTTGTTCTCGTAATCGTACTGCTGCTGTATTTCTTTGGCGGTGTTTAGGCGCAGTTCCAATGCTTCTTCACTCGATGCAGCACCTCCCTCGGACGAAGCGCAGTTTCGAGGGAGGTTCTTTTCAGGCGACGCTTCGGCCGCCTGACAGTTTTGCAAAGGAAAGGAAGTTATCGAAATGAGACGAACGATCGAATTTTGCATTCTGGCGTCATCGTTGTTGGTTTGGATGGCGTGTTCATCTGCGCCCGCCCGCCCGGAAGCAGCAAAGCTCTCGGATTCCGATGTAGAACAAGCCATCAAGAGCCGCATCAATGAGAATGCGGTGCTCAGAGCCACCAACGTGGATGTCGATGCCGATGTGGACAAGAAATCGGTGACACTCTCCGGAACGGTCGACTCCGAGGCGGTTCGTACGCAGCTAGTGGATGTGGCGCGCAGCACCGAACCCGGCTTTGTCGTTAACGACAAGATCGACGTCAAGCCGCTCGACGTGCCGCTCGACAAGTACACCGAAGACATGGCCACGCAGGCACGCGAGAAGGCGCAACACGCGGGAGAGAAACTCGGCAATTCGCTCGAAGACGCATGGCTTCATACCAAGGTGACTGCTAAGTTGGCCGCCAATAAAACGACGCCGGCACACAAGATCAACGTCGACGTGGAGGGGAAAGTCGTGACGCTGAGGGGTGATGTGGAGTCCAGCGATGCAAAGACAGAGGCCGCCCGCGTTGCGCGCGAAACTGAAGGAGTTCGCCGCGTCGTGAACTTACTCAAGGTGAAGTCTTAAAGAGGCGACTATGGAACTTATAGCTTTTTTTCCGATGCCGGAACGCGCCTCCGCGGCGCTCGACCTGCTCAGCCAGGCGGGGTTCGATGTGAACGGAGCTTCGCTCGTCGCGGGCGAGGATGCCAAAACGGCCCTACACAAACGGCTGGCCGCCGCAAAAAGGGGCCGTGCCGCAGCTGGAGCGTTGGCCGCCGGAGCCCTGTCGCTTTTGCTTGCCGCCGGGCTAGTGTTGCCTACGCCGGGGCCATTTCCATGGCTCGCGGTTACTAGCTTCGTCGCGCTTGCCGGACTCCAGCGGGAGCTCGGAGAGCTTCGGTTGTCCAGCGG
>JBDTVQ010000441.1:0-5483 GCA_040007195.1 Acidobacteriota bacterium | reverse complement strand
ATATCTTTAACCTTGTCCTTCTCGTCCCTCAGCCCGAGCCGCTCCAGGGACTGCCGCAATTGGGCATCGTTCTGGGCCAGGATGTAGCGCTGCTCTTCGTCGGAGACCCGCGCCAGCACCGCACCCTCCTTCACCAAATCGCCCAGGTCGTAGTTGACCTCGATGATCCGCCCCTCGATTTCCGCGCTTACTACCACTTCATCATAGGGATACAGCGTACCAACGGACTCCACCACGCGGGTGAGTTGGCGCGTGGCCACCGGTGCAACCTGCACGGCCATGGGCCCGCCGTCCTTTTTTTGGGCCTCGAGAGCCGGCTTCTTCTCGCATCCGGTAAGGATGCCGATCAGCAACGCAAGGAGTACCAAGGTAAGTCGGGGAGTCATCGGGAAATCATTATTCTGGCGCAACTGTGAACGAGATGCCACACATTCTCGGCGAAACCTGCCGTTCCGGGGTTACTATCGCTACCAGGCCATTCCCAGATAGTCTCCCCATTTCAGTAACCTGCACTCGAACAAATCGCGAAATACCGCCCTCATTCGCCGCCGTCCAGTCCGCGTGAGACGTTTCACACACGTTTAGACGAAAACTCTCTCCAGTCCCCTGTTGAGCCTCTCATGCCTGTCCGATAGACAAGCGGAGGACTCTTTCCGCGGTTGGGGACCAGACCAAACACGGAATTGCCATTGATGGGGACTTATCAGGGACCCAATTGGACAGCACGTGCGTTTTCCTGGGTAGTCATTGCGCTGGGCATCAGTATCCTGATCGCCGGCATATCCAACTGGCAGACACTCGGATCGGCTCGAGGATATCTCTATCTGCTCATTGCGTTGACCGCGACGGGCGTGCGCGTGCGCCTGCCTCACAAGATGGGGCCGATCAGCATCAACTTCGTTTTCGTGCTGCTCGGCGTTCTCGACCTGCCGTTAAGCCAAACCCTCCTCATTGGCGCCAGCACCGTCCTCGTCCAGGGATACATCTATCGCTTTGACCGAAACAAGAACACCGCCCCCCTGCTCTACCACCTCGCCGCCACTTCCGTCGCCATCAGCATTACCTACAAAGTGTATTTTTCGTCGTGGCTTAGCAACCAGGATCTGCACAGCGTCTACCGCCTGATCGTCGCCTCCGGCGTACTGTATTCCATGAACACGTTCGCCATGTCGGCGTGGGCGGCGCTGTCCGACCGCGGCAACCTCGCACTGGCCTGGCGCGAACTGAACGTCTGGGCGTTTCCCTACTATGTTGCCGGCGCCTGTCTGGCCGGATTGTTCCACTTTTCCCAACTGGTTCTCGGCGGCCAATCGCCCGTTCTCCTGCTGCCGTTCGCCTTCATCGCCCACTGCGTTTCGCACTCCTACCTTGGCCGCCTGTCCAACCAAAAACATCATCTGGAACGGATGGCCGAACTCCACATGCGCACCATTGAGGCGCTTGCGCTAGCCATCGAAGCCAAGGACCACACCGCGCAGAACCATCTGCAGCGCATGCAGCTGTACTGTCACTCCATCGGCAAGGTCCTCAACCTGCCAACCGAAGAACTTGAGGCGCTCCGCGCCGCCGCGGTCCTGCACGATGTGGGCAAGCTGGCCGTGCCCGAACACATTCTCGCCAAGCCGGGACGGCTCACGCGCGAAGAGTTCGAGAAGGTCAAAATTCACCCGTCGATCGGCGCCGAAATTCTCGAGCGCGTCGACTTCCCCTATCCGGTCGCGCGGATCGTCCGCTATCACCATGAGAAATGGAACGGGGGCGGCTACCCGTCCGGCCTGCGCGGGGAAGAGATTCCCGTGGGAGCGCGCATACTCGCCGCCGTCGACTGCTTTGACGCGCTCATCTCCGGACGTCCTTACCGCTCCGCGTACTCAATCGACGAGGCGCTCGGAAAGATGGCCGACGAATCGGGCAGCAGCTTCGATCCACGCGTCATTGATGTCCTCTTAGAGGGTTATTTGGAGTGGGAAGAGATGCTCGCCGCGCGCGCGATCGTCCCTGTTGCGCAGGAACGCGACGTGGCCACCGAACTCATGCAGCGCGATCAGGAGCGCATGCCGCCGCGCCGGCTCTCCAGCCAGGAGATCCGCCCCGCATACTTTGACACCATCGCCGCGGCGCGGCAGGAAGCGCAGGTACTGCTCGAACTCACGCAGCAGCTCGGCAACTCGCTTCATCTCGATGAAACGCTCTCGGTCCTGGCGGGCGGCCTGAAGCAGATGATCGCATTCGACTCGATCACCATTTATGTATTGCGCGATGAAATTCTCTCGCCGCGCTACGCCAGCGGCGACTGCGCCTCCATCCTGCTGTCGCGCGAAATCCCCTTTGGCCAGGGCCTGGTCGGCTGGGTCGCGCAACACCGTAATCCCATCGTGAATGGCAATCCGCGTGTCGAATTGGGCGCGGCCGCCGAAGGCGTGCGCGCCGCGCAACTGGAATCGGCGCTGGCGCTGCCGCTCATCGGCCTGGAAGAAACGGCCGGCGTGCTTATGCTCAGCCGCCGCAACGCGGAGTCCTTCAGCAAAGACAACCTGCGCGTTCTGCTTACCATTACCGGCAAGCTCGGGGTCGTCGTCGAAAACGCATTGAAGTACGAGCAGGCCACAGCCTCGGCCTCCACCGATTTTCTGACCGCGCTGCCCAACTCGCGTTCGCTGTTCCTGCAACTGGAAAGCGAGATCGCCCGGGCATCCCGCACGAACGGCACTCTCGCCGTCCTGGTCACCGATCTCGACGGCTTCAAGCTGGTCAACGACCGCCACGGCCACCTGGTAGGCAATGCCGTGCTGCGCTCCGTCGCCAAGACGCTGCGCTTGAGCTGCCGCGAATACGACTATGTCGCCCGCATGGGCGGCGATGAGTTCGTCATTCTGATGCCGGGCATGAAGCCGGGCGATCTGAACGACAAGGTCGTCGCTCTCGACCATGGCGTCACCGCGGCCGCTTATACGGTTTGCCCCGAAGCCGAAATCGCCCTCAGCGTCGGTATCGCGCAATTCCCGGCCGACGGACCGACCGCCGAACAACTGCTGGCCGAAGCCGACCATCGCATGTATCAGAGCAAGCAGCAGCGGAAACGGCTTCGCCGCCGCGCGGCCGCGGTGGGATTCGATTTCGAGCGCCCGACGCAAACCGGCGGCGTAGCGGGCCTCAAGCTCTAGCCGGACCTCAAGCTCTAGCCGGAAATCAAGCTCTAGCCGGAAATCAAGGTCCGAGCTGGCAAACGCCAGCGCAGCCGCTCACTTCTCTTCGTCGTTCTCGGTTTTCTCCACCAGCTTGTCGACGGCCATGCCATACAACACCGGCTTGCCTTCGCGATCGCTTTGAAAGTAGATGCGCTGGCTGTCGGGCGTGAACCTCGGCCGCACGGTCGAGGCATCGCTCGATTTGTGTTCGCAAATCGTCAGTTCGCGCTTCACCGACCGCACCAGCAACAACACGAACGGCTGTGCTTTGCTGCGGCTGGCTCCGACAATCACGCTGCCATCGGAGTTGCCGCTAAAGCAGGCGAACTGGCTGGTGGGCGCAAGAAACGTATCCTCGCCCGTGTCCGGATTCAGCTCGCGCAACTGGTTTGCCTTCCCCGCCGTCTGCGGGTCGAGCAGGTAGGTAAGCGTTCGTCCATCCGTGCTCCAGGCCGCGGCCAGCAGCTTACCGGATTCGGTCTTCAGCTTGCGTGGTTTGCTGCCATCGAACAGCGCCAACCACAATCCGCCCTCGCCATCGCGCAACGCAAGCGAGGCGCGCTTCGGCCTCGGCATCGGATCCATCACCACGACGGGGAACTCGGCCAGCACCGCACCCGTCCCTTTCGCCAGCGGCACGCGCCGCACCAGCGAACCGCCTTCTTTCTGTTCAATCACGATTGCCGACGGCCCATCCGCAATGGCCGCCACTCCCGAACCTTCGCAAAAGCCCGCTCCGCTCGCCCACAACGCCCGCGGCCGCAAGCCCGAAGCCGGCGACATCCACAGCTTTCCATCCGAGGTGTAGAGAACGTTGCGCTCGTCCACCGTGAGCGTGAGCGACGCCTCATCGACAGGCTTTCCCTCGCTCAGTTGCTTGTGTTCGCTCGACTTCAGATCCATCGACCAGGCGTGTACCGCGCCCGCGCGATCCGAGGAATACAGCAGCATCCTGTCACGCCGTGAAAAGGCAATGGCATTGGTCCGCGGAAGCTGGCAGGAAAACGACGGTTCTGTGTAGCGTTGGAACTCGAACTCGGTGGCGCCGTCGAGGAATCGCTGCCGCACCGAAGGCGCGCTGTGCGCATCGGCGGCGTATGCGGCTCCCGCCATTGCCGCGAGAAAGTTCCTGCGCGCAACCATCGCTTCTAGTCTACTGTGCGCGCCGCCTGGCAACTAACGGCTGGCAACCGTCGTCGTGTTGTGGCTCTGCTGGTAGTGCTCGGCCAGCAGGTCGCCGCCGAAGTCGCCCGTGTAGTCGCGCCACACCGAGTGCACGTGATTGGCGTCGTTCTGCGTGTTGTCGTACTCGATGAGGAACTTCGGCGCGGCCACGCGATAGTAGTGCGGTTCGCCCAGCTTCGCGCCGCCCGACCATGCGAAGAACACGTTGTTCCCGGCCGCCTTGTACTGCGCCATGCGCGCCGCGCGAACTTCGTCGGGCATGTTCGAAGCGTAGACATCGACGATGGCAGTCAGCATCTCCCGCTGTTTCGCCGTCAGTTTCGCCGCGCTCAGTCCGCTCGGCTGCCCGTCGAGACTCGCCTTGCGGTTGGCCATCGTCAGGATGTCGCCGTAGGCCTTCTCCTGCACCAGCGCCGCTTTGCGCTGCGCGTCGTTGAGCGACGTGAACAGCTCGCGGCCCAGGTCTTCTTCCTTGCCCAACACGCGCAGGCCCTTCCGTGGTCCTTCGCGGACCTCGGCGGGATTGGTTCCGAAGAACGAAGGCGAACCGGCAACCTTACCGTCTTTAATTACGAAATTCTGGCTCAAGTGATGGCCTTCCACACGGAAGCCCCAGGCACCGGTGTCAGACGGCGTCCCGAACACGCTGAAGTGATACTTGAGCGGATCGCGGCGCATGCCGTCGTCCTTTTCCATGATCCGCAGGACATCTTCGAGGCTCATGATCGTCGTCGCTTTGATGAAGCCCGACTGGCTCAGGCCGGAGGCCAGAAGCGTTGTCGCGAGGTGCCGCTGATAGGGCTGCATCTCACCGAGCGTCAAGCCAAGGCGGTCCCGCTTCAGCGTCTGCTTGATGTTGTTGCCCGGAACAAAGTGGAAGAAGAACCGCTCCTCATTGTCGAAGGCAAACGTTGCCTTGGCCTTCTGGTCGCTGGTGAGCGAGTTCAGAAAGGCCGTCGCCGTTGAGGCCATGACCGACGAAGTGCGCGCCCCGTTGTAAGCCACCGCGAGCAGACCGGCCGCGCCGGTCAGAACAATGATGCGAGTTAGGTTTCCAGACACGATGGCGATTCTATATCACCTGGAGTAAATGGACAACCCCCGGCGGCC
>JBDTVQ010000440.1:0-5530 GCA_040007195.1 Acidobacteriota bacterium | reverse complement strand
TGCTCGGCGATGTGGCGTCACTCAAGTACGGCACCACGCTCGGCCTGGTCGAACGCTACAACATGCAGCGCGTGGTCAGCTACACGGCTAACCTGCACGGTGTCTCGCTCGGTGCGGCCGCGCGCGATATCCAAGCTGCGATTGCCCGCGCCAGAGAGCCGCCGCGAGGAGTGACGGTGGCGCTTCGCGGCCAGATTCCGCCACTCGAAGAGACGCTTACCGGCTTGCGCAAAGGTCTCTATCTGGCAATCGCTGTCGTGTTCCTGCTGCTGACGGCAAACTTCCAGAGCTTTCGCTTATCGCTGGCCGTGCTGCTTACGGCGCCTGCCGTTTTGTGCGGCGTAGTGCTCGCGCTGTGGTTCACTAACACCACCGTCAACATCCAGTCCTTCATGGGCGCCATCATGGCCATCGGAATCTCCGTGGCCAATGCAATTCTGCTGGTCACCTTCTGCGAATTTACGCGGCATGACGGGCTCGCCCCAGCCGAAGCCGCCATCGCCGGCAGCACCGGTCGCCTGCGCGCCGTCCTGATGACGGCCATCGCCATGACCGCCGGAATGCTGCCGCTCGCGCTAGGCCGTAGCGAGGGCGGCGAGCAGATGACGCCACTCGGCATCGCCGTCATAGGTGGGTTGCTGTTGGCGACGTTTGCCACGCTCACTGTCCTGCCCGCGCTTTACGCCATCCTGCAATCGCGCGCCCACAAGCTTTCGCCGTCGCTCGATCCGGACGACCCCGAGAGCACAAATTACGAGGCATCGAAATTATGAGTATCCGTTTCATCGCCCTGACCCTCTTCGCCGTCACGCTAGCCGCGCAGCCCTTGGAGACCGTCCGCGTTACCACCGGTACGGCAGCCCGCGCCTCACGCCTTCCCGGTGAATTGCGTCCATTTCTCGCGGTCGATTTGCGCGCGCGCGTGGCCGGGTTTGTGGAGTCGGTCGAAGTCGATCGCGGCAGCGCGGTACGCAAAGGGCAGTTGCTCGTCAAACTCAGCGCCCCCGAACTGGCCGCGCAAGTGGCCGAAGCCGAATCGAAGGGCAAGGCTGTCGAAGCGCAGAAGGCGGAAGCCCAAGCCAAGCTGCTGGCTGCGCAAAGCACCTATGATCGCCTGAAAGCTGCCAGTGCGACCCCGGGCGTGGTGTCGGGGAATGAACTCGATCTGGCATCAAAATCGGTTGATGCGAATCGCGCCGCTCTCGCCGCCCTCGATTCGGCGGCCACCGCTGCCGCGTCCGCCATTCTCCCGATCAAACAATTGCAGCGCTATCTGAATGTCGAAGCGCCATTTGACGGCATCATCACAGAACGCCTCGTCCATCCGGGCGCGCTCGTGGGACCTGCGAGCGGTGCGTTGCTTCACCTGGAACAGAACGCCAAACTCCGCCTGGTGGTCTCCGTCCCGGAGGCCGAGGCCGGGGTCGTTTCGCGCGGCGCGGCTCTAAAATTTCGCGTGCCCGCCTTCCCCGGCCAAACCTTCAGCGCCACCGTCAGTCGCATTCCGCACTCGCTCGATGCGCAAACCCGCACCATGCCTGTCGAAGCGGACGTGAACAATGCAAACGGTGCGCTGGCTCCGGGCATGTACGCCGATGTCGACTGGTCGGCCCGGCGCGCCAAAGCATCACTGCTGGTGCCGCCCGCGGCGATTGCCACCACTACCGAGCGCAGCTTCGTCATCCGCGTCACGGGCGGCAAAGCAGAGTGGGTCAATGTGTCGAAAGGTGTCGCATCGGGCGACCTCGTCGAGGTCTTCGGCGCGCTCAATGATGGCGACGTGATTGTGAAGCGTGCCAGCGACGAGATCCGGAATGGCAGCGCCGTAGCCGTGAAGTAATGCCCGCGGCTTAGCCTCGGTACGGCGTCGCCGACGTCTTCAGTTCCGACGCGTTATACCCGCTCTGGTCGAGGAACATTCGCGTGCTGGCGGTATTTAGGCCGCGATGCGGGCAGGGGCCAATGCGCACTGAACGAATGGGCAGATTCCGGCTCGGGTGTCCAAGCTTGGTGGAGAGATCCTTCAGGCTGTAGTACGGAATCAGCATGCCGCGCGCCACCCGAAACGACGGCTGCGCCGGGCTTCCGGCCGAGGGCGAGTAAATGAGCCGCCATTCTTTTTCTTCGGCGAAATCGCTGTTCTTGAACGTGGGCAGGAAGAAGCGGATGGATTCAGCCGTCCAGCGTGCCCAGTCCAATGCCGTGGCCTCGGGTTCGAATTTGGGAAAGAACTTGATGGCGTCGCAAATGATCTGCTCCTGCGTCTCCTGTTTATAGAAGACCTTCCAAAATCGCATTAGGCCGAAGTGGTTCGGACAGTCAGGCCCCGTGATGTAGCTGAACTCGCCCGGTTCGATGGCCAGGCTGACGCCGGTGGCGTTTCCCGCGTAGGCGCGCCACTGGCTGAGCAGGTCGTCTTCCTCGCAGAAGCAACAGATATAGACCGGGTCCAGTTCGGGCCCGCAGATGAGACGCAGTAATTCCTCCAGGTACTCACGCTGCTTTCCCTCAGCCGCTTCGATCTGCAGTTTCAGTACGCGTTGCGTCAGTTGCAGGCCGTGGGTGAGTTCCTCGTCGTCGTTGCAGTATCGGGCGTGCGTGAGCCAGAGATCGTGGCTGGCGACCATCCCCCGCAAGCCTTCCAGGGTGGTGTAGTGATACAGCCGCTGTTCCTGATTGAACCAGAGAATGAGGTCGGTGCTGAACGAGCCGATGCTGTCTAGAAAACGCGCCAGTTTGTCGGCATCGGAAGTGGAGGGTGCCGCTGTACTCATCGCAGAATGCCATGATAGGCGCGGCGCGGAGCGGGCGCAAGCACGTCATCCAAAAACAAGAAGGGGCGAGCCTGGATGCCCGCCCCTATCAAAATGGTATTCGCTCGAGGAGGAGCCAAAGTCGGATCTTCCGGCGACGGATGCCCAGTTCGCCTACGACTCTGCCCTTGTTGAACTTCTAGTGCGCGGCCGCGGTGAACTCTCTCACCCCGCCGAAACTTTTTTTACGACCGCGTTGAGTTCGCGCGTGAGTTTCGGAACCTCGATCGGCGCGGGCGCTTTCGCTTCGTATTCGAGGGCGAGGTAGCCGCGGTAGCCGGACGCCTTGAGCATGCGGATCACACGCTCCCAGTCGCAGCGAACTTCCTTGCCGTTTTCGTCGCGCACATCCACCTTCACCTGCACGTTGGCGGCGTAGGGGGCGATCTTTTCCATCTGCCCGTAGCCGTCGCGCTGGAAGTTGCCCATGTCGAGATTCACGCGCACGCTCGGCAGATCGACGCGCTTCAGTATGTCGAGAATGCGGTCGGCGCGCTCGGTGATGCCGCCGTGATTTTCAAGGCCCAGCACGACGCCATGCGCTGCCGCATACGCCCCGGCGTTCTTCAGGACTTCAACCACCCAACCGGCCGCCTCGTCCTCCGTGGATGTCTTCGGCACGGTGCCGCCGAAAACGCGGATGTGCCCCGCGCCCAGCTTCACGGCCACGTCGACCCAATCCTTGATCGCCTGCGTCTCTTTGGCGCGCAGCTCCGCGGTCGGCTGGCAGCAGTTCGTGCGTACGCTGATGGACGGAATCTCGACACCGTTGGCGAAGGCGTAGTTGCGCAGCGGAATCAGGAACTCGTCGCTCGTGGAGGGGAACCAGTAGACCGTCAGGTCGAGGCCATCGACGTCGAGATCGACGGCGAGGTCCACCAGATCGTTGTAGCTCATCGTTTTCGCGCCGAGCTCGGTGCGGAAGCTATAGGCGCAGATGGCCGTGCGGAGGCGGGCCTTTTTACCGGCCGCCGGTGGTGGAGCGGCAGCCGCTGTTGCCATACCCGCCAGGGGAAGCGTCGCCGCCAGGGAAAACAGGCCTCGCCGGCTTACCCGTTCCATACGTCGCTCCATGTCATTTCGCGGCCTTCCACGGCGCTGCGCAGGCCCATGTAGGCCGTCAGCGTCGAGATCGCGGCGTCGTTAGCAAAGTTTTCCAATTTGCCCGTTCGCGCGCCGTCAATGAACTGGTTCACGGCGTCCTGCGTGATGTCGTATTTCGTCTCCACTACTTCGTTCGGCATTTTCGGACGGAAGACGGTGTAGCCCTTGCGGCCCACGTTCACTGAACCCTTCTCGCAAATGAACGTCTCGCTTACATCGCTCCAGCCGGTGTTGGCGCCAAACTGATTGGCGCTGTAGCTGAACGTGCGGCCATCGTCGAACTGGTAGCTCAGCACGATGTTGTCGTAGATGTCGCCGTACTGGCGCAACTGGCGCCCGCCGTAGCCGGCAACGCGCACGGGATGCTTGCCCATGAACCAGTGCACGACGTCGATGTTGTGGCAGTCCTGCTCGATGACGATGTCGCCCGAGAGTTCGCGATAGAAAAACCAGTTGCGGATGCGCTCTTCGCTGGCCGCATGGCCCGACTTCAGCGGAGGACCCCCGCCCAGCCACGCAGCGCGTACCATTTGAATCGAGCCCAGTTCGCCGGACTTCACGATGTCGTGAACCTTGTTGTAGTCCTTGCCGTATCGCTGCTGGAAGTCGAACGAGATGCGCTTGGTGGGGTCGGCCTTTTTCGCCGCCGCGATCACGCGCTTGCAGCCGGCTGTGTCCACGCCCACCGGCTTTTCGCAGAAGATGTGCTTCTTCGCGCCAATGGCCGCCTCGACGTGCTCCGGGTGCAGGAACGCGGGAGTGGCGATGTAAACCGCGTCGACGTTGGTCGCCAGCAGCTCCTTATAGTTTTTGAAGGCCTTTGAGCCGGAATACTTCTGCGTCGCCGCGGCGATCTTGTCGTCGTAGATATCGCAGATGGCATTGATTTTCAAAAACTCGTGTTTGGCGAAGATTCCCGAGACATACATGCCACGGTTGCCGCAACCGATCAGCCCAAGAGTAAGCGCGCTGTTAGCCTGGGACCCGAAGGCGATCTTCGAAGTCGTGATCAGCAATCCCGCTCCGGCGGCGCCGGAACCCTTCAAAAAGTCCCTACGAGGCGATATGTGTTTCATGTGATTTCCCTTGCGCACGTGCAGTTTTGCAGCGAATGGATAAGCGCGCCCATTATACTGAACAATCCGCATGAAATTGTCGATTCTCATGCCCGTTTATAACGAGCGGGCCCTGGCCGCGCGCAGCATTGCGGCTGTCCTGGCGGCGCCGTTGCCGCCCGATCTCGAACGCGAGTTGGTGATCGTGGACGACTGTTCGACAGACGGCACCTCGGCTATCCTCGAATCCATTGCCGCCTCCGATTCGCGTATCCGCCTTTTTCGCCACGCCGTCAATCAGGGCAAGGGCGCGGCGGTGCGGACTGCCATCCAACAGGCCGACGGCGACTTCTCGCTGATTCAGGACGCCGATCTCGAATACGACCCAAACGACTACCCGGCGCTCATGCGCCCGCTCATCGAAGGGCAGGCCGATGCCGTCTTTGGCTCGCGTTACATGGCCGGCGTGCAGCGCCGCGTGCTCCCGTTCTGGCATACGCAGATCAACCGCTTTCTCACTCTGTTCTCGAACATGTTCTGCAATCTCCACATCACCGA
>JBDTVQ010000439.1:0-5571 GCA_040007195.1 Acidobacteriota bacterium | reverse complement strand
ATGGGGTGCCTTACTACCGCTTGGGTGGCGTGAAGAAAGTTGCCGTGGATGTGCGCGTGGTGGCGGCGACGAATCAGAACCTCGAACGCGCTGTTGAAACGGGCCGGTTCCGCAGCGATCTCTATCACCGCCTGAGCCAGGTCACTGTTGCCGTTCCTCCCCTGCGCGAGCGTCGGCAGGATATTGCGCCACTGGCCAAGTATTTCCTGGCCCAGCACGATCCTGGCCTGACCTTATCGAGCGGCGCGCTATCGCTGCTGGAATCACACCCGTGGCCCGGCAATATTCGGGAACTGCGGAACACGGTGGTGCATGCCGCTGTGCTGGTCGATGGACCTGAAGTCGGGGCAGGGGACTTGCGTTTCCGGACCATGGGCATGGACCCGGGTGCCACCGCGCTACGTCGGCCCGACGCGGAGGTCGAAGCGAGCCTGGACGTCATGGAACGGCGCATGATCTTTGAAGCGCTCACCAAAGCCGGCGGCCATCAGCAGCGCGCGGCCGAACAACTAGGAATCTCGCGGCGTACCTTGAGCCGCAAACTGAAGTCGTATCAAAGTGAATTTAGGCCGGAGCCGGTCGGGTCTGAGCACGTGGGGGTAGCATGAGAAGTGTGATGGACCCGATCCTAAACGCGAGCCCGGGATTGGAGCAGCGCAAGGAGCCTCGCCGCAGCGCCAAAGGTAAGGTGACGGTGCAGACCCCGCGCGCTGAAATCCTGGGGCAACTAGTTGATGTCAGTGAAAGCGGGTTTCGTATGGCGCACGCCGACGCGTCGCTTGAGCCGGGTTCGGTGTTCCGGTTCCATCACAGCGAGGCGACGGGCGAAGCTCGCGTGGTGTGGAACCGCATCCTGAGCGGGCGCGTGGAGACGGGGTTTCTGATTGTTTCTCGCCGCTAGTCGTCAAACGTCTCTGAGTTCTCTGGCTCGGAGCGTTTGAGTTCCATCAGGACCAGGCGATCGCCGGTGGGCAGTTCGATCGCGAGGCCGAATTCATACTTTGAAGTTTCGATATCGCGGACGGCGGCGATGGGTATTTCTCGCGGGTCAGAGAAGGTGAACTTCGCGGCTTCGATGGGTACGGTAATCTGCCACTCCGGTCCATTGAGTTGTAACGCAGCGTGGGTAAACTCCCCAACCGCTCCGGTCGCCTCAAATACCAGCGATGGACTCCACAACTTCAGGCGCAGCGCGGGGCCTTCTTCTTTCCAACGGGCGAACAGCAGGTGTGCGTCTTCAAAGGTAGCGTTCATTGCGGAGCGTCGAAAATGATGTCCGATTGTACGTCGAACTTCACGTAGTTGCGGAAGGATGTCGAATTCTTCATACAGACGGGCGTTCCCCGGATGCAGTTAAGCGCTTCCGATTCTGTAGGCAGCAGGAACTGCTTGGAACTGTCCAGGCGGATGTAGTCGTAGTCGATATTCATCTCCACCGTATCGAACGGAAATGCCTTCGGCAATTCGGTGGCCTGCATTTCCAGGCGCAGCACGCGTGAGGTTTCAAAGTCGATCCACACGGTTCCTACGTAGGGCGCGTAGAAGAGCTGCGAAGGCGTTTCGATGCGCAACTCTGAGCGCGTGCGAATGACGCTGAAGTCGTATTTCCAGGCCTTACGTCCGCGGAGCTGCAACTGGGTCGGGCGGGTAAAGATGGTGCCGGACTCCGGGTCGAAGAGATTGATCATGATGGTGCCGAACTCGCCGGTGCTGTGCAGGCCACCGACTTCCTCGAAGGGTTTGTTGGTCGGCTTGTTATTGACCCTGATGTCGGTGTAGCTTTCGCCGCCGTCTTTGTAGACGAGGTTGGCCTGCACGACATCGAGGGCTCGCCACTGGGCGCGAGCCTGTTCCTGAATGTAGCGCGTCGTATTCTGTTTCACCGAGAAGCGGGGCAGCGATTCGATGAAGGTCGCAGCAGCTTCGCGAGCATTCGCGATGGCGGGATCATCGGAGCGCGTGGGCATCGCACCGGTGCGGATGCGGTCGGTCCTCGGTGCCTCGTCGACTTCTGCATCCGGTTCGGGCGCTGCGATGGCGACGGTTCTGGACTGCGAGGCCTCGGGTGCCTGCGGGCGGATGAGGGTGGGTCGTTCGTCGCTCGGTTCGGTAGTCTGTGCAGGAGGCGTGGCAGTTGGTTTGCCGCGCACGAGCTTGGGTCGTTCGTTTTTGTCTTCGACCGACGCCAACTGGGGCTGCTCGTCTTTGACTTCGGGCGTCGCCGCAGGGGCCGAGTCGCTTGGCTTGGCACGAGTGAGTTTGGGCCGCTCGTCTTTGCTTTCGGCCGGCGCTAGGACGTGGCCCGGAAGATCCCACGTTTGGACGGCCGCCGCACGATCCTCTGCGCTGCCCTTGGACTCCCATTGCACAGAGATCGCGGTGTAGTTACCCTCTTCGTCTTCATTGGAACTCACGACTAGGTGGTCACCGGGCTGGAATTTCTCGCGGTCCAGCTTGACGGTGTCGCCAATGCGGAACCACACCACGCGATGGTCTGTGGACTCAATGATGATTTGGTCACGCTCAAGTCGGCGGAGGATGCCGGAGGTGTCGCGCAGTTCGAGCGGGCGGGACGTCGAGGTTCGGGACTGTGGCGCCGGTGTGGATCGCCCTTGCGGTTGTCTCTGTCCAGGGATGGAAAGGGGCGGTCTTTGTCCCGGGTATTGACCAGGGATCTGTTGGCCTTGGCCCGGGTATTGCCCGGGGAGTTGCGCGAACGCAACTCCCACGAACAAACATGTGGTGGCAAGCAGCCGTTGCATACTCCTAGGCTCGCACGTATTTGTTGAACCAGTCGATGGTGCGCTGCCAGGCGAGGTCGGCCGCCGCTTTGTTGTAGCGCTCCGGCGTCGCGTCGCAATTGAATCCGTGGACGGCTCCGGGATAGATGTAGCCGGCGCACGGAGCATTGGCCGCCTTCAGCGCGGTCTCATATGCGGGCCATCCCGCAGCGAGGCGCGTGTCGAGTTCGCCGTGATGCACCATGACGGCTGCCTTGATTTTGGGTATCTCGGTGGCAGCGGGAACCGCTCCATAAAATGGAGCCACAGCCGCGATGTCCGCGCCCATGCGCGCCGCCAACGTGTTCGCGATGCCGCCGCCGTAGCAGAAGCCGGTCGCGCCGATCTTGCCCGTGCAGTCCGCGCGATTCTTCAGCCACATCGCTGCGGCGAGCATGTCCTCTTGCATCTTGGGACCGTTGACTTTGCCGAAGAGCTGCCCGCCGTTAAAGTCATCGCCAGGGAAGCCGCCGACCGAGGTGAGTCCATCGGGGGCGAATGCCATGAAGTTCTGGAGCGCGAAGCGCCGCGCGACGTCTTCGATGTGCGGATTCAAGCCGCGATTTTCGTGGACCACAAGAACGCCGGGCAGCTTCGTCACGGTCTGCGAACGCGTGTCGGCACTGATGGGGCGAACCAGGTAACCTTTGATCGTCCCGTTGCCATTGGGCGAGGGAACGGACTCATACGTCGCCTTGATGCGATTGTCATTGGTCGGCACCTGTTGACCGAACGCATAATTCGGCATCAGCGCTTCGGCGATGGTGGTGGCGGTGAGTCCGGCAATCGCGAACTTCTGAAGGCCGTCCATGAACGAGCGACGGCTCATGCCGCCGTGGATGAACTCGTTGTAAAGTTGGATCGCTTCGACGGGCAACTTCTTCTTGTATTCCATAAGTGGCTCTCTCCCTAACCTGCAATTTTAGTCCAGTTATCGATGAGGTGCTGGGCCGTCCGCCAGGCGAGGGCCTGGAAGGACAGGGTCGGGTTGCGCGCGCCGATGGTGCCCATGACGGAGCCGCCTACGATTCCGAGGTTCGGAGCCTCATGCGCGAAGCCGAAACGGTCGACTACGTTGCGTTCGGGATCGTCGCCCATGCGGGTGCCGCCGATGGCGTGCGTGCTTACGCCGCCTCCGAAGCCACCACCGCCGCCGCTCACTTCGATGGCGCCCGCTTTGCGGAACCACTGCTGGGCCTTGGTTCCCGCGTGGGCTGCTGCGCGTTGTTCGTTGGGGTGCGTGGGATTGGTGATGCGCAGGACGGGATCGCCCAACGGGTCCGTCACGCGATCGTCGAGATCGAGGAATGTGTCCTCGTACGGCAAGGTGTTGCATTGGATGTAGGCCGAGGTTTGGCGGTCCGCATTTTCGTGAATGAACTTTTTCCACGCTGAGCCCCACTGGGGAGCCTTGCCCCAGGTGCTCATGGCGGCAGCTGAGATGGGATGGCGCTCGTGATACGCGTGAATGCTCGCGCCGCCGATGAAGCCGAGTCCCGCGTGGTCGAAATTATCGTCTGCCCATTCGTCGATCACGACGCCTTGGGCGATGGCTCCGTACCAGGTGTTGATGTCGAAGGGGAAGAGCGCGCTGACTGCTCCCATCTGGTGGCCGAAGTAGTGGCGACCGACTTGGCCGTGATTGTTGGCGAGCCCTTGGGGATAGCGCTCGGACTTTGAGAGCAGCAGCAGTCGGACGTTTTCGTAGACGTAAGCGCCGGTGAGCACGACCTTCGCGGGTTGAAAATATTCCTCGTTGTTGCGCTTGTAGAGGACGCCTGTTACACGGCCATCGTTGTTGGAAACGATGCGCGTCACGTGGGCGTTGTCGAAGATCTTCAGATTGCCTGTCTTCTGGGCCGCAGGGATGGTGGTGACGGCTGTCGAGTTCTTCGCGTTGAGATGGCAGCCGCCGCGGTCGCAGTAGCCGTGATAGCCGCATGGGGAGCGGCCCTGATAGTTCACTGAGTTGATGGCCGCCGGCCCGCGGAACGGGTTCCAGCCGAGATCCTTGCCTGCTTTCGTCATCAGGTCTGTGAAGCCGGTGTCGCGCAGAGGGGGCATCGGATACTCGTTGGCGCGGGGGCCTTCGAACGGACTGCCTTTGCCGGTGAGCTTGCCCTTGAGGTTCCCGGCTCGGCCGGAGACGCCGATTTCGTGCTCGACGATGTCGTAGAAAGGTTCGAGGTCGGCGTAGGTGAGCGGCCAGTCTTCGACCGTTGAGCCTGCAGGGATGGCCGTCGCACCGTAGCGGGCGATGGCGCGTGAGCGGACTTGAAAATCCCAAGGATTGAAGCGCCAGCTCTGCGCGTGATAGTGAATCGAGGTGCCGCCGATCGCATTCATCATTGGATGCGATGCAGCTTGGCGAGCGGGCTGATTCGCGCTGGTGCGCGTGGTCGGAATCTCGCGCGAGACTTTGGTTCCGGTGGTGACTTGGCCGCGGACGTTGTTGAAGATTTCGTCGGCGTGGTAGTCCTTCGCGGGGTCCATCCAGGTGCCGGCTTCGATGCCGGCGATCGTCTTGCCGGCGCGGGCGAGGGGGAGCACGGCGAGGCCGCCTGCGGCTCCCAGTCCGATCACAGCGACGTCCACGGGGTCGAGATTGATGGGCATGGTTCTGGGAGTGATTCTAGAACATTTTGGGATTTCGTGGAGGAAAACGCGAAGTCGTTGGGCGGAGGGGAGATCGGCCGCGCGGTTGGGCGAAAAATTGGCTTTGTTTTGTCGTGGGGCATTTTTTCCTCTGCTGCATGGCCGGTGATGCGGTGTGCATCTGGTCCATGGTGCA
>JBDTVQ010000438.1:0-5588 GCA_040007195.1 Acidobacteriota bacterium | reverse complement strand
CTGTGCGTAGAACCGTGATAATGAGAAAGCCCGCCAGACTCGGAGACTGGCGGGCGGAGCGGAGGCTGGCGAGTGTTCTACTTTGTAATCGAGTAGACGCGCTCGCCGGCCTCGTTCTTCGCGGAGCTGAGCTTCAACCCCATCTTCTTGCCGATGGTCCCGCTGAGGAACCCTCGAACGCTGTGCGCCTGCCAGCCCGTGGTTTTCATCAGTTCGGCCAGCGTAGCCCCACCAGGACGTTGCAGCAGGACGAGCATCTCAGCCTTGCGGCTTCCCTCGCGCGTGGCAGGTTTCACAGCCTTGGCGTCCTTTTTAGCCGTGGGCGCTTTCTTGGCCGGCGTGGCCTTCTTGGTCGCCTTCGCCTGCTTCGGCGTAACGTGGGCGGAACGTGCGCCAGTCTTGGTCTTCTTCGTCGCCTTGGCCGAGCCCTTTGTGGCCGGCGTGGCTTCAGTTGCTTCTGTAATCGTCGTAGTCATGCTGTCTCCTTGCGCGGTGAATCCGCGGTCACGCCATGGATCACTCCGGTGCGCCGGAATTGCAAGGCGAATCTGCCGGCCACGATGCAGCTTTCGATGGATGGGGCCAGATGAAGGGGCACGGGTCCAAATTCGTAAGGCAGCAGGAAGAGGCAATCGCCGCCCTACTCGTCCATCGGAGTATCGAAGAGGCCGCGCGAGCTGTTGGCATTACGGCCAATACGCTGCTGCGCTGGATGGCAGTGCCAGAGTTCGATGCTGAGTACCGCAAGGCTCGCCGCGCTGCTTTCGGCCAAGCCGTTGCGCGCTTGCAGCAAATGTCAGGAGCGGCGGTACTGACGCTCGGAAAGGTCCTAGTCGAAGCAGGCACGCCACCGTCGACACGGGTCAGAGCTGCCGAATGCATTCTCAATTACGCGGCCAAAGCGATTGAGATCGAAGAAATCGTCGCGCGATTGACGGACCTGGAGCGGGCGGTGAAGCAGAGGAGCGAATAGATGGTCCGCAGCGTACTTTATCGGCTGGAAAAACTGGAGAGCAACATCAGACCAGGGAAGCCACCGATGCTGATGACGATTCAATTTGTTTGTCCTAATGGGAAGCGTGTCATAAACGAGATCGTGATGGAGGTTGCCGGGTGGACGCCCAAGCGCCAGAAGAATGGCCAGGGCAAGTGAGATCTCTCCTTGGAAGAGTCAGCAGGCTTGAAGAGGCTCTCGCGACCGAGAGGCATGCGCATACTCGGGCGTCGATCGCGGAAGCACTGCAGCGACTAACCGACGAGCAGCTTGAACTGCTGCAGTCGGCATCGGAGGCGTGTCGAACTCGAAGGCCCTTCACAGAAGCTGAGCGGGCGGCGATGCGGGCGTATGAAACTGCCATGCTCACCGTAGTCACACCGACCGAGTAAGCGTACGAAGCATGGTGACGGCCCGCGATCTCCGTTCTTGCGATGCTGAATCACAAGCTTGTGGTAACGATTAGCCCGCATCTTGGGAATTTATCAACCAGCCCCGCGTCGGCGGGGGCTATTTTGTTCTATTTCTGGAACAATTTTCTTGAATGCGTGACTTTATGTGAATAATCTGACATTCTCGACGAATGCAGTCAGACGCCGTCGGGGACAGCAGTTCGATTTTGATCCGTTTCAACCGACTCATTAGGTCGATTATCGGCAATAATGCGTCACACATCGTTTTCCAAGTGTGGGAAGTTCAGATGTTGGTAGACATCAGCGATTGCATCGAGGCGAGACGCGCGTCGAAGAAGATTTTCGATGACTTTCTCAGAGTCGCTCGGCGACAGATTGAGGAAACAGGACAGCCTCCGATGTTGCTGTCGGTCTACCTGGATGGCCGTCGCCGGAGGCGAGCTACCCGCACGCCCAACGAAGCCTTGCCGTAGTCGCCGACCAGCTACCCGCCATCCCCGGGCCACGTTAGCCCGCCCGAGAACTCCAGCCCAACCTCATATCCGGCTGCGACCCGCTCGACGCTTCGAACGGAGGCGGTTCCCGTCAGTTTCAATTCCGGCGCCCGGAGTTGCATGTAGGCGCGCAACGGCGGGGCGTCTCTCACCGTTACGCGCATGCCCGTCTCGGAGACATCCTTGCAAACTCCGACCATGCTCCACGGTGCACCGCTGGCGTCGGCCCAACTTATCTCGACTCGGCCGCCGTGAGGTTTTCGGGTGTGTCGGCGAATCTCTTTCGGCATGCAATTACGCCCAGCCTCCGCATTCCGGAGCGGGACTCTAGAGATTATCAGCATTCACTGGACACTACGTTTTTCGATCCGAGCGGCGGGACGAAAGGTAGGCAGGCCGACGCCAAAAAGACCATCAGCCTGCATCCACCCTCTCCTCCGTTCGCAGCATTCTCACACTGGGAGATGACGGAATGCTGCCACGGTGATTTCCATGTGGGCAAAATCGTTACAAAGCGATCGAAAATTCTTAAACGCCACTAGTTCCTAGGTGGGCGAGTGATATGATGTCCCGCCATGGATGAGCCCCAACAGTGGGAAGAATGCGACCTATGCCGCGACGAAGTTGCTCATGAGAGAAGGCTTTTTCGCCTAGCCCGGCTGAACCTCGCAAGCGACGAGCGGGTTTCCAATGAGTTTGAGCGCGCCGGTGTCGCAATTAGACTCAGGCGCCATCGTGAGGAAGTCGGGCATTCGCCCATCGAAGAGACGACCGAGTCCAGCTAACCTTACCATCCGAGAATCTGTTTCACCTTGCTGCGCATCGCGACATCCCGTGGGGATTTGGCCCTCAGCTCCACCCAACGCTTCAAGGTCCTCAGGTCGACCATATGCTCAACCGGGGGCGGCTCTACACGCACTCGCACAACGCCCGCCGCGGGCATCTCCCCAACCCAGCCATTTTTGCGAAGTAGATCGATTCCGAGGGCCACTGCTTCATAGAGACTTTCAGCAGTCACGACCACCGAATGTTCAAAATTGTCCGCATCCTCGACGATGACTCGGCACTGCTGAATTGCCATGCCCGCAGCTTAACACTTTCGCCTTATATTCTCCTGACGCGCACCGACTGCCGGATCGATTATCGGGCCAACAGTGCCGGTGATCGATCCGCAGGTCGATGTCAGCCACACGCTAACGCTGTAGCTTGCCACTCAACAGCCTCGTAGATACCGGCTGCAGTGGCCGCCCGCTCACAAGCGAGCCGTGCTTCCTCCGCTGTATCTCCAACCCCGCTAGCAACCGTTTCAGGAATCGCGATGTCTGCGACCCGCCAAACCCAATGATCGAGTGATGGGTACACCTCTAGATGGAAGTCACCTGCATCGGCGTATTGCTTAGCGAATGACGTGGCCATGGCGACAGTTTAGGCTCGATAATGCCGCAGCGCAAGACGGCCGAGCAGTCACGTTGGCCCAATGGCCACTGCAATGGCCACTATTGATGTCCGTGAAGTAACGAGGCTTGCCGCGAGTATGTCTATCGAGAGTGGAACCATGCTCCCTCTGCGGCGAGGCAACAAATCTCTACAGGAACCGTGTACCGCTTTGCATCATATGTGACGTGGACCGGCAACTCGAGATTCAAGTAGAGGAACGGGCCGAAACGAAAGAGCCTGCCCAATCCGTTTCATCTGCGCGGCAATCAATTCGATAGCCACCTACTGCCCCGGAATTCGGTGCTGAGTTAAACGGCTGGGCGCCATCCCGCTGTTTCTGTGAGGCGAAACAATGGGCTCCCTCAACTGTCAATAGGCTAGTGTCACGTATCATTGAACCCGAAATTCTCGACGACGCCCCTGACGAACTTGCGTCGTCCATCCTCGCCGAACTCGAATTCATCAACCGCTGGTTCGGCGGTGAGCGGGTTCTTCACTCCGAACTTGACCGATTTCCAGGAATCCATTCGATCCTCGACGTCGCGGCCGGCAACGGCTGGGCCGCCCGCTCCCTTCAGCGTCGGTTCGGCATGCACACTGTCTCACTCGATCGCCTTCCGCGCAATCTCGCCCACGCCCCTCATCCCAAGATTGCGGCCGATGCCCGCTCGTTGCCCTTCACTGACGATAGTTTCGATGTTGTAATCAGCTCGCTCTTTCTCCATCACCTCACTGACGAAGAACTCGGGATACTGCTCGCCTCATGCGGTCGCATTGCGCGCCGTGCTGTCGTTTGCGTCGACCTCGACCGCAGTTGGATGACCGCACACTTTTTTACGTTGACGAGCCCATTCTTCCGCTGGCACCCTATCACAGTGGCCGACGGTTTCACTAGCGTTCGGGCCGCCTTCACTCCAGCCGAACTCGTCTCCCTGGCAGCGCGTGCCGGTCTTGCCTCTGTTCAAGTCCGCAATGCGTGGCCCTGGCAGCGTCTGGTGCTCACCATCATTAAGTGAGATCGCCACCCGCAGTCTGCGGGCGACTCCGAGAGGGGTAGCAGCTACCGCCCATCTCTCTGACCCCAGGGTTGACGCTGGCCTTTGTGTGGAACCGTTGCCGCCTTGATGCGCTTGTCGGCGGGCAGAGAATTGCCCGTGTAGTCCTGCTGATTGATGACCTGGTTAACCGCGTCACCCTGTGGCGATCCCTTGGGACCTTTGTGTGTCTGGCTTACCTTCCGCTTCGGCATTTGCATGACCTCTGACAGAACCCTTGCAATTGCTCCTCCAACACATAACGCTACTTTAGTTTCAGTCTCAAACCGATCTATCTCCGTGCCGCTGCCAGGAGATATTGCTCGCCGCGTGACCCCACATGGTCAAAACGCGCCGGGGGCGGCCGATCATGTTCGAGTTCGGCTCACTGGCGAAATGGGATTCCGCAACGCCAGCCGATTTTGCGGGCGCTCTCGATCCGTCCTTGCGGCGCTGCCGCCCGGCTTCAGATACGGCATAGAGATCCGAAATTCGGAGTACCTCGTGCCTGACTACCCCGATGTGCTTCGGCGTCACAACGTCGCCCATGTGTTCAACTACGGGACCCGGATGCCGCCGCTCGATGCGCAGGCAATGCGTGAGGACCTTTGGACCGTCGATTTCGCGGTGTGCCGTGCGCTGCTGCGTCCAGGCCGCGACAATGAAACGGCTGTGGACACGTTTGAACCGTATACGCATGTGCAGCAGGAATACCCGGAAGCCCGCGATGGCTTGTGTGCAATGATCGACCGTGGACCGCAGATCAGGAACGGCGTCTATGTGTACGTGAACAACCGGCTTGAGGGGAATGCGCCGGGGACGATCCGCGCGGTGGTGGATTAAAACACGTCGCTGCGGAAATTGTTTCAAGTTGGCTTGCTGCGCTTTCCATTCAGAGCTAATGTCCTGATGACTACCGATAACACCCCTTATCAGACACCGCATATCCAACTCAACGATGGCCGCTAATTCCGTCGAATACGATCGGGAGGTCTTGTCGAGCGCCAGGCCCGCACGAACGTGGTGATCCCATTGGCATTCAGTGACCGAAGAAGAATTTGTGCTGATGCACTCAACTCTGTCTACCCGGGGGATGGAAAGGCGTTTGAGCGAGGACGAGTGCGACGCGGCGAGGGCCTGTGATGCGGCACCGAGTGAGGCTCGGGAATCCGAAACCTGGTCGTTTGGACATTCTTCTACGAACGCAAAATGTGTC
>JBDTVQ010000437.1:0-5599 GCA_040007195.1 Acidobacteriota bacterium | reverse complement strand
ATGCCTCAGGTGACGGCTTTTTGCTAGGGGTTGTTGGTGAGATTTGCGGGCTAGGGAACTTCTGCAGCCGCCCCACGAGGCTATTTCCACGGTCCGATCAGCGGCTGGTTATCTGGTGGGTGCGGATTTGAGAGCGCCGCGCATATCCGCTCACTAATGCCATGTTGTCGCCTGCATTCCTATCACCGGCTTTGATTGGCCTGCTCCCCAGACAGCAGAGCACAACCTCACTCAATCCAAAAGAACCAATGAGACTATCGAGCCCCGCGGCTTGCCGCGGGTCCTCTCATCGAACGATGCGCATGAAGTTGCCCATAGCTATTCGCCAACTGTTTCAATGTCCCAACCAATGCCAGTGGCAATTGAATCTCCACTCAATTTATGAACGGCGTCCAGGCCAATGGCGTGTTGCCATGAAGTGCATGGTCTGTCAGACGCGGATCGAGCGAAGCCTTCCGCCCACCGCCGATCCATCCGAACAGGAGGCGTGTCTGAACGCGCTACGGCGCCTGCTCTACTCCGGTCATGCCGGCGGCGCCAGCTAGCTCGCCTTGGGCAGCAGCTCGCGCACGCGTGCCGATTCCTGGCGGCGGATGGTCTCGATGATTTTATCCACGCCATCCTGGAAACGGGGAAACAGGTCGACATATTGCACTTCGCGGCTAATCTCTTCGGGGACCTCGCACGCGTTCAGGCGAACGGGAATGAGGAAGATATCCTCAAGAGGCATGGCGAGGGCGCAATTGAGGGCCTCGCGCAACTCTTCCTGGAAACCGCCGCGTTTGCTCACGCTCAAGCTGGAGAAACAGGCAATGAAGTAATCCGAATGCTCCACGGCACGGCGTAGCGCCCGTTTCCAGCGCTGGCCGGGCAGGAGTTTCTTGCGGTCCATCCAGGGCGCGAAGCCTTCAGTTTCGAGGGCCTGAAAAAGGCGGTCGACGACCGGAAAATCCTCGACGGCGTAGGCGAGGAACACACGGGGCCGGGACTCGGCGGCGAACTCGTACAAACCCGTGAGGTTCTGGCGGAATTTCCCTAGGCCGGAGATTTCGACAGTCTCTCCCCGTTCCAGGCTTTGCCGGATGATCTCGGCAATTCGCTCCAAGGCGGGAAATCGCGAACTGGACATGCTATCCCCGGCGCTTTCCCGCCGCATGGCGCGCTCCGGCCGTGGGGCCGGGCTGCTTGTGATCGAAGCGGAACTGGAGTGGCTGGCCCGGCTCAAAGCGGCCCAGACCGGGCAGTTCGACCCTTTGCCCTTCTCGCACCAGCCGATGGATGCGGCGCGCCAGTTCGTCGAGGTGGGCGGCGGCTTCGGCCTCGCTCACACACTCCTGTTCGGCGAGCTTGGCGGCCAATTCGTTCGTTGTCATTTCATGGACAGGCTAGCGCAACATAACTAGCCACCCTACGCGCTTCTGAGGGCGAGATTGCCCGAAAATCGAGCCATCGTAAAGACTTGTGGTTGTTGGCGAAAATCTGCCATGGCTGTGACTGAGGTTTCGGAGTGATTTAGATGGAACCCTTTTAATTGCACCTTCATGTTGGATTAAGCATCGCCCGGGATCATGAATGACAGCCATTACGGCCAGGAAAAAGGAGACCACACACCTCATGAAGAAGTTTTTCTCGATCATGCTAGGACTTTCGCTGCTGATTGGTTCCGCCACTCTCGTCGTCGCACAAGAGGAGAAGAAGGAAGGGACTGAAGGCAAGAAAAAGGGCAAGGGCAAGAAGAAGAAGGACGGCGAAGAGAAGAAGCCGGCCACCCGCTAGATCCCTGCTCATTGAATTGACGAAAGGCCGCGGCGCCTCGTTGCGCGGGCGGCCTTTCCCTTTTGGGCGGTGCCTGGCGCGGCATCTCGCGCGACCCGCGCGCTGCCGAGTTGCGCCGGCGGTGTTACGATGATTGACGCTTTGCGCCTGATCCCAATTTTCGTCTTGCTCCCCTTCCTGGTTGCCGCCCAAACTCAGGACCCTCCGTTCTCGTTACCCGATTCGGTCGAACTACGGCGTGACGTCGTGTACGCGAGGTATGGCGACAGGGCAATGAAAGCCGATCTTTTTCTTCCGAAATCGGGTGAAGGCCCATTTCCCGCTGTCGTCTACATTCACGGTGGAGGCTGGAAGAGCGGATCAAAAGCCGCCTTTCAGCGGCAGGCCGCGTTCATGGCGACGCAGGGTTTCGTGGGCATCTGTATCGAGATGCGCCTGAGCGGAGAAGCGCAATTTCCCGCGCCGATTCACGACGCCAAGGCCGCCGTCCGTTATCTGCGCGCGGAAGCAAAGGCGCTGCGCGTGGATGCAAGCAGGATTGGGGCGGCGGGAGGGTCGTCGGGCGGCCATGTTGCGGCCATGCTCGCGGTGACCGCGGGCCAGGCGGAGTATGAAGGACAAGGCGGCAGCCCCGGATTTTCCAGCACCGTTCAGGCGGTGGCCCTGTTCAACCCAGCAGTCGATCTGGTCTCGTTCGGCGAACGCGTCCAGGCGAACGCCACCAATTCGGTGGCCGCGTTCCTCGGCGAATCCTATAAGGCCAATCCGGGACTATGGAAGAAAGCGACGCCGATCACTTATGTCAGCGCGCAATCGCCTCCCATGCTATTCCTGCACGGCGACTCGGATAAAACAGTGCCAATCGCGCAACCGCGCAAGATGGAAGCGGCGCTGAAGGCCGCGGGCGTCAGGGCCGATTTTATGGTCGCTCCGGGAGCAGATCATGCCTTCTTCAACCGCCCGCCGTGGTTTGAACCAACACTGAAGCGAATGGCCGGGTTCTTCGCCTCTACGCTGCAAACTTCCTCCGTCCCTTCCCATTCGGGACGCTAGGACGATCAAAAGGACCGCTATACCTCGCCCAGAGACCCCCGCGCGGGCTGGGGACGGTGGTCCAACCCGATGTGCCCCCGGGCACAATGACAAAATAGTAGACTCGGAGTTTCGATGAGTCATCCTACTGTTGTTTCCCCACGACGAACTTTTCTGAAGACAGGCGCGGCCTCGGCGCTCGCCGCCGGCATGCCCGCCATCTTGCGCGGCCAGGCGCAACCGGTCCGCATTGGATTGGTTGGCTGCGGCGGTCGCGGCACCGGTGCCGCGTCACAGGCGCTGAAGGCCGACGATGGCAGCCGCCTCGTGGCCGTGGCCGATATCAGCCGCACCCAGGTCGACGATTCGCTGGCCCGGTTGGCGCGCGCGGCCGGCGACAAAGTACAGGTGAAAGAGACCAATATTTTCCTGGGTCTCGATGCCTACAAAAAGCTCATCGCATCGGGCGTCGATGTCGTGCTGCTTGCCACTCCGCCCGGATTCCGGCCGCTGCACTTGCGCGCCGCCATCGAAGCGGGTAAGCACGTGTTCTGCGAGAAACCGATTTCAGTCGACGCGCCCGGCGTGCGTAGCGTGATGGAAACCGCGCGCATGGCCAAGGAGAAGAACCTGGCACTGGTGGCGGGCTTCTGCTGGCGCTATTCCACGCACATTCGCGAGACCTTTGAACAGGTGCACAGCGGCGCAATCGGCAACATCGCCGCCTACTATGCGACCTACTACACCAGCCCTGTGAAGCCCATGCCGCCCGCCTCGCAACGGCCTCCGGGTATCAGCGATAACGAGTGGATGCTGCGCAACTGGTACAACTTCAACTGGCTGTGCGGCGATGGCCTGGTGGAGCAGGCCATCCACAGCGCGGACAAGATCGCCTGGGCCATGCACGACCAGCCGCCTGTTTCCTGCGTCGCCGTGGGCGGCCGCCAGATTCCGGCCGAAGGCGGCAACATCTTCGACCACTTCGAAGTGAATTACCTCTACCCAAACAACGTGCGCGCGTTCCTCGGCTGCCGCCAAATTGAAGGCTGCTACAACGAAAACTCGGACTATATTCTCGGTTCCTCCGGCGCGGTTACCATCGGCCGCGGCCCGCTGCCGCGCATCGAAGGCTCCAAGCCGTGGACCTTCACCGGCCAGAAGAACGACATGTACCAGGCCGAGCACGACGCGCTCTTCGCCTCCATCCGCCGCAACGAACCGATCAACGACGGCATCTGGATGGCGACCTCGACCATGCTCGGCATTATGGGCCGCATGGCCGCCTACACGGGCCAGAAGATCACCTGGGAGCAGGCGATGAATTCGCAAGAGGTGCTGTTCCCCATGGACTTCGACGGCGAGCGCCCGGTGAACGTAGCTCCGATGGCGCGGCCCGGCAAGACCAAATTCGCATGAGGTTCGCGATCCTGCTGCTGTTCGCCGCCGTGCTGTGCGCGCAGAAGGGCTCGATCGATCCGGCGAAAGAACGCGCGACCGTGGAAGCGCTGCGCAAACGCATCGTTGCCGCACCCGCGCCCGCTACGGGCAAAGCCTACAAGCAGACCATTCCGGCCAGCGACATCAGCTACGAGATGCTGCCGATTCCAGCCGGCGAGTTCACCATGGGGACGCCCGCCTCCGAAGCAGGCCGCAATGCCGATGAGGGACCGCAACACAAGGTGAAGCTCGAAGCCTTCTGGATGGGCAAGCTCGAGGTCACCTGGGACGAGTACCGCCTGTTCATGTTTTCGCAGCAGGCCAACGAAACCCCGGGCGCCGATGCAACGCTCGACGCCATCAGCCGGCCCACGCGTCCCTACGTCGAGATGAGCTTCGGCATGGGCATCAACGGCTATCCCGCGATCTCGATGACGCATCACGCGGCCAACAAGTATGCCGAGTGGCTGAGCGCCAAGACGGGCCACTTCTACCGGCTGCCGACCGAGGCCGAATGGGAGTACGCCTGCCGCGCCGGAACGACGACGGCATACCCGTTCGGTGACGACCCCGCGGCAATAAAGAACTACGCGGTCTTCGATGCGAACTCGAACGGCCAGTATGCGCAGGTGGGTACGAAAAAGCCGAATCCATGGGGTCTGCAGGACATGCACGGTAATGTGATGGAGTGGACGGTCGATCAGTACGACGCCAAGACCTACGCCAACGCGCCGGCGCTCTCGATCATGCCATGGGTGCCGTCGAAGACGCCCTATCCGCATGTGGCGCGCGGCGGTTCGTGGAGCGATCCGCCCGACAAGCTGCGCTGCGGCGCGCGCGTGAGCAGCGATCCTTCGTGGAAACAGCAGGACCCGCAGTTGCCCAAGAGCATCTGGTATCACACCGACGCTCTGTTTCTTGGCTTCCGCGTGGTGCGGCCGGTGAAGGTGCCCACGGCCGAAGAGATGTACAAGTATTGGAACAATGGCGTCGAGCAGGAGCCTTAGCCCGTCGGTCCTCATGCTGGTCGCGGCCGCCGCTGCGGCGCAAACCCGCCAGGAAGCTGTCGAGCCGCACATGGGTACGCTCGTGCGGGTGGTCTTCTATGGTGAGGATGCCGCCCCGGTACGCGCCGCTTTCGAGCGTATCGCCTCGATCGACCGAGCCCTCTCCGACTACAAGCCCGAAAGCGGGTTAAACCAGTTGTGCCGCGCGCAGGGCGGGGAACTCACAGGGGATCTGGCGAAGGTAATTCCCATGGCGTTGGCCATTGCGCGCGAAACGAATGGGGCGTTTGACCCGACGCTCGCCTCGCTCACGCGCCACATGTCAGAGCCGCCCGCGAGCTACGGAT
>JBDTVQ010000436.1:0-5601 GCA_040007195.1 Acidobacteriota bacterium | reverse complement strand
GAGTGCCGCCGCCAATCACCGCACCGTCTGCCTCAATATTCGCGCCGCGATCCATCAACGCCACCAGCGCGTCGACGTCATCGCTGCTGGCTACCCAATGCAGCGGCGTCTCGGAACTCGCCCCCTTGATGCGCGCATTCACATCCGCTCCATGATCAACCAGCAAAGAGATTGTCCCGGCAACATGGGGAAAGTGTCCGGGCCAGTCCGTCGCGACGTGAAGCAGGCTGCGCTCGCACCCTTTCGCATCTACGATTCCTGCGGTGGCAAGTCCGCGATGGTCGTCCAGGAGCCGGCGCAACTCTTCGACGTTCCCGGCCTGGATCGCGCCCGTAACCGCCACGGCAAGCGGGTCGCCAACGCTCAGCGTCAGAGTAGCCATCCGTCCATAATACGGGCCTCGCCCGTTCGGCCTGACGCCTGCCTTTGCCCCCCAACTCCCCCGGGTATAGCATGGAAGTGCTCACTATCCTGGGAGGGTACTGCCCATGTTCCGTCTTGACGCTGACCGCGCGGTCGAATTTTGCGATGGACTGCGCCGCCGCGACTTCTTGCACGCTGGCTCGCTGTCCACTCTCGGACTCGGCCTGACGCAGATGTTTGGCTTTAAGGCGCAGGGCGCCGTCGACTCTTCGAAGTCCGACATGAACTGCATCCTATTGATGCTCGTCGGCGGTCCTTCGCAGCTCGACACCTGGGACATGAAGCCCAACGCGCCCATCGAGATCCGCGGACCTTACAAGCCCATCAAGACCAACGTTCCCGGCATTGAGATCTCTGAGAACTTTCCGCGCATGGCCAAACATGCCGACAAGTTCGCGCTCGTTCGCAGCATGTATCACACCGCCGCTGCCGTTCACGACACCGGCCACCAGATGATGCAAACCGGCCGCCTCTTTCAAGGAGGCGTCGAACATCCCCACTATGGATGCGTCCTCGGCAAACTCAAGGGCCCAAAGGGCGATGTTCCTCCGCACGTGCTACTGCCGCGCCCCATCGGCAACACCGGTGGCAACATGCCGCACGGCCAGAACGCCGGCTTCCTGGGCAAATCATACGATCCCTTTGTCCTCAATGCCGACCCGAGCGATCCCAACTTTCGCGTTCCCGACATGCTCCCGCCCGATTATCTCTCGGCGCTGCGCGTCGACCGCCGCCGAAACTGGCGCGCCATGATCGACCGCACCGTGAGCGAGTTCGAAACCTCGCAGGACGCCCGGCTGCTCGACTCGTCGTTTCAGCAAGCCTACACGCTCATGAGTTCGCAGAAGGCCCGCGAGGCGTTCGAGCTGCACCGCGAACCGGAGAAAGTCCGCGAGAAATACGGCAACAACCGCTTCGGCCAAAGCTGCCTGCTCGCCCGCCGCATGATCGAAGCCGGGGTACGCTTCGTCACCGTCAATATGTTCGAAACGGTGTTCGACGAGATCACCTGGGACATCCACGGCTCCAAGCCCTTCAGTCCCATCTCCTGTTACCGCGACCTTGTCGGTCCGATGTTCGACATGGCGTACAGCTCCTTGCTCGAAGACCTCTCCGAGCGCGGCCTGCTCAAGAACACCATGGTCTGGGGCGTCGGCGAATTCGGCCGTACGCCGAAGGTCAACCCCGCCGGTGGGCGCGATCACTGGCCGCAATGCTGGACTGTTCTCGCCGCCGGTGGCCCCATTAAAGGCGGCAACGTCGTGGGCAGCTCCGATGACATCGGCGGTTATCCGAAAGACCGCCCCACCACGCCGTCCGAAGTCGCAGCAACGATCTACCACGGCCTCGGTATCGATCTTGAAACCGAATTGCCCGGCGCTCAGGGCCGCCCGATCCCGTTGGTCGATCGCGGCACCGAACCGATCAAAGAGTTGTTCGCATGAGTGAAGCGCCTCCAATAGCGGCCACCGAGACCGCCACGCTCGCAGGCGGGTGCTTTTGGTGTCTGGAAGCCGTTTATCAGGAGCTCGACGGCGTTACGCACGTTGTCTCCGGCTACATGGGCGGCCACGTGGACAAACCTACATACCAGGAGGTTTGCGACGGAACGACTGGCCACGCTGAGATCGTCCAGGTCACCTTCGATCCGGCGCGCGTCTCCTTCCGCGAGATCCTCGAAGTCTTCTTTGCGATTCACGATCCGACCACGATGAACCGCCAGGGCAACGACATTGGCACGCAGTACCGCTCGGCCATCTACTTCCACTCGCCTGAGCAAGAGCAGGTTGCGCGCGACATCATCGCCGAACTCGAACGAGATGGCGCCTATGGAGCGCACATCGTCACCGCAGTCACGCCCGCGGAAACCTTCTGGCCCGCCGAGGGCTATCACCAGAGCTATTTTGTGAATAACCCTTATCAGCCTTACTGCATGGCAGTCGTCTCGCCGAAGCTCAATAAATTCCGGCAGAAGTTTTCGTCGAAACGAAAAGCGTCATGAATCCACGTCTCATGAAGTACAGTTTTTGCGCGCTCGCCGCGCACACAGCGATCGCCATCGCAAGCGCCCAGTCGCTCACCCTGCTGCCGCAGCAGATCACTCTCGCGACTGCCGAATCGCGCCAGCAGATCGTCGCCGAAGCCAATGTTTCCGGCCACGTCGAAGATTGGACGCGCAACGCGCAGTGGTCCAGTTCCAATCCCCAAATCGCCACGGTCGATCAAACCGGCATGGTTCATCCCGTGGGGAACGGCGAAGCCAGCATCACGGCCAAAGCGAATAACCAAACCGCAACTGTTCGCGTGATGGTCAAAGGCGCGGGTGCCCCGTTTCAGTGGAGTTTTAAGAACCATGTCATTCCCGTCTTTACGAAGATGGGCTGCAATCAGGGTGCCTGCCACGGCGCGCTTGCCGGCAAGAACGGCTTCAAGCTCACCCTGCGCGGTTACGATCCCGATGTCGATTACGACACCCTTACCCGCCAATCTCTCGGCCGCCGCGTCTCTCTCGCCGCGCCCGCGCAGAGTCTGCTCCTGCAGAAGGCCACATTTGCTCTGCCGCACGGTGGTGGCAAGCGTTTCGGCACCGATTCGCTTGAGTATCGCGTCGTGTCGGAATGGATCGCCAACGGAGCCCCTGCTCCGAAATCGACTGACCCCGATGTAGCCGCGCTCGAAGTCTATCCCGCGGCCGCGATTCTCGCCCCCGACGCCAGCCAGCAACTGGTCGTCCGCGCCCGCTACACCGATGGCCGCATCGAAGACGTCACGCGCTGGGTGAAATACACCTCAAACAACGAAGGCGTGGCCACGGTAGACGACAACGGCTTCGTCAAGATGAACGGCCGCGGAGAGGCCGCCATCACGCTCTGGTATTCCAGCCGCGTACTCTATTCGCGCGTTACCGTTCCCTTCGACAATACGATTTCCGCGGCATCGTACTCCAGCTTCCAGCCCGCCAACTTTATAGATGAACTGGCGCTTAAGAAATGGAAGAGCCTGAATCTCGCCCCTTCCAAGCTCGCCGGTGATGACGACTTTATCCGCCGCGTCTACCTCGATGCGGCGGGTGTCCTGCCGTCCGTCGAAGACACCGAAGAGTTCCTTGCCGACAAGAGTCCCGACAAGCGGGCCAAGCTCGTTGAGCGCCTCATGCTACGCGACGAGTTCACCGACTACTGGGCCTATAAATGGAGCGACCTGTTGCTCGTAAGCTCGCGCAAGCTCCGCACCAACAACATGGTGGCCTTCTATAACTGGATCCGCGATTCGGTGAAAGAGAACAAGCCCTGGGACCAGTTTGCGCGCGACATCTTCACCGGCACCGGCTCTACTCGCGAGAATGGAGCGCTGAACTATTTCGTCCAGCACAAGGACGTCATCGACCTCAGCGAAAACGTGACACAGGCCTTTCTCGGCCAGCGGCTCACGTGCGCCCGCTGCCACAATCATCCGCTCGAAAAGTGGACCCAGAAACAGTACTACCAGTTCGCCAATCTTTTCGCGCGCGTGGGCCTCAAGAATGGCGACCGCGCAGGCGAGTTCATCATCTATCCCAAGCAGGCAGGCGATGTGAACCACCCGCGCCTTCTGCGCCCGCTCGCGCCCACGCCGCTTGACGGTAAGCCGGAATCGCTTGACGATCTTACCGACCGGCGCCTCGCTTTCGCCGACTGGCTCACCAGTCCCAAGAACGAATACTTCGCCCGCAACATCGTCAACCGCGTGTGGGGAAACTTCTTCGGCCGCGGACTTGTGCATCCTGTCGATGACATCCGCGCCACCAACCCGTCTTCGAACGAAGAATTGTTCAATGCCACGGTGAAGGATTTCGTCGCGCACGGCTACGACATTCGCCATCTGATTCGCACCATCGTGAACTCGCGCACTTATCAACTCAGCTCCGAAGCCAACGCTACCAATCAAAGTGACAACGTCTTCTACTCGAAGTACGTCGTCAAGCGCCTTCCCGGTGAAGTCATTCTCGACGCGATGTCGCAGGTCACCGGAGTGCCTTCGTCGTTTGCCGGATACCCCGCCGGCACGCGCGCGATGCAGCTTCCCGACGTGCGTGTGCAGTCGCAGTTTCTGAGCTCCTTCGGCCGCCCCGAGCGCATCATCTGCGATGCGGGAGAGCGCAGCCAGGACCCGTCCATTGCCCAGGCTCTTCACGTGATCAACGGCGACACGCTGAATAAGAAGCTCAGCAACCCGGAAGGCTACCTCGCGCTGCTCCAGAAGCTGGGGTTGCCCGATTCGCGCGTTGTAGAACATCTCACGCTTAGCGCCTTTGGCCGCTATCCCACCGAAACCGAGCGCACCACGATGGCAGGCGCCCTCACCTCCGCCCGCCGCGAAGCCGAAAAGCCCGGCGCTTCGCAGGAGTCCATTCGCGACGCCCGCAAACAGGCTCTTGAAGACCTGGTGTGGGCGATGCTCACGAGCAAAGAATTTCTCTTCAACCACTAATGCGCGCCACACTTCTTACCTTCGTCCTCGTCTCGGCGGCGCCACTTCAAATTGCCGCGCAGCTACCGCCCACGTTCGTCCGTGACATCGCGCCTATCCTCGAGGAGCGCTGCTCGGGTTGCCATGCCGCGAAAGTCAAAATGGGCGACTTCGTGACAGATTCGTACGAGACTTTTATGAAGGGCGGCCATAACGGCGCCACCGTAGTTCCGCGCAAGGCGTCGGAGAGTTTGCTCATCCGCTACCTCACCGGCGACGCTCAACCCACCATGCCGATGGACGGCAGGTTTCTCTCAAAGGGACAAATTGATCTCTTCGTCCGGTGGATCGATGACGGCGCCAAGCCGCCAACCTCTGAGGAAGCAGCCGCAATGCGCGTAGCGCGTACTAAGCTGGCGGCCCCAGACATTCAACCCAAGACCGTCGTGCGCCCCAGCGTCTTTGCCATGGCGTGGCTGCCCAACGGTACGCAAGTCGCGCTCGCACAATTCAAGACCGTCGTCTTGGCCGATTCTCGAACCGGCAAGACCGTTGCCAAGCTCGAGGGTCACGGCGAAACCGTGCGCGCCATCGCCATCTCCCGAGATGGCCGTCTGCTCGCCGCCGCTGGTGGTATTCCCTCCAAGCGCGGTGAAGTGAAGATTTGGGATCTAGCTCGCCGCGAGGCCATTCTCACCTTCAACGGCCACGACGATTGCATCTACGCCG
>JBDTVQ010000435.1:0-5615 GCA_040007195.1 Acidobacteriota bacterium | reverse complement strand
AAACACCGCGTCGAAGTCCATACTTCGATGGGCATGATAGGCAACCGGCGTCGGTATTTGCCCGCCGTCAAACACCTGAATCCCGCCCCGGACCAAGCCGTCCATAAGCCCGGCTTTGAGGACCGGCGTCGATTCCCGGAAGTCGCCTGCCACCAGGACCCTTCCGTGGCCGTTCAACTCAGATGCAGCCGCCGCGCCAACAGCCTGAAACATCTCCGGGAAGACCTCTTCCGGGAATCGCCCGCGGATGTCACAGGCTTTCCAGGCGCTCATACATAACCCCGGCGTGCGCAGGCCGTGCGAAATTCGCCATAGAGGTCCTCATACTGCCGGCTCAATTCCGGACAAGGATCCTCGACATTCGCCAAATGAGTCATGCGCGAAATTGCGCTCCGCAGGTCTCCGCCGTAGATACTGCCGCCCGCCGCCAGTATCGCCGCTCCGAATGCCGCGCTCGGATGTTCGGACTGGCAAACAGGCCGCTGCAACACGCTCGACCGGACGCGAGCCAGCGTCCTGCTGCGCGCGGCCGCGCCTCCCGAATAGACGGCCCCGCCGGTCTCTACGCCACACGCGGAAAGCCGTTCGTAGCCCCAGCGCTCAATGTAGGCGAGCGCCTCAAGCTGAGCGGCGTAGCTATCCCAATAAGTGGCCGGTTCGCCGTCATGAAATCCGGACGCGCAATCGGAATGGAATGGAAATCGCTCTCCCGTGCCTCGGAGAGGATAGCAAATCAAGGAAGTGGGAAATCGTTCGTTGGCCTGAAGATCGGCAGCCCACCGGTCTGCCTCCCCACCGGACCATTGCACGCTTCCCGGGCCGGTGTTGCTGGCCGCGCCTGGAGCCAGCCAGCCTCCGGGATGGCGATGACAATAGATGCTTCCACTGAGTCGCGGCTGAACGGTGCTCAGAACTTTCCAGACCATCGTTGTTCCCAGGGTCGTGTTTGTGTCCGCCGCGTGTTGGGCGCCCGACGCAACCAAATCGGCCATCCCATCGGTGGCGCCTAAAACCACCGGAAGGCCCGTGGGAAGCCCGCTTTCCTCGGATGCACTCGCGCAGACACTCCCGGCGATCTCTCCAGGATCGAGAACCTCGGGCAACAGTTCAGGCGGAAAATTTGCCTTCCGCGTCGCTTCTGACCAGCACGCTTCGTGTGGGTCGTAGCCCAGCTTGAGTGAGTTGCAATAGTCGGATACTCCGTACCGCCCGGAAAGCTTGCCCACAATCCAATCTGCCGGATGAAGCAGATGTCTTGTGCGTTCCCAAAGATGCGGTTCGTAGCGCCGCACCCAAACCGCTTTCGCCAGCGAGTAGGACGCATTGATTTCCGGTGTTTCCTTGGTTCGGAGATCGCCGGCCAACTCGGCCGCACGGCCGTCATCGTACAAAATCGCGTTTCGCAAAACCGCGCCCGCGCTGTCCGCAATCACCAGCGAGCCGGATGTGGAGGTGACGCCGACCGCGGAAATTGCCCCCAGGCATCGCGCCTCGGAGAGGGTTCCCGAGACCTGCTTGAGTGCGGTGCACACCGCAGCCCACCAACTCTGCGGGTCCTGTTCATGCGTCCGGCCGTCAGCTGAACGATAGGATTTTAGAGGCGACTGGGCGGAGGCGAGCACGGTGCCCGACTCGCAAACCGCGAGAACTCGAACTCCGCTTGTTCCGATGTCGATTCCCAGTACAGTGCTCATGGCGCTGAATCCGCAAAGTCTGATTTCATCAGGGGTGTCAGTAATAGTCCAATACGATTTTCCAACCTCTGTGATAGACTCACGCTATCAAAGGTCCCCAGGGCTGTGACGATTCGCCAACTCGAAATATTCAACGCCATTATCCAGACAGGCCGCTTCCGGCGCGCGGCCGAGCGGCTCTATCTCGCCCAACCCTCCGTTAGCCAGCAGGTTCAATCGCTCGAAGAAGAGCTTGGCGAACGGCTCTTCGTGCGCAACAAGAATCAGGACCTTCAGCTAACCGAAGCAGGCAGGATTCTGCAGGATCACGCTGAATCCATTTTGCGCCAATGCGAGGTGGCCAGGATGGAAATCGGCCGCCTGCGGCAGGATCCAGTGGGCACCATCCGGATTGGTGTCGGTGGCCATCAGCTTACCTCTATGTTGCCGCCCGCGCTCAGTGTGTTTCACGCACGATTTCCGAAGGTGTGCGTCGACATCGTGAATTCGACCACTCCTCAGCTTATTGAAATGTTGACATCGAACCGCCTCGATCTGGCCATCGTGAATTTGCCGATTCAAGCTCCCAACCTGCGGATCACCAGCTTGCTCACCGAAGAGATGGTCGTTGCCGTGAAGCGTACCGATCCACTGGCGCGGAAGAAGTTCATCACCCCCGCCGGAATCGCCAAGCTTCCGCTGGTGCTCTACGATCAAACCACGAGCACGAGAAAGCGCCTGAATGAATTTTTCCAGGAGCTGAATATCACTCCGAACGTCATCTTCGAATTGAGCAGTGTGGAAGCCATGAAGCACATGGTTGCGGCGGGACTCGGGGCTTCCATCATTCCGTATTCGGCCCTTTCTCCCACCTGGGAGCGGCATCCGCTGCGAGGCATTCGTATCAACGGCGCCCCACTCAAACGCCAACTCGGAGCGGCACTGCCACCATTGAGCCGCATGCCGCGCCTGGTGGATGAAGTCCTGCAGTTGATCCAAAAGTTCTTCCGCGAGTTGGCGAAAACGATTCCGGGTGCCGAAAGTGGTCCCTCTTAAATGGAGCGGCCGTTCCGGCTCTGCGACATTCGCGGAGTCTATCCGGATGAAGTGAACGAGGAAATCATCACCCGCGCCGGCCGCGGAATTGCCGGCCGATGCGCGCCCGGCGAAGAAGTATTGGTTGCCCGGGACCACCGCGCGAGTTCCCCTTCCCTGCATCAGGCATTAATCGAAGGTCTGGTCGCGGGAGGAGCAAGCGTATTGGATGCCGGCCCCGTACCAACGCCGCTACTCTATTTCGGAAAACGCCACCTGCGCGTTCGATATGCGGCCACTGTTACCGCTTCGCACAATCCTCCCTCGCAGAACGGCATGAAGTTTCTTCCCCCGGACCAATCCGAAATTGCCGCCGAGGCACTGTTGTTGGCGCGGCAGATCATCCCTGTTTCGCACACACGCGGTTCCGTGCGCCGGGTCGAGTTATTCGAGCCATATCTGGATTGGATGCTGAATCGATGGCAAGCTGAACTGACACTCAGCGGTTCACCGTCTTTTGTTCTCGATCCAGGCGGCGGGTTGTGGTCTGAACTGGCGGCTCGGGTCTTCGCCAAGCTGGGACTTTCCGCCTGGGCAATTCACGACGAGCCCTCGAGCTCATTTGAGGCAAGGTCTCCCGATTGCACGTTGCCACATGTCTTGGATCCCCTTGGCGAAGAGGTGCGTCTTCGCGGCGCGGCCGCCGGATTCGCCTGGGACGGTGATGGCGACCGGCTCGCCATTTGCGATGACACCGGCAAGTCCCTCTCGACCGATCTAATGGCTCTTCTGTTTGTCCCGAAGTTGCTTGACCGGATGCAACCGGAATCGGTCTTACTCGACGTGAAGATGTCGGAACGAGTTAGCGAGGCGGTCCGCACCAATGGCGGCAGCCCAATTGTCTCGTCCAGCGCGCATTGCCTGCTGGAGAGGGCGATGCGTCTCAACCAATGCCTATTCGGCTGCGAATACAGCGGGCATTATTTGTTCCGCGAACTCGATTTTGCCGATGACGGAGTGTTCGCCGCCCTTGCCTTTTGTTCGCTAGTCCTGCGGTCCGGCGAGAGCCTATCGGAGTTGGCGAATGCGCTTCCGCCGCTTTTTATCACCCCCGATATCCGAATTCCCTGCGGACCATCCGATTTCACAAGGACAATCGACCGGCTCTCCGTGGAGTTTCAGGGCTCCCGGTTCGATCGGCTCGACGGGCTTCGCATCGTCACCCCGGACGGATGGATACTGGCCCGGCAATCGGTGTCCGAAGACAAGATCACCTGGCGCATGGAAGGCAACAGTCAAGCCGCTCTGGAAGCTATTCTCAGGCGAGTCGCTCGCGCCATCCCTGAAGCACGGGCCTACCTCGCACTCGGCTAGTCCAGCCGGGGCTGTTTGGCCTCAATTCCACCGGACCTTGTTGCCGCTCGCCGTTGCCGTTCGCCGTCGCATGCTGCATCGCTCAGCTGGGGCAGGTGATAGGGTGAGCCTAATAACCAGATCACAATAAAATAATTGTGCTATCAACCCGGGTGACATAAAATTCGATGAACTTGAGCAAGAAAGGGAGATCTCAATGATTCATCGTCGATTACAGAGGGGTCTGCTGAGTGTAGTCCTGGTTTTGTCCTCAACAGGTATTTCCTATTCTCAGACGTCCAGCATTACCGGTACAGTGACAGACCAGACAAAGGCTCCGGCTGCCGGTGTTGCGATTAGGATTGACGGGGTCGACACGGGGTCCGTGCGCGAGGTTCGCTCAAACGATCAGGGCAATTTCTCCGTCCCCCTTTTGCAGCCCGGCGCGTACCGGCTGACTGCACAAAAGGAAGGCTTCAAGGCCGTCACCAGGTCCGGAATCAGGCTCGACGTCGGCGAGACCGCGCGGCTTGACCTGACCCTGGAGCTAGGATCGGTAGCCGAATCCGTCGCAGTTACGGCAGACGCGCCCCTTCTCGACACTGAGGGTGCCACAGTCGGCAAGGTGGTGGAGAGCCGCCGCATCGACGATCTTCCTCTGAATGGCCGAAACGTGCTGGCTCTGACAATGATTACGCCCGGCGTTAAATCCAACGCAGGCCCCGCAAACAGCGGGTTCGCCGACCGAGGTTTGACGCTCTCCATGATCAGCATCAACGGCGGGCCAAGCGCCGCCAACGAAATCATTCTCGATGGAATCAGTTCGATCCAGCCGGTGTTCGCCGATCCCACCATCAACCCGCCTGTCGACGCCGTGCAGGAGTTCAGGGTGCAGAGCGGGACAATGTCGGCCGAGTATGGCTTCACCGCCGGCGGCGTTGTGAACCTGGTGACGAAGTCCGGTTCCAACCAAATGCATGGCACGGTATATCACTTTCTTCGTAACGACGCCCTCGATGCCCGAAACACTTTTGCGGTCACCAAGCCTCCGTTCCGCTTTAACCAGTTCGGCGCCGCAATAGGCGGACATGTGATCAAGAACCGCTTGTTCTATTTCGGCAACTGGGAAGAGTGGCGATACAACCGGTCCACGCCCCTCATTGGCACCTTCCCCACCGCGCAGCAGCGCACCGGCGATTTCTCCGACCTCCGCGACACGGCCGGCCGAACTATCGCCCTTTATGATCCCTCGACGACCATTGCGAATCCCGCGGGCAGCGGTTTCGTCCGTACGCCGTACGCAGGCAATCGCATCCCCACCAGCCAGCTCGACCCGGTCTCGCTGAACATGCAGAAGTACTACCCCTCGCCCAACCGCACCCCCAGCGATCCGTTTACTAACGCCAATAACTATTCCAAGAATTCAGCCGAAAAGCGCAACCAACGCGGCATCAACGCTCGAGTGGACTATCGAGTCTCCAATAGCAACAATTTATTTGGCCGCTTCAGCTTCTTCGATTACCGGACCGACAACGGAACCACGGCCGCCAACAT
>JBDTVQ010000434.1:0-5620 GCA_040007195.1 Acidobacteriota bacterium | reverse complement strand
CGTGTTCACGAATTACGAAGTGAAAGTCGACGTCATGACCGCGCCCAACTCCAACGGGGGCATCTACGTCGCCACCGAGTACCAGGAACAGAACTGGCCCGACAAGGGCTTTGAGATTCAGGTCAACAACACCTACGCGAAGGATTTCCGCAAGACCGGCGGCCTCTACATGGTTCAGGACAACAAGGACAAAGTCGCCGAAGACAATAAGTGGTTCACTGAGCACATCATCGTCAACGGCAAGAACATCCAGGTGTTTGTCGACGGCAAGAAGATTGTCGATTGGAACCAACCCGACGGCTGGACCGGTCCGCCGAATATGAAGGGCCGTGTGATCGCTCCCGGCACCATCGCCCTCCAGGGCCACGATCCCGGTTCCACCGTCCACTACAAAAATATTCGTGTCAAGATGTTGAAGTAAGCACGGCCTCGCGTCGTGCTTACAAAGAAACGGCGGCCCGTGTGGGGGACCGCCGTTTCGCATTTCAGGCGCTCCGTCATACGATGAGTGTGGATGACCCCGGAGACCTCCGCCATCACACAATTGCTCGCGCAATGCCGTGAAGGCGATCAGGCCGCCATCGACGCGCTGATCCCGCATGTCTACGGTCAACTGCGCGCCATGGCCGAGCAGTGTTTTCGTAAAGAGCGCGTGGGTCACACGCTGCGCGCCACGGCCCTGGTGCATGAGGCCTACCTGCGGCTCGTCGGATCCGAAGTAGACTTTCAAAATCAGGCTCATTTTTATGCCGTCGCCGCCCGTGTCATGCGGCGCATCCTCGTCGATCACGCCCGCATGCAACAACGGCAGAAGCGTGGAGGCGGCGTCTGGAATTTGTCATTGGACGAAGCTGCCGTCGTCGGTGCCGAAAAGCCAGCCCTGGTCGTCGCGCTCGACGAGGCGCTGAAACAATTGGCCATCATGGACAGCCGCAAGAGCGACGTTCTCGAAATGATCTATTTCGGCGGGCTCACCTACGAGGAAGCAGCCGCGGTCGCCGGCGTCTCCGTGCCCACCGTGCAGCGGGACCTGCGTATGGCCAAGGCCTGGATCTTTCGTGAGATGAAGGCTGCGGAACCACCAGCGGAGGAAAGCTGAGATGCCGCCTGACCGGGCAGGCATCGATCCCGCGCGCTGGCAGCGCGTCGAAGAAGTCTTCCAGGCCGCGCTGGACCTGGAATGCGACGCCCGCGAGCGCATGCTCTTTGAAACCTGCGCCGGTGACGACGCTCTCCGCCACGAAGTCCAGTCGCTGCTCCAGGCCTATGTCAGCGCGGGCGACAGGATGGGCGATGCCATCCGCGACACCGCCCTGCACGTGGTGTCGAGTGGCGAACTCAGTGAGGGCCAGCATGTCGGTGCCTACCGCATTCTCAAAAGGCTCGCCCGTGGGGGCATGGGCGCCGTCTACCTGGCAGAGCGCGCCGACGGCCTCTATGACGCTCAGGTGGCGATCAAGGTCATTCGCCCCGAGTACGCCACCAGCGAACCTCTTTGGAATCGTTTCCGCGCTGAGCAGCGCATCCTCGCCACGCTCGTCCACCCCAACATCGCCCGTATGCTCGACGCAGGCATCACCGAACAGCGCGCGCCTTACGTCGTCATGGAGTACGTCGATGGCGAAGTGTTGAACCGCTTCTGCCGCAAACACGAACTCAATTTGCGAGAGCGCCTGGAACTGTTCCGCAAAGTCTGCGGCGCCGTCTCCTACGCCCACCGCAACCTCGTCATCCACCGCGACATCAAGCCGCCGAACATTCTCGTCACCCCGGACGGAACCCCGAAGCTGCTCGACTTCGGCATCGCCAAGCTGCTCGAGGAGGAGCAAGGCGACACGCCAACCGGCCTCACCCGCGCCGGCGAGCGCCTCATGACACCCGAGTACGCTAGTCCGGAGGCTATCCGCGGCGAACCAGCCACCACGCTCGTCGACGTCTTCGCGCTCGGCGTGGTGCTGTATGAGCTGATGAGCGGACTCCATCCGTTCATGCGCGAGCATCAGTCGCAATGGGAGCTCGAGCAAACCATCGTCAGCGATGAGGCGCCCCCGCCGAGTTCCGTCGCCTCGGGACCGCTCGCCTCCGCCGGCAGGCACGATCGCGCCGACCTCGACGCCATCGCCGCCATGGCCATGCGCAAGGATTCCGCCGAACGGTATGCCTCGGTGGAGGCGCTCTCGGAAGACGTCCGCCGCTGGCTTGCGGGCGAACCCGTCGAGGCCGCAAAGCAGTCGAACTGGTATGCCCTCACCAAATTCGTCCGGCGCAACAAACTCTCCGTCGGCGCGGGGGCCGTATTATTCGTCCTGCTCGCCGCCGTGGCCGTCGGCATGAGCCTGCTCGCCGCCCGCGTTACCCGCGAACGCGAAGCCGCCTTGCGCGAGCGCACGCGGGCCCAACAGATCTCCCTCTTTCTGCGCAGCATGTTCGAGAACGCCGACCCCTGTCTTTCCGACGGAAAAAAGCTCTCCGCCCGCGATCTGATGGACCTTGGCGCCGAGCGCATGCGGAAGGAATTGGCCACGCAGCCCGACGTCCAGTCCGAACTTCTGGAAACAATGGGCACCGCCTATAAGAATCTCGGCGAGTATGCCCGCTCCGAAGCGATGATGCAGGCCGAGATGGCGGCGCAGGAACGCGCCTTTGGCAAAGACAGTCCAGAGCAGATCAATACGCTGCGGCAACTCGCCGACGTGTACCGGCTGCGCGGCCGCCACGCCGACGCCGAGCAGGCGCTTCGCCACGCGCTCGCGATTCAACAGAAGACCCTGACGCCGAATGACCCGCGCATGGCTCACACGCTCAACAATCTCGGCCTCGTCGTTCAGTCACAGGGTAAGAGCGGAGAAGCCGAGCGGATGTTCCGGCGGGCGGTCGCCATTGCCAGCCTCGATCCCGATCCCAAACAGGCGCGCGAGGTGCTGACTATGAAAAGCAACCTCGGACAGGCACTCGCCGACAACGGCAAAGACACCGAATCGACCGCGCTGCTGCGTGAGGTTCTGGAACAGCGCCAGCAGATGCTGGGGCCCGATCATCCCCAGGTAGGGCGAAGCATGTACCGGCTCGCCAACCAGCTCCGCCGCGAGAACCAGTTGGACGAAGCCGAAAAGCTCGTACGCGGCGCCATGGCACAAGGCCGCCGGGTTTTGGGCGAAACCCATCCCGACGTGTTCAACTACCGCAATCTGCTCGCTACCATTCTCCAGGCCAAAGGCGAGCGCGCGGCGGCCGAGTCCGAATACACCTCAGTGATCGACGGCGCCACCGCGCGGCTCGGACCCAATCACAGCGATGTCGTCTTCTACCGTATGTCTCTCGCCTCGCTGTGGGAGCAGACGGGCCGCCTGCGACAGGCGGAAACGGTCTATCGCCAATCGCTCGAAGTGCTCCAGCGTACCCTCGGCGAAGAGGCCCCGCGCACCCAGTTGGCGATGGCCGGCGTCTACCGCGTCTCGGCCGCCCGCAAAAAAATAAAGGCCGCCCGGTAAGGGGCGGCCTCGGTTTCCATCGGAACTGCGCGGCTGGTTACGCCATGTCGAACTTCTCGGGATGAATCAACCCGTCGGAGCTCACCAAAACGGGCCGCCCCAGAATCTCTTCCAACTCTTCGAGGTAATGGTTCTCGGTGGACTTGATCACGTTCGCCACATCGGGATGAACGCGCAACACCACCTCGTTCCCCTCCAGCGCCGGAGCGATCTTGTAGGCCTCCGTGATGATCTCGCTCATCACCGTGCCCGAGCTCTTGATGTAGCCTGAGCCCTCGCACGTCGTACACGGCTGGCACAGCGCCCGTTCGAGGGACTGCTTCACGCGCCGCCGCGTGATCGCCACCAATCCAAAATCGTTGAACTGGAGAATCTTGTACGGCGCGCGATCCGTCCGCATGGCCTCTTCGAGCGCCTGCATCACCTTCTGGCGGTTGCGCCGCTCATCCATGTCGATGAAGTCGACCACGATGATGCCGCCCAAATCGCGTAGCCGGATCTGCCGCGCGATCTCCTTCACCGCTTCGGTGTTGGTCTTCACGATCGTGTCTTCCAGCCGGTTCGACTTGCCCACGTATTTGCCCGTGTTCACATCAATGGCCACCAGCGCCTCGGTCTGGTTGATCACGATGTAGCCGCCCGACTTCAGCCACACCTTGGGGCGCAGCGCCTTGTCGAGTTCATCGGTAATCTTGAAGGCGTCGAAAATCGGGATCGGCCGCGTGTACAACTTCACACGGCTCACCATCGCCGGTTGGAAGCGTTCCAGGAAGCCGAGAATCGATTCGAACGTTTCTTCGTTGTCGACCCACACCGCTTTGAAGTTGTCGCTCACTTGGTCGCGCAGCGTGCGCTGCACCAGTTCCAGATCGTGATGCAACAGCGCCGGCGCCGGCCGCTTCTCGGCCTTCTTGCGAATGTCCAGCCACAGGTTGTGGAGGAACTGCATATCGGCCGCAATCTCGGCTTCGGGTTTACCCTCGCCCGCCGTGCGGACAATGAAGCCGCCCGTCATGCCCTGCGAATGGGCGGACAGAATGCGCTTCAGGCGGATGCGCTCGTCGTCGGTGCCCACCTTGCGCGATACGCCGTTGTGATCGAGCGTCGGCATGAACACCACATAGCGGCCGGGGATGGCCACATGCGACGTAATGCGCGCGCCTTTCTGGCCAAGCGGTTCCTTGGCGATTTGAACGATGATCTCCTGGCCCTCTTTGAGCAGGTCGGTGATCAGCGGCATCGGCGGACGTTCGCGCTCGGTGCGTTCGCCCCGGTCACGGCGGTCTCTGCCGCCCCGGTCGCCACCTTCACGGCCACCTTCACGGCCACCTTCGCGGCCACCTTCGCGGCGTCCATCGCGTTCACCGCGCGGTTCGCGGTCGCCACGTGGCTCGCGATCGCCACGGCCCTCGCGGGGAGCATCGCCGCCTTCGCGTGCCGGCCGCCCCTCGCGCTGTTCGACAACGCGCGCCTCAGGCGCTCCTTCAATCGGGTCGAGCGCACCTTCCAGGTTGCGCTCCGGCGCTGGTCCCGTTTCCGTTGCGGGCGCGGGCCCACGTTCCGGCCGGTCGCCTCCCCGGTCGTCGCGGCGTCCGCCACGGCGTCCACGGCGGCGCATCCGTCCACCCGAGCGCGGTTGAATGTAACGCGCGGCAGGCTGATCGCGCAGTTCGGCGGAAGCTTCCGCCGGCTCGCTGCCTGCTTCGCCTTCGCCCTCGCTATCGCTCTCACCATCGCCGTCGCCGTCACCGTCGGCCGACGCTTCCATCGCGCCGTCTTCGGACTCTTCCGCCGCGGCGTGCGCGTCGTCCGCATCGTCAAACGGATCGTGTGTCGGACGCGCGAACGGCTCGTCGTTGGAATCGTCCTCGTCTTCATCGGCCGAGGCGAGCACCTCTTCGGCAATATCGCCCGCCGTCGCCTCGTATGCCGCATCCGCCGCTGCTTCAACTGCTGCTTCGGCTGCCGCTTGCCGTTCGTCGAGGTCTTCGACTTCGTCCTGCGCTTCGGCGGCCTCTTCCTCCGGTTCCACGCCGTACTCTTCCAGCCGCGCTTCCACGGCCGCTTCAATCGCCTCCGTCACCTCGTCTTCGCTCATCGGCGTCGCGGCATCTTCTTCATGCTCGGCG
>JBDTVQ010000433.1:0-5638 GCA_040007195.1 Acidobacteriota bacterium | reverse complement strand
CATCGGCCCACGTCCAGCCATGAATCATCTCATCGCGCTCTCCCCGCTTGATCTCGCGATCATTTGCATTTACTTCGCCTTCGTTTTGTACATCGGCTACTACCTGAAGGGGCGGGCCTCCACGGGTGAGGACTTCTTCCTCGCCGGGCGCGAGATGACGGCGTGGATCGCTGGACTCTCGTTCCTATCGGCGAACCTCGGCTCGCTCGAACTGATGGGCTGGGCGGCGGCGGCCTACCAATACGGCATTCTCTCCGTGCACTGGTATTGGATCGGCGCCATCCCCGCCATGCTGTTCCTGGGCCTCGTCATGATGCCCTTCTACTACATCTCTAAAACGCACTCGGTTCCGGGCTATCTGCAACTGCGCTTCGGTGAACCTTCGCGCATGCTCTCGGCCGTGACTTTTGCGTTCATGACCGTGCTCATGTCGGGCATCAATATGTACTCGATGGCGCTGGTGATGAAGGTCGTCCTCGGCTGGGACATCAATTTCAGCATCTGGGTATCGTCCATCACCGTGGCTATCTACGTGGCGCTCGGCGGCCTGCGCTCGGCCATCTTCAATGAAGTGCTGCAGTTCTTCCTGATCTGGTTCGGGGCGATGCTGATTCCGATTCTCGGCCTGGTGGAATCGGGCGGCTTCGCGGGGCTGAAGGCGAAGATCATCACCAACCTCGGCTCGGACAGCTACACGCACGCCTGGTCGACGCTTGGATCGTTCAATGACAATCCCATGGGGATTCACTGGACAGGCATCGTGCTCGGCCTTGGTTGGGTGATCAGTTTCGGATATTGGACGACGGACTTCCTGGTGGTGCAGCGCGTGCTCGCCGCGAAGGATCTGCGCTCGGCAAAGATGGCGCCCATCATCGGTGCGGCCTTCAAAATGATGGTGCCGTTCATCGTGATTCTGCCCGGCCTGCTCGGCCTTGCCGTGCTGCCGTTCAAGCTCACCGGAGAAGCGCAGGCCGTGGCCACCGGCGGCCACAGCTACAACGAAGTGCTTCCGCTCATGCTGGCGCGCTACTGCGGCCCCGGCCTGATGGGTCTCGGCATTACAGCCTTGATCGCAGGCTTCATGTCGGGCATGGCGGGCAACGTCAGCGCCTTCGCCACCGTGTGGACCTACGACATCTACCGCGCCGTCATTCGCAAGGACGCCACCGACGCGCACTACGTGAGCATGGGCCGCTGGTGCACGATTTTGGGCGTGCTGGTCAGCATCGGCACGGCGTATCTCGTCATGCAGTTCCAAAGCATCATGGACTATGTCCAGGCGCTGTTCAGCTTCTTTATCGCGCCGTTATTCGGAACTGTCTTGCTCGGCATGTTGTGGAAACGGGCAACGCCCGCCGGTGGCTTTTGGGGCTTGTTGAGCGGCACGCTCGGCTCCATCGCCATGTGGGCTTGGGTGAAGGCCGATCCTTCGGCGATCCGTTACATTGCGCTCTCGGCAAACGCCAAAGACATGGCGGAGAACATGTATCGCGGATTGTGGTCGTGGATTATTTGCGTCGGCGTTACGGTTGCGGTCAGCTACATGACCAGGCCCAAGACCGACGCTGAGCTCACCGGCCTTGTGTATGGCTGTACGGACGTTCCGAATGAAGACCACGTTCCGCTCGTGCAGCGGCCCGCCTTCTGGGCCATCGCCGTGTCGGTCGTCTTTGTCGCGCTCAATCTCATCTTCTGGTAAACCATCATGCACTCAGATTCCGGCATATCTATTTGGTTCTTCATCGGTTCGCTGCTGACGATCTACGGCGTTCTCATACTCGGGTACGGTCTCTATTCGATCGTTGCGCCTCCGGCGCAGGCCCCCGTTCTGGCGGAATTGCATGCCGACGTGTGGTGGGGCGCGGTGATGCTGGTGGTCGGACTGGTCTACTCCTTCACGAACTCGCCGCGCAAGAAATCATAGAGGCTCTTTGGCATGTCAAACACGTTCGGAGTAATAGTCGGGAATCGAGGATTTTTCCCCGATCACTTGGCGCGTTCGGGTCGCGAGGAGATGATTCGCGCCATTGAGAAGGCGGGACACAAGGCCGTGGTCTTGGGGACTGGCGATTCCAAGCACGGCGCCGTAGAGACGCGCGAAGAGGCGTTGAAATGCGGCGACCTGTTTCGAGCGAACGCAGGTGAAATCGACGGCATCATTGTTACGCTTCCCAATTTCGGCGAAGAGCGCGGCATCGCGGAAGCGCTTCGCCACGCCGATTTGCCTGTTCCGGTGCTGATTCAAGCGACGCCCGATTCGGCGGGCAAAATGACAATCGCCGACCGCCGCGACAGTTTCTGCGGCAAGATGTCGGCGTGCAACAACCTGAAGCAGTACGGCATCCCGTACTCGATTACAACTTTGCACACGGAGGCGCCGGATAGCGCGGAGTTTGCCGCCGATCTCGATTGGTTTGCCGCCGTGTGCCGCACCGTCAAAGGACTGCGGCGTTTAAGAGTCGGCGCGATTGGCGCGCGCCCCGCGGCATTCAACACGGTGCGCTACAGCGAAAAGATCCTCGAGCGCAATGGTATTTCGGTGGAGCCGATCGATCTTTCGGAAATCTTTGGGCGCGTGGAAAAACTCGGCGACGATGCCGCGCGAACAACGGCCAAGCTCGACGAGATCAAGGCCTATGTGCGCACGGACGGCATACCGCAGACGTCCCTATTGAAGATGGCCAAGATGGGCGCCGTGATCGAAGGCTGGATGCGCGACCACTCGCTGGACGTCACCGCAATTCAGTGCTGGACGTCGATGGAAGAGTATTTCGGCGTGGTGCCCTGCACCATCATGAGCATGATGTCCAACGGTCTGATGTCGAGCGGCTGTGAGGTGGATGTATCGGGCGTCATTGGCATGCACGCTCTGCGGCTGGCTTCGGGCACGCCCAGCGCATTGCTTGATTGGAACAACAACTATGGAAGCGATCCAGATAAAGCCGTCTGCTTCCACTGCTCGAATCTGCCGAAACATTTCTTCGAAGACGTGCGCATGGACTTCCAGGAGATCATCGCCGGCACCGTCGGCAAAGAGAATACCTTTGGCACCGTGGTGGGCCGCGTGAAAGCCGGGCCGATGAGCTTCGCCCGCTTCTCGACGGATGACGACAACGGCTGCATTCGTGGCTACGTCGGCCAGGGCGAGTTTACGAAAGACCCTCTCACGACCTTTGGCGGCGCAGGTGTCGTTCACATCCCGAACCTGCAATCGCTGTTGCGTATGATCTGCGAAGAGGGCTTCGAGCATCACGTCGCGGGCAGCTTTTCCACATGCGCCAATGCGGTTCACGAAGCCACGACAAAGTATCTTGGGTGGGATGTGTATCGCCACAACTAGACTCGCAGGAGCCTCCGAATGAGTATCGTCGCTGGAGTAGATTTTGGAACGCTGAGCGTGCGCGTGTCGCTGGTCGATAGCGAGCGCGGGCGGCTTGGTTCAGGCTCAGCGGAGTATCCGCTGCATCGCCGTAAAGACGATCCCGATCATGCCACGCAATCGCACGCCGACCACATGCGCGCACTCGCCGAGGCGACACGGGCGGCGCTCGCCAATGCGAGGGTGAAGGGTGACGACGTGGAGGCCATCGCGCTCGACACCACGGGATCCAGCGTCGTGCCGGTCGATGAAAACCTCCAGCCGCTTGACGACTACTATCTCTGGTGCGACCATCGCTCGTGGCGCGAAGCCCTTCTCATCACTGAGACCGCCCACCGTCTAGGTGTCGAAGCCATCGAGTGGTGCGGTGGGACCTATAGCTCCGAATGGGGATTCTCCAAACTGCTGCACTGGCTGCGGCACAATCCGGACAAGCGCTCGCGTTTCGCCACGGCACTGGAACACTGCGACATGGTGGCCGCCACGCTTTGCGGTGTCACTGATCTCGACGCACTTCCGCGTAGCATCTGCGCCATGGGCCACAAGTGGATGTGGAATCCCAAGTGGGATGGCCTCCCGCCGCAGGATTTTTTAAGCGCTGTCGATCCTGTCTTTGATGGCGTGCGTGCAAAGATCGGCGGGCGCTATGCGACGTCGGACAAACTCGCTGGGCATCTCACCGCCGAATGGGCGGCGAAGTTGGGGCTCAAGGCGGGCATCCCGATTCCCGTCGGCGCCTTCGATGCCCACTGGGACGCCATCGGCGCGAACTGCCGTGTGGGCGATGTGGTGAACGTGGTCGGCACGTCAACGTGCATCATCGCCGCCAGCCCCGAAACAAGATTGATCCGCGGCGTGTGCGGCGTTGTGCCGGGTTCCGTGCATCCAGCGATGACTGGTGTGGAAGCTGGGCTCTCGGCTACGGGCGACATCTTCGACGCTATTGCGCGCCGCGCCGGCGTGAGCGCGGGCGAACTCGCCGCGGGCATCGAAAACCATAAGGCGGGCCAAACGGGCTTGCTGCGCCTCACCTGGGACAACGGCGACCGCACCGTCCTCGTCAATCCCGAACTCACCGGCGTCACGCTTGGTTGGAACCTCACGCACACGGCGGCGGATGAACTCTTCGCAGCCATCGAAGGCACGGCCTTCCACACGCGCATCATTCTCGAACGCATGGAGCATGGCGGCACGCCGATTCACCGCATCATCAACGGCGGCGGCATTCCGCGCAAGAACGACGTTCTGAACCACGTGTATGCCAACGTGCTGAACAAGCCGGTGCTGGTGCCCGAATCCGATGTCACCAGCCTCGGTTCGGCGATTTTTGCATTTCTGGCGGCCGGCACGTTCAAGACCGTCGAGGCCGCCCAAGACGCCCTCTGCCCAAAGTTCCGCACCATCGAACCGGACGCAGCCGAAGCACGTGTATCGAACGAACTGTTCGACCATTATTCGACTCTTTACTTCGCCCTTGGCCAAGCCAACAGCAAGCCCGCTTCTATCGGCGGCATTCTACCGCGCCTGCGTGAAATAGCTACCGGCGTTCGAGGCGCAACCGCATGAGCCTCGAACGGCTACGCGAAGAAGTGCTCGAAGCGAACCTGGAGATTGTCCGCCGCGGACTCGTCCTCTATACGTTCGGCAACGTCAGCGGCATCGACCGCGAACGCGGCCTCGTCGTCATCAAGCCGAGCGGCGTACCGTATGAGAGCATGACCCGAAGCGACCTTGTCGTCGTCTCGCTCGATGGCGCGATCGTTGAGGGCAGTCTGCGTCCGTCATCTGATCTCGCTACCCACCTTGTCCTCTATCGCAGCTTCGCAGCCATCGGTGGCGTCGTCCACACGCATTCGCGCTACGCCACCGCATGGGCGCAGGCGCGCCGCGAGATCCCCTGCGTGGGCACAACACACGCCGACTACTTCTACGGACCCGTGCCCGTCACCGATCCGATGACTGATGACGAGATCGCCACAGGCTACGAGCACAACACGGGCCTTGTGATCGTGCGCCGCTTCGAAGAGCTCAACCCGGCCAACATCCCCGCCGTGCTCGTCGCGAATCATGGCCCGTTCGCCTGGGGCAAGAATGCCGCGGATGCCGCGCACAATGCCGTAGTGCTCGAAGAGATCGCCCATGTCACGGCGCAGTCCGTCGCGTTGGGTGGGCCGTTTCCGATCTCACAAGCGCTGCTCGACAAGCACTTTCTGCGGAAGCACGGTCCAGCGGCTTACTATGGCCAGAAGTGACCCGGCG
>JBDTVQ010000432.1:0-5640 GCA_040007195.1 Acidobacteriota bacterium | reverse complement strand
GTACTTGCGCGGCCGCCGGGAAGACGGCGATTGACATGCCGGATGCGAAGATGGCTCGAATAAAATCCCCGCGGTTGGCAATGTCGCTCCTTGTGCGCGACGAGGCCAGCCTGATTGCACACAACATCCATTTTCATAGCCGGTTGGGCGTTGATTGTTTTGTCGTCACGGACAACGGGTCGGCGGACGGTACGCGCGAGATTCTCGCTGGGCTGCAACGCCAGTATCCGATCGTGGTAATCGACGAACCCGAGCGCACGATGAAGCAGGACGACTGGGTGAATCGCATGGCGCGAATAGCGGCGGAAGAGTTCGGCGCGAAGTGGATCATCAATGGAGATGCCGATGAGTTCTGGCTGCCGGCCAGCGGAACGCTCAAGTCCGTAATTCCATTGCACGATGCCGTGTTGCACTGCCGGCGGGTAAATATGCTCGCCACGCGTGAGCAGGTGGAGGCGCCGGACTATGCCTTCTACCGCAATGCTCTGCGGGTGTCCAAGCCCTACGGCAACGCTCCGTTTCACCAGCCGCCGTGGGAGCTGAGCGAGATTCCGATTGTCATGGCCGCCGTCGCGAACAAAGTCATGTGCCGCCTGAACGGCCTGCGTGGAGTTGGCTACGGGAACCATCACGCGGCGCACGAGGGTTCGTCCGCCGAATGCCAGGACATTCTCATCTATCACTACCCGGTGCGAACGTTTCCGGAGTTTCTCTCCAAGGTCATCAACCACGGCACAAGCCTGGAGAACAATCCCGGCATTCCCGCCCACATCGGATGGCATGTGCGGCGATGGTTCGCGCTGTATAAGCAAGGACTGATCGAAGAGGAGTACAGACGGCTATTCGTCGCGCGGGAACAGGTGGATGGGTACTTGGCGGAGGGAATTTTGACGGTGGACCACACGATTGCCAGCATCATGGCGCAATCTGAGCCCAACAGGCCGAATGTTGAGTAACAAAGAAAGAACGCGGTACGCGCGAGAGAGCCCGAACCTCTGGTTCCCTGCTGCGAAGCCCGCCCGCCCTCACCGTCGCGGACAGAGACGCGAAAGCGCTGTCCCCATGCATGCGCCATGGCGGCTGCGGCCCAAAAGATCGCTCGTGAACGCAGCCATTCCGCATGGGCACGGCCAACGGCCGCCGGTAATAGCGATCTCGCCGGCTTCGGAGGCCTCGCTCACAGGACCCTTTCGGCCCGGACGATGAACCGGCTGGGCGCGGAACCGACGAAATAGAACGGATAACAGGTGACCAGCGTCAGGACCTCATTCTCCGTCGGAGTCAACACAGAGACCTCGGTTGGAACCACCACCCGTGCTGAGACAACGCGGTAGCGAAATTCGCCGCGTAAGGTAGTGAGCGTGACGATGTCGTCTTGATGGATGTCCCGCAGTGGACGAAAAAACGTGTCGCGATGTCCGGCGATTCCAATATTGCCTGCCTGTCCTGGAAACGCAGTGTCTGCGACATGCCCCGCCGCTCGCTGTAACGTTTTCCTGTCCGTTCCTTCGAAAACAACAGCGGAGAGCCCGATGCGCGTAACCTCGATCCTGCCTATCAATCCGTCGGCTCCCACCGCGGGCGGAGTTATCGTGGCCGCCAAGGGTACAGCGTGCTTTGCTTCCAGCCGGCGATCCAGCTCAGCGTTCGCCCGTTTTTGGAACATCCAGGCGTCGGCAAGGATAAACCCGCAATAGCCAATCACGGCCACACCCAACGTGATGAGCGCGCGATGAGTCCAGCGCAGAATTCGCTGAAGTGCGTGCCGGCTGATCGATATTCTCACCGCGACGTGTCGTCCAATGCCGGACCGGTGATGTAGCCGGCGCGCGCCCGCACGCGGAGCTTGCCGGATGTGGCGGACTTTGCGGTCACTCGAATCTTGCGGTTGGCGCTGGACTGCGTGGGATTGTGCGACACATAGCCAAGGCTGTACTGGTTTCGGATGTCGCTCGCGATACCCTCGCAGACAGCCACGATGTTTGCCAGTTCGCCGGGAAAGAAGGCTTCCCCACCCGACGCCTGCGCGAGTTGGCGGAGCACGCCGCTATTCCGGTCCGGATCGTCCGGTTCAAATATTCCGATGGTATAAATGAGTGCGCTCGATCGTCCGGCCATGTCGAGTATCTGAGCCAGCGTATGCTTGCTGACGTTGTCGCCGCCGTCGCTAATGATGACCAGAACCTTTTTGTTCCGGCTGTCTTCCAGGAGTTGGTGAAGCGCTTTGGCCGTCGCGTCGTAGAGCGCCGTCTGGCCGGTGGCGGGCGCGTTTAGAATCGCTGCCTCCAGCTCTTCGGAGCGATTTGTGAATCGAATCGAAGGTGGCAGACCCAGGCTCACATACTCGTTGAAATTGACGACAAACATCTGGTCTTCGGGATTGCTCGACTGTACGAAGCTTCTCGCCGCCGAGGTCACCTCGGTGAGTTTGCCTCGCATACTGCCGCTGTGATCGACCACAAGGCCCACCGTGACGGGAATGTCCTCATGCGCGAATAGCCGCACCGTCTGCTTGACGCCGTCTTCGTAAACTTCGAAATCGCCCTCCACAAGACCGGCAACGAACCGGCCCTCGCGGTCCCGCACGGTCGCGTACACCTGCACCAGGTCGACATTCACCGAGACTTCGAACGGGTGCAGCGCCTGAGCACCGGCAGGCGGAGACAATTGCTGCCCGCCACTGGAGACGATGGCTGCCACAACCAGTAGCGGGACGACCTGATGTATTACGACGCGACGCACGATACCGCTCCCTAACATGCCTGGATCAAACGGTACTCAGGCTGCCACATCGCATCCTGCACCTGTTGGACGATGTCGTCGTATTTGACCTCGGCCAGGTTCTCCGCGTATGCCGTCTCGGCGACAGCCACTCCTACGGTTGCTGACACGGTGCGCAGGTCGTCCACTTGCGGCAGCAACGACGCGCCGATTTGGCGCACCGTCACCATGCTGGAGACGGCATTCGCAGCTGCTACTAACATCCCGTCGCTAATCCGGCTGGCCCGCGAAACGATGGCGCCCAGCGCTAGCCCCGGGTACAGCAGGGAATTGCTCACATGGGCGACTACGTACGTCACGCCCTTGTAGGTGACGGGTGCGAAGGGACTGCCGGTGGCGATAAGAGCCTGCCCGTTCGTCCATGAAATGAGGTCGGATGGAGTGGCTTCGGCACGCGCGGGCGGCATCGACAGCACGAAGATGATCGGCCGGTCCGTGTGCGCCGCCATCTCCGAAATGACCGCCTCGGTGAAACTGCCGGCGGCTCCCGATGCTCCGATGAGCATTGTGGGACGCACCTTGTGCACCACTTCGGCCAGTGTCACACCAGTCCCCTCTCCCTCGCGTTTCCAACCCTTGCATTCGGCGGAGGGCCGGGCGTATGCCCTCTGGAAGTCGTGCAGTCCGTCACCCATATCGGAAGTGAGCAGCCCCTCCCGGTCCACGCACCAGAATCGCCGCGTCGCGTCCTCTTTGGAAAGCCCCTCGCTGATCATCACGTTGCGAATCTGGTCGGCCACCCCGATTCCCGCCGTACCCGCACCGAAGATCACCACGCGCTGGTGGCGAAGCGCCGTTCCGCAGGCGCGAACGGCGGAGATGGCCGCAGCCAGAGTGATGGCGCCGGTGCCCTGCATATCATCGTTAAAGGTACAGATCCGGCTGCGGTATTTCTCGATGATGCGCCGCCCGTTGCTTGCCCCAAAATCTTCCCATTGCAGGAGCGCTCTGGGAAATAGCTTGGTTGTGACATTGACGTAGGCTTCAATGAACGCATCATACCGCTCGCCCCGTATGCGTGCGTGCCGGTTGCCGATATACATGGGATCGTTCAACAGGCAGTCCCGGTTCGTGCCGACATCAAGCATCACGGGAATGACGCGCGCCGGATCGATGCCGCCCGCCGCCGTGTAAATAGCCAGCTTGCCGATGGCCACTTCAATTCCGCCGACGCCCCAGTCGCCGATTCCCAGAACCTGTTCCGCATCGGTCGCCAGGATCAGATCGATGTCGCCCGCGCCGCACCCAAGATTGGCGAACGCCTCTTCGATCCCGTTCGGGTGATCGATCGACAGGTACACGCCGCGCGGCGGCCGGCACTCGTGGTGATATTGCTCCATCGCCAGGCCCACCGTGAGGTCGTTCACGATGGGGATCATCTCCCGAAGATGCTCGGAAAAGAGACGGTAGAACAGCACCTCATTGTTGTCGTGCACGGCGGTAAGGAAAATGTTCTTGCTCAGCGAATCTGGCAATCTCTGGTATTGGAGGTAGGCGCGCTTTACCTGGATGGGAAGCGAGCTCAAATCGGGCGGGAGAAGACCGGTAAGGCCGAGAGCCTGGCGCTCCTCGGCGGTGAATGCCGTCCCCTTATTCAGCACTGGCGAATTGAGAACCTCCAAGCCACGAGATTTTGTGTCGTGGCTACGCCCAACGCCATTACGGTGCTTGGTCAGCGGAGCCAGTATGGGAATCACCCTGTGCCGCATCTTTGGTACCTCTCTCTGATTCCGCGTCCCCACGCTGCGCGCTACGGGCGGCGCGCCGCGCCTCGGATGAACAACCGCGCCGTTCCTAGCGGAGCCGGTTGGTGGCCGCGCGAACCGCGAAACCGCTGCCGATTGCCAGTAGGCCGAACAGCCCCATCAGCGGCAGAGCGGTCGACGTTGCCGGCAGAGTTGCCGGTTCATTCGACGGTGTCGAAGATTGTACCTGCGCCGCGGCGACCTGAGTCTCAGCGGCCGGCGGCGGCGTTACGACTTCGGCCAGTTGCACTGCCTCACCGGTCGGTTGGATCGCCATGACCGGAGCCCTTCTCAGCACCAACACCACCGGCTCTGCCGCTAACTTGGCCGGCTCGGTGACTTCAATCGGAATTTCCACCTCGGTGTAGAGCACCGGCGTGTTCGTCTCTTTGGCTAACTCAATCGCTTTAGCTTTCGGGTAGACAAATTCTTCGCCCCAGTTGCGGCCCGGATAGAACCATGCGCGAAGCGCTTCGGGCTGGCCGGCCGGGCGTTCCCGGAACGTGACCACTGTTTTGTCGGTCGCCTTCAGGCGATAGTTGGGGATCGCCAGAACCGTCGCATAGACAGTCTTCTCGTCCTTACTGAAAATCTGCACGATGTGCCGGTCGGACTGTGAGTTCAGAATTTTGAACACATACGTACCGGCGGGCAGTACGCCCCAACCGGCGAGGTGAACTCCGGGGATCTCTACGGGCCCGCTAAAAGTGATGGTTGTTTTCCGGTTCCAGGCGTCTGCGCTCGCGCTGGGTGTGAGCACCGCGGCCATTACCGCCGTGCAACATACCGTGGTCGCTGTCTTGAATAGCTTCATAAATTTCTTTCTTTCGGTTGTCCCGAATTCGCTAGACTGCCCGTCGCCAGGGAGTGGCGCCGGACAGATCGCGGCGGTCATGTCCCGCAACGCTAACTACTGCATCTCGGGGTCCATCGGCTGCCAATCGCCGTTGGCCCTTCATTAAACCCAGGCCTACCCAACCCGAAAACCGCCCATATGTCCAAATAGTCCAACCGCCCGTAGGAGCCATACACAGACGACCACGACAACGACGACATTCAAGATTGTTTTGATACTGGAGGCCATGGGAATGTACCGGTTGATCAAGTACAGCCC
>JBDTVQ010000431.1:0-5679 GCA_040007195.1 Acidobacteriota bacterium | reverse complement strand
CGGTGTGTGCGGCATCCGGCTGTACGTGGAAAAACATAACCAACGGGCGCAGGGCGTGTATGCACGCGCCGGGATGAAGCAGGCCGCCTATGACATGTACGAAGTGGATTTCGTGATCGTAAGGGGCTAGGCGGCGGAGCGGCGTGAGGCGCGGTCGTATTGCGCGCGTGCTTTGGCGAAGGCGGGCGCATTGGTCTGGTGCCAGTGGCAGAGGTCACGGAGGGGTTTGAGTATGCCCCGGCCAAGAGGCGTCAGGGAGTATTCGACTTTGGGTGGGACGATGGGGTACAACTCGCGGTGGATGAGACCGTCGCGTTCGAGGGCCCGCAGCGCCTGCGAGAGAACTTTCGCCGAGACGCCGCCAAGTGCCCTTTGCAGTTCGCCGTGGCGTAGTGTTCCGGGTTTAAGCGCGTAGAGCACCTGGAGCCTCCATTTGTCGGCGATCATGGAGACGACCGCCTCCGAGCCAAGTACGTGGCGCCGGAGCTGCGCGGGTGTCATGGTTTCCATTTGGGAAGTATTGTACTTCTAGGTGAATATTGGCCGTGGATGCTATATAGAGAACGCAGGTAGTATTCGGATGACGATTGCAGTCCTGGGATCGGGCAATGTAGACGGGGCGCTGGGCACACACTGGGCAAAGGCCGGGCACAGAGTGCGATTTGCCTCACGGAATCCGCAAAGTGGTGATATGGCGAAGCTCATCGAGACGGCTGGGCCGAATGCGCGCGCGGCAACAGCAGGCGAAGCTGTGAACGGCGCCGATATAGTCGTCCTGGCGACACCGTGGCCGGCGACGGAGGAGATCATCGCGCAATGCGGTGGGCTGGCGGGAAAGAGGGTGCTGGATGCGACCAATCCGCCGGGAGAAGGCCTCAGCCTGACGCATTCAGGCAAGGATTCCGGGGGCGAGCAGGTACAGCGCTGGGCTCCGGCGGCACGTGTGGTGAAGGTTTTCAATACGACCGGGTACGGCAATATGGAGCGGCCGGCCTATGACGGCAAAGCGAGCGTGATGTTCTATGCGGGCGACGATGCGGCGGCAAAAGAGGTGGCCGAAAAGCTATCCGACGAGGTTGGATTCGATTCTATCGACGCTGGGCCGCTGGAAAACGCCCGGTTGCTCGAAGCATGGGCGCTGCTGTGGATCAAGATGGCTGTGTTCTATGGACATGGCCGGGATTTTGCATTCGTTATGCATGACCGCTAGGGCGCTGCCGTTTCGCGAATCGTGCTGACTGCGCCGTCGACGTCCTTGACGCTGAGTACGCAGCCTGTGCGATTGGCGAGCACTTCCGGTTCGACGGCGTAGGTCATGGCGATCATGCGGTCTTCGATGGTCTTGGGTGCAACTCGGCTTTTTCGGATGAGCGACTCGTTGTACTTTGCGCCAAGCGTGAGTGCATGGTAGTCGAATAGCGGCTTGGCGTCGGCGTCGGTTACCAATTCGCCGGTGATCTCGCTGGCGTCTTTCAGTGTGCAGGTAGAGGTGACGTCTGCGACGATAAATGGGTAGTCGGCGGGATTCGAGAAACGGAAGTCGAAGACGAGTAGTGTGGACTTGTCGTCGAGCTTTTGCATGCGCACCTTTTTCATCGTGCCTTCGATGCGAATCTGTGAGCCACGGTTCTTGACGAAGACGATGGCTAAAAGTACGGCGACGATGAGTAGGCCGAGGCCGACATATTTGTTCATGCGATGTGGGAGAGCCGGGCCGGCTGTTACGACGCGACCAGCCGAATCAGTTCTTTCATGGACTCATGCGACATCTGCACCTGCGTCTCGCCGAAGATGTGGGTTTCGAGTCCGACTTCGCCTTTGTAGCCGTCCTTCACGAGCATGCGGAAAATGCCCGGCCAGTCCATCGGCGTGTAAGCCGGCAGCAGGCTCTTGCCCTTCACCTGCACGTTGCCGATGCGCTTCTTCGGCAGCAAGGCGTACCCGTCCGGATAGGCCTTTTCCTTGGTGTTCTCGGCGTTGAAGGGATCCCAATTGATGCCGACGTTCTTGTCCGGAATAAGCTTGAGGAGATCCACAAGTTCGGCGCAAGAGGCTACGTTGCAGGCGTTCTCATTCTCAATCAGGAGCTCGATACCCTCGCGTTGAGCGCGGCGAGCGAGCGGGCCGATGTCGTCGGCGATGCGCTGCATGATGCCCGTCTGATCCTTGGCGCGCATGTAGGTAAAGACGCGAACCTTCGACACGCCGAGAATGTGCGCGGCGGCGATGGCCTGGTCGAGTTCCTTTTCGCGGCCTTCGTAACGCGAGGCGGTGGCCATGTGGCGAGGGTTCAGCGTTTCCACTCCGGGAATGGCGAACTTGAGCATCGATGTATTGAGGAAAGAGATCCCCACCCCACCATCCTTGAACGCCTTGGCGTCGGCCTTCAGTTGATCCGTGGGGAGAAGGAAGTATTCTTTCTTGGTCTCCCGTTTGGAGCGAAGCTCGAGCCACCTCAGTCCGTACTGGCGGGCAAAGGCAATGGCGCCGGCCTGGTCGAGGGCAATCTCGTCGGAGATGGCGCTGAGGCGCGAAACGGTGATGCGGTTGGCAGCCGAGGCGGTAGAAACTAGCCAAGGCGCGGAGATACCCAATGCGAGCAGGTCACGGCGAAACATGCGGGTATTGTAGCGTGCCGCGCCGTGGAAGTGGTGCCCCGATCCTATTGCGGCTTGGAGAAGCTGGCGGCGGGGGCGTCGGGATTGATCTTCCATTCCTTAATGGAGGTTTCGACGACCTTGTTGCCATTGAGGCTGCTCACACTTTGCGACGGCAGCTTAATACCGCCGGCGTCGGTGAAGGCGAGGTAGCGTTCGACGATCGTGCCGGGCTGGCCCATCAGCGAACCGGTGTAGCTCTTGCCGGCGAGCATGCCGGTGGCCGGATCGATGAAGAACTTCACGGTCACTTTGGCGGCTTCATTCGTGACGGCCACGGCGGCGACGTCTTTGCCGTCTAACTTTTCACCTGCGAGCGCCTGCACTTTGTAGCCGGGCTTGGCATAGTTCTGCAGAAGGGTGACGGTGTCGCGCGCAGCGGCCTGTTTGGCCTGGGCCGCCTGGTTGGGCGGCGCGTCCATGACGTTAGCACCCTGCTTGCCCCACGCCTTCTCGCCGTCGAAGCCTTGCAGCATTTCGCCCATCGGCGTGACGAGTTTGAGCAGTTGCTTACCGTCGGTGGTAATAGTTGCTTCCTGCTGGATGGCCATCTCACCCTGCGGCGTGGAGATCTTGATTTCCGCCTTCTGCGTGACAGCCTTGACCGCATCGATCGCGGCGCCACCGTGAGCGGCCTTTGCCTTGGCCAGCAGCGCCTTTCCGGCGGCTTCCGATTCCGGAGTCGCTTCGGAGAGCTTGGGCCCTTCGGGTTGCGGAATTGAGATATCGATCGGAGTGACGCGTCCGAGCTTGGACAAAGGTTGATCGAAGTCCGCCGCTTTGCCGAGGACGAGCGTGATGAACTGGTCCTGCTGCAGCCATTTCTTGGCCGAAGCAAGCACGTCTGGCTTTGTAACCTTTTCGATTCCTATGCGGAACTTCTGAAGGAAGTCCGGCGGATAGCCGTAATATTCGTAACCCATCATCCGGCCGATCACCTGGCCGGTCGAAGCATAGTCGAACGCCTCGCCTTTGAGGATGCTCTCCTTGGCAAGCTTCAATTCGGCATCGGTGACTTCGGTAGTCGCCATCTTCGTAAGCTCGCCTTTCATGGCGTCGATGGCCTTCATCGTCGTTTCGCTTTTGGTGCCGATGAAGACGGACATCGTTCCAGGAATATCCATGCCAGGGGTGTAGCTAGCGGTGGAGGCGTAGGCGAGACCCATTTCCGTGCGGATCTTGTTAAACAATCTCGAGGCGAAGCCGCCGCCGAGAATGTCGGCCATCACGGCGTTCGAATAGTAGCCGGGGTCGCTCATCTTGTCGGCGAGGCGGATGATACCGATGTTGGACTGGTTGACGTCGGACTTTTCGATGAAGTAAACGCCAGGTTGAGCGGCGAGCGCTGGATCGACGTCAATCACGGGCGGGCGCGGGTTGCCGCCTTTGGGCCACGTGCCGAGGGTACGTTCAATCAGCGCCTTCATCGCGGCGGAATCGAAATCACCCCAAACACCGAGGATGACGTTTTCGGGCTGGTAATAGCGCTTGTGGAAGACCATTACGTCTTCGCGCGTGATCGCATTGATGGTGGAGTATTCAACCTGGCCCGCATAGGGGCTCTGCTTACCAAAGACGAGGCGGCGCATTTCGCGGCCATGAATGCCCATGGCGTCGTCATTGCGGCGAGCAATGTTGGCGGTGGTCTGCTGTTTTTCCAGGTCGATCTTGTCCTGGGGAAACGCCGGGTGCTGCAGGAGGTCGGCGAGGATGACGAAGGCCTTGTCGGCATCTTCTTTCAGGCACGAAATCGAAGCCGTGCCGCTGGAGCGGCCCATCCCGAATTCGACGTTGGCGGCCAGGCGGTCAAGCTCGTCGTCGAGTTTGTCGCCAGGGCGTGAAACGGAGCCGCCTGAGCGCATCACTTCAGCCGTCAGGCTGGCAAGGCCAACTTTGGCGCCGGGTTCGAAGCGCGAACCGGTGCGGATGAGCGCCGAAGCCTTCACGGTGGGAAGTTCGTGGTCTTCGAGGAGAAAGACCGTCATGCCGTTGGCGAGTGTCAGGCGCTGCGTCTGCGGAACCTTCACATCGTTGAGCTTCGGATAGACAATATCTTTCGGGAGGTTGGCGACACGTACTCCCGAGGCGGGCTTTGCGGGCGCAGCGGCCGGCTTGGCCGGCGACGCGGGCTGCTGCGCGGCGGCCGATGCGGCGGCGAACAGTCCGGCGGCGATGAGGGATAGCGAAATGTGGCTCATGGTGGCGAATTCTCCTACTTACTTGCCGGCGGGCTTGGCCGATTCGATATAACCGACGGTCCGGTTGGATTCGGTGAAGGTGGCGCGGGCGACGCGTTGCACGTCCTCGGGCGTTACCTTCTCGATCTCGTCGAGATACTTGAACGTATTGCGCCAGTCGCCGGTGAGCACCTGAAATTTGGCCAACTGCATCCCAATGGAGGTGTTGCTGGAAAGGCTGTTGATGATGCCTGAACGGGCGCGGCGCTTCACGCCTTCCAATTCCTCCTTCGTCACAAGGTTGTTCTTCAGATCTTCGATTTCGGCGAACATCGCCTGTTCGACTTCATCGTTGGATTTGCCGGGGTTGGCGGCCGCGTAGAAGAAAAAGAGTCCGGGGTACTTCTCTCCGGAGAAGTCGGGAAATCCGCCGGCGCCGGCGACGATCTTCTTTTCGGTGACCAAGTGGCGATAGAGGCGCGAGCTGCGGCCGTCACTCAACAGGCTGCCAATGGCATCGTACACGGGGCCGTCCGGATCGGTTGCGGCGGGCTTGTGGTAGCCGATCAGCACCCAAGGCTGCGATTGGACCTTCAAGATTATGCGGCGCTCGACTTCCTGCTTGGGTTCGGTAATGCGCAAAGGTTCCGGCTTGGGGCGCTTCGGCAGACGGCCGAAGTAGGCTTCCGCCAGAGCGCGGGCGCGCTTCGGATCGATGTCGCCGGAGACAACGCAGGTGAGGTTCGAAGCCGTGTAGTATTTGTCGAAGAAAACCTGGGCCTCGGGGCGCGTGAAGTTCATCAGGTCGCTCATGTGGCCGATGCCCGGCTCACCGTAGGGATGTG
>JBDTVQ010000430.1:0-5700 GCA_040007195.1 Acidobacteriota bacterium | reverse complement strand
TGCCGCAAGCTTCTCCGCCCAGTGCTGCCCTGTGTTCGGTTGTGGGTATTTGAACAGCCAATCCGCCCCATCGCCCGACTCCCGGAACCAGAACTTCCTTTTGCTCCCCATGGCTTCGTCTTCCAACACCCATCCCGCCTGGATGGAGACGATGGGATAGAAATCGCCGGCCGGTTGCATATCAGTCAGTGTTGTTCACCTGCCACCAAGCATTTCAGATTCCTGCACCCATTTCTACATCACGGTAAACTTCGGTTCACTGTCGTCGGAATGGTAACCCCTGATTCCGCCGTCCTGGGATACCTTGATGCCCACTCCGAGTGTGCCCAGCGCTTTGGCCGCTGCCAAGCGCCCGCCGCCAGTACTCCCGCCGGGGATCTTGAGAATGGCGCCAACTGCCAACAACGCGCCGGTGCGATCAACAAGCGTGGCGCCGTCAATTGCGACGAGTTCTTGCCGAAGCCGGCGGTCAAGATCCTGGAACTTCCGTCCTGCGACCATCACCTTTAGGGCTTTGGCCTTCGTAGAAGTACCATCCATGTGATCGTCCGTCGAGACAGCAAGGTTTGGCCACTCCTTGGTGTGGTTGCTGGTCACCATGCCAATACATGCTCCGGTTCGCGCAAAGGATGCATCGAGGCAAGTGGCGTAGACAGCCTTCCGCAAAGCATGGTTGTCGGGACCGCCCATTTGCGTGATGACCGGAGCGTGGGTCAAGAAGTGCCACCGGCCGCTCCGTCGGGCGAATCGCAACTCGGAGTCTTGAAACACCAGAATCTCACCGATCCGGTTCAGCACCAGGGCAATGCGTCCGTTTTGTGCCCACTCGCATATCGCACCGAGCCGGTAGGGGGAAAATAAGGGCGCCTGATTGGGGGGTGCAAGGGTCTCCAGGCCGGCGACCTCGCCGCTGAAGCTGCTGGTCAACAGAGTGTCGAACCCGTTCGACAGCACGGAACTAAACGCCTCTTTCGCAAACTGCGAGAAGGGGACACTCCCGCCGTTGAGCTGAGGGTCAAAGCCGACGGCGGCCGTAATTGGCTTCCCCTCGTATTGTTGCCCTGCCCAGAGCGCCAACTGATCGAGGGCGGCGAGAATCGTATCTTGCTTGGCCGCATCATTGCTGAGTGCCTTCGCGACTACTCTCCTCGGGAAAGCTGTGAGGATATCAGCCCTGTATGCGGTGGCTAGGCCGTCCGCCATCGTCCGCAATACGTCCCCAAAAGCCTCGATCACCTTCTTCTCGCTTACGGCCCCGGCGCCGTCCCCTTCAAAAGGCTGACTGCGCCGCAAGGTCAGGCGGTAGAGATCGGTCTTCTCCGCCTTGAACTCGATTTGGCAAGGAGTCTTAAAAGCAACGCAAGCGTGTCCTTTTTTCGAGACCGCGTGTCCAGGATCAAGCCGAGAACCTGAAATTAGTGGTTGAAGGAATTCCGCAGCTACCTCTCGAAGCAGTTGTTCGTCCATGTTATACAGTAATCTCTCCATTCATCAGGCGCGGCAGCAGCAGGTCGCGTGCGGCTTTAAGTTTCTGGTTCTGTAGTGCAAGGTTTTCGCGCTGCAGAAACGATGTTGCCGCATTCTCGCCGAACTGCTCCATTAGAGTCTTGGATGGAAGGGTAATCTCGAAGGCAGCCATCATGTCTTTCGTCAACGCCTCCCGTGTCGAGCCCTTCTGCGCGTAACTCAGGAGTTGTCGCTTTCGCTCGTCACTATTGATTGCCGCGTGAACGAAGAAGGGGTTCGCCTCGGTACCGTCAACGCGGATGATCATGACGTGCTGATTCACTCTTGCAGGAAGGTAACGCTCCGGCGCCATACAGCACCGTGCCACGGAGGCCCCGGTAATGTTCAATAGGATGTCCCGCGACTCTACCGTAACGTTGTCCAATGCAGCTGCCTGATCTTCGCCTATGAAGGCCAACCCATCGTCATCAAACCGATCGTCGTAGACGTTCAGGCTACGGATTAGGGTGATGCCTTCGCTGAAGTAGGAAGCCTCGCCACCGCGGGGCGTTGCGCCACTGCCGATCTTCGTTGTGATCTTGCCGAGTGGTGCGCGTTGCCACCCGTCCGGCAAGCCGTCGACAATGCGGGCGTGTTCGTGACCAGGGAAGCGGAGGCGGACGAACCACTCGCGGTAGAGCAGTCGCGCCGACTCCTCCAACAACGCCATCCGCCGGCGGTTGTTCTCGATCAGGTCGTCGTAGGCGGAAAGCGCGTCGGCGATCTCTGCTTGTACTGGATGTGGCGGAATGCGAACTGGCAGGTCGTGGATGTGGTTTCGGTTTAGCGTGGGATTCGAGTTGCCCACGTCGAAACGTTTGAAGTCGAGAGTATGTAAGAAGTAATAGGCAAATCGAGGATTGTTACCCTTGAAGTCTTTGCTCCACAGCGTAGTGTCGTGTGGCCAGTAATCAACCGCCGTGTAGTGGATCGAACCAAGAGTCCCCTTCCTGCCGATCACCACGCCAGGAGCCCGGACCTTGAATTCATTGTGGTAGCTGGTTATGCCAGATGAGGAAATGACCGGAATCGAGCCTGGCTTCTGCTGAGCTTGCGTGATATCAAACCCACGTTGGAAGAACACAAGATCTTCGAGCTTGGCTTTGCGCCAGCCATGCGTTGTAGCGGCCGCGCTCATAGCCCAAGCCCTTCGAAGTTCGCCTGAATTGTGGCAGCCAGTGCACAGGCTTCTCGGTTCAGGTCTGCCAGTTCAACGTGGATATCGCGGAGGGTTTGCTCGAAATCGAAATCCTCGTCGACTTCTTGCGGCGCGACGCCCACGTACCGGCCTGGAGTCAGGCTCCAGTCGGCAGCCTCGATGTCCGCACGCGCCACAATGCGACAAAGCCCAGGTACGGCCACGAACTCTGCGTCCGGAAATCGGGACAGCAGCCAGTGCGCCTGCCTCTGGAAGTAAGCGGTCCGCTTGAGTTGCTCCACCAGTTCCTTGCGCCGGGCGTCAAGGTCCTTTTCGAGACGCCCAACCGCGCGGCTATCCCATTCCTCGTGATTCGAGTCCCCATTCTGCTTCGCTGCCTTGACCTCCTTCTCGGCCGCATCCACCAATCGGGCGGCGAGTTTGTTGACCAGGTCAGCATCTTTTACCAAGTCGCGGCAAGCGGCGGCCAGGGCATCGAGTTCCGCGAGGCGCGCCTGCTGGGATGCCAGGTCCGCCGCGCATGGCTTCGCCCAGTCCTTTGCGATGCGGGCAGTCCACTCATCCAAGGACTGGAAGCATGCCTCGGCCGCATCGTCGCGCTCCTTGGTCAGATCTTGAATGTTCGGGGTGGTGGTATCCGTCGCGGCATCTTTCGCGGCGTCCGGCTTCGCGGGCAAAGTCTTGAGGAACGGCGCGGCGGCATCAGCGAGCGCGTCATAGCCCTTGCGGAATGCACTGGCTTGCTCCGCGATGGCGGCCGCCTCGGCAATGGTGCGGTCCAGGTAGCCCTGCACGAGCCCGAGGAACCGATCACGATGGCCTCGATAAAGCCACACGATCGCGGTGAGATTGGCGAGCTGCTCCTGGGTCAAGTCGTAGATCTTGCGCGTAACCTTGCGGTAGATATTGCGCGCGTCGAGCATGAGGACCTGGTCGCGTCGATCCTCAGGCTTCCCTTTGTCGAGGTGCCAGAGTTCGCAAGGGACGGTGCGGGTGTAGAAGAAGTTGGAGCGGATGGAGATCATCACGTCCACATCGCCTGTCTCAATGATCTTTCGCCGGACTTCCGCCTCGCCGTGGCCGGCGCTGGAAGCCTGTGAGGACATCACAAACCCGGCCCTGCCCTTCGGTCCAAGGTAGCTGTGGAAATAGGAAATCCACAGATAGTTGCCGTTCGAGACCTTCTTGGCCTTGTTCACCCCGGGCAGGCCGAACGGGAGACGCCTGTCCACCTTGGCTTGTTCGGCGTCGACCATGTCGACGTTGAAGGGCGGATTGGCCATTACGAAGTCGCACTTTCCCCAAATGGGGTGGACATCCTGATAGAAGGTGTTTGCCTCTCGAATGTCGCCTTCCAGTCCGTGAACGGCGAGGTTCATCTTGGCGAGACGGATCGTCGTACCCGTCTTCTCCTGGCCAAAGAAGGTGACCCGATGGGCCGTGTCCGCGCCCATCCGTTCGATGAAGTGACTGGACTGAACGAACATCCCACCGGAGCCGCAGGCGGGATCGAAGACGATACCGTGATCTGGTTCGATGACGTTGACGATTGTCTGCACGAGTGACGGCGGGGTGAAGAACTCGCCGTTGTCCTGGGCACCCTGCATGGCGAACTTCATCAGGAAGTACTCGTAGATTCGACCGAAGACGTCACCGCTGGCGTTGCGGAGCGTCGCGCTGTCGAAGACGCGGAGGAGATCTTCAAGCAGCTCGTTGCCGAACTTCTCGTAGTCCTTGGGGAGCTGGCCGGCGAGCGGCTCAAAATCCCGCTCGATGGCGTTCATGGCCTCGACGAGCGCGGTGCCGAGGCTCGTACCCTTGGGCAGCTTCAGCAGTTCGTCGTAGCGGGCCTCCTTGGGCAGCAGGAGCGCGCGGCGCTTGATGAAGTCGCCCTTGACCAGCGGGCGCTTGGGCATTTTCCCAGCGGCCTGGTCCGCGGCGATCTGCTGGAAGGCGGCGTCATAGCGGTTGGTGGCGTGCCGCAGGAAGATGACGCCGAGCACCGGCATGCAGTATTCCGACGACGTCAGTTTGGAGTTGGCGCGAAGGTTGTCGGCGGCAGCCCATAGGCTGTCTTCGAGTTTTTCAATGTCTTGGAGGGCGGTTTGGCTCATGCGAATGGGACGGCGAATACTTCACATTACTCCATCGAACCCGCCGGATTGGCTACAAGGCGCCCAACATGCTGAGGCAGTGGCGCTGATCCGGGCGGAACAAGTCCGTGTAGTGCATGTTCCCGCGCCGGTCGAGACTGGCTCGTTCTGGCGACGAATCACAATTTCAAGCCCAACCCGGACACTTTCGAACACCCCCGCGTATATAGTTAACAGGCACGGCGCACTGCCGGGCCGATAGTTCCCACCAGACGGCGCCTCGACCGCCAAGCGGAGATCGTCGTGGGTGGTTTCCCAAGGAGACCGCTCATGCGAGATCACGATCCCGCGCTGGACAAGGCCATTCAACTCGCCGCCGCCATCTTCGGCGATGTCCTCGTCCGCCTGCACTTCCCCGAATCCCCTCCGCTTTCGGTTGACTTCCCCGAGACAGAGAGCGTGCATGTGACTGGTGGTTAACACTATGAAAACAGACTCTCAGATCCGCATCCAGATCCACGCCCTGCAGCGTATGACGACGGGCCAGCTGCGGGCCAGGTACCGCGAGGTCTTCGGCCAGGAGACCCGTTCCAATCACAAGCAATTCCTCTTCCGGCGCATCGCCTGGCGCATTCAGGCCAACGCCTTGGGCGGGCTCTCCGAACGGGCCCGGCAAAGGGCGCTGGAACTCGCCGACGACGCCGAGTTGCGCATCCGGGCGCCGAAGAACTTCCTGCGGGAGGAGATCGACGAGAAGCGCACGGTGGATGCGAGGGTGGATCCCACTGCGGATCCACGGCTGCCGCTGCCCGGCTCCGCGCTGATCCGCCGGTACAGGGGAAAGGACGTCATCGTGCTCGTTCGCCCCGACGGCGGATTTGAGTGCGATGGTCGGATCTACACGTCTTTGAGCAAGGCCGTCAGCGAGGCCACCGGCACCCG
>JBDTVQ010000429.1:0-5704 GCA_040007195.1 Acidobacteriota bacterium | reverse complement strand
GGCCTCTGGAGCCGCGTATCGGGGTTCGAATCCCTGCCTCCCAGCCAACTTCTCCCACACATCCTAAAAAATTTGAAGGGCCTTGACCTCGGCCAACGAGCAGCATGGCTTGACTCGTACGCAGTTCGCGCCGGGGTGGCGTGTCTGGCAACCGATGCGTCCCGCAGGGCAGTTGGACGCGCGAAGTGAATGGTAACCTGATGGCGGAATCGCTGCTTGATTACGCCCTCCGCCATTACACTTTCGGTTGCTTCGCTGGAGCGCTCGCGGCACTTCTATGCTGAGGTGCTCGGGCTGGGCGAGCGGCCGTTTTTGCAACTCGTCGAAGACCCTGGTGCATTGCCCGTTGTGGCGCGCGCGCCGGGGCTCTTTCATTTTGCGCTGGTGTTGCCGGACCGCCCGGCGCTGGCGGCGTCGCTGCAGCGGTTGATCGCGCACGGGTATCCGCTGCAGGGGGCGGCGGATCATCTGGTGAGCGAGGCGCTGTACCTGGCCGATCCGGATGGGCACGGGATTGAGTTGTACCGCGACCGTCCGCGCGAGGCGTGGCAGTGGGCAGAGGGGCGTGTGCGGATGACGACCGATCCGCTGGACGTGCGGGCGTTGTTGGATGAGGCGCCGGCGGCGAGTGCGACGGAGCCGATGCATGCGGGGACGAAGCTGGGGCACGTGCATTTGCGGGCGTCGCGGTTGGAGGATTCGCTGGAGTTCTACACGGAGCTGGGGTTTGATTTGACGTGTGAGTATCCGGGGGCGATCTTTCTTTCGACCGGCGGGTATCACCATCATGTGGCGTTGAATGTGTGGCAGTCGCGCAATGCGGGGTTGGCACCGGAGCATTCGGCGCGATTGTTGCGAGTGACGTTTGAGGCAGCGGAGGCGAAGACGGTGGTGGACCCGAACGGGATTGAGTTGGAGTTTGTGGTGGGGAGCAGTTGACCGCCATTGAGTATGCATCGTGCGCGTACTCGTCGCGCATCCACTGCGGCTGAAGTCCGAGCGCATCCAACTGCTCGACGCAGTCCGTGCGACAGAAGGAACAATCGGCCTGTTCGTAGAGCAGTGTCAGTAGGTGTTCAGCCTCTTTGCTTCGGTGCTTCTTTAAGTAGTAGAGCACCGACGAACCGATGTCATGCATCCGCCAATGGCTACGCTGCTTGGCGACAACATCGAGTAAGAGTTGCCAGTCGCCGGCTTCCGGATTCCCCGCAAGCAGATGGATGCCTGCTCTTCCCCATTTCGCTTGGCCGAGCAATTCCACCCCCAGGCGGCGTACAGCAGTATGCTCGAAATACTCCAGCGCACATGTCGCTCGCCAAGCCACGGACTCATCGGCGTGGCGCGTGAGCTCGAAAAGCCGCTCCATCGGGCCTGGGAATTTGCGCCGAACGAAGACCAGAAGCTCTTTTTTCAGCGCAAGGGCGTCGGTCGATTCCATGACTACCCTTGCCGCGGCTTCAACATCTGGCTCCGGCCTCGGTCCCCTTGTGCAGGTCTGCCGCTCCTGTTCGCATTTAGCCAATCGATCAAGCAATCTTGCCGTGCTCGGATCATCCTCAACCACGGTGCGAACGGCTGCTACGTCACTCTTGGACTCGCGCAGAATTAGAAACAAGTCCACGAGCTGGTCTTCGGTTCGCCATGGAAAGTTCCGCATCATGTAGAGAAAACCCTGCAGCCCATCCACTCTGGCAAGCGTCTCACCTAGCTCCGTCCTAAGCTGCCTGGCCGCGAATGAGCGCAACTTACTGGCGGAATATAGCGCTTGGCGCGCCTCGACGTCGCCAGCCAATGCGAACTGTTCCAGCAATTCGATCTGACGACGGCGGTCAGGGCGGCGAAACCCCTGCTCCAGCAGTGCGGCATGCAAGACCTGTTCCCGGTATATCTTTGGCCGACCAGTCCGCTGGATGATTGCGTGCAGATACCGCCCGCGCTCAAAGAGATAATCGGAGCTGTAGTCGCGCACACAATGCCTGAGCAAGTCGGCTTTGTATGCTGCTGCCGGATTGCGCTCGACAAACAGATAAGCCGCGCCTCGCCCTTGGCTCAGCCAGTTGGAGAAGTCGCTCTTCGTGGCGTGGCTACTCATAGATCCTGCGGCTTCAGCCCGGTGTGCTTGGCGATGCGCGCCATCATACTGGGTCCGATCTCGGTGTTTTCGTGGAAGGAGAACTCGTAGTCGGGCCAGCCATGTCTGCCGAGTAGCCGATGCGACACTGTCTGTCTCTTGATTGTCCAGCCGATTCGCAGCACCGCAGCCAAGACTCACTTTGTCTTAAGTGCTTGGCCATTTGGTCATCGGATACGGAGAACGAAACATTGAACGCGGATGGGGGCATTTCGCCGTGCGCGACGCGGTCGGTGATGACTTCGATGGCGAGGCGTTCGGTGTTGCCGATAGCCTCCTCGCGCGTAGCGCCGTAGGCCATCACGCCGGGAATTTCCACAGCTTCGGCGATCCAGCGGCCGTCTTCTTCGCGGTCGAGCTCGATGGTGAGCGTCATCGGTCCCATGATAGCGCCCATTGACTACGCTCTTTTCCCGCCCGCCAGTCGCGCTTCGAGCCAGATGGCAAGGGTGAGGAGGAAGACGAGGACGGTGCCGGCCATGGGCAGGGCCATGACGACCCAGACGCCCCAGAAGTGGGAGCCGACGGCGACGGTGACGGGGGCGAGGAGGCTGCCGGCGACGGCGAGGGAGAAGATGCCGTTGAAGAAGCCGGGGTGATAGCCGGGGAAGCGGTGGCCGATTTTTTCGACGACCAGGGGGTAGATGAGCGCCGAACCGGCACCGAGCATGAGGACGCCGACCCAGGCGCCGCCGGAGTTGTCGGTCCCCATGAGGAAAAGGCAGCCGAGCATAGCGGCGGCCGCGCTTGAGACGAGCAGTTTGCCGTGGCCGAAGAGTTTCAGGAGTGCCTGTGCGCCGACGCGTCCTACCAGGAGCGCGCCCCAAAAGACGGCGAGCATTTGCAGGGCGTCGTCGGGGGCGACACCGGCGCGGTGGACGGCAAAGACCGTGAGCCAGCCGGCGACGGTCCATTCGTTGCCGAATTGGAAGAAGAGCAGCAGGCTGAACAGGACGGCGGCGGGGCTCCGGATATCGCGCCACATCTCGGCTGGGGAGGTCTCACGGTGAGCGACGGGCGCACCGAACTGGCGGCGAGCAAAGATTCCGGCGGCGAACCCGGGGAGGAGGGCGGCGAGGATGAGGCTGCTGCGGCCGGTGTAGACGTAGAAAGTGCTGGAAAGAAACAGCGCCATGGTGAGGCTGCCGAGGCCGAAGGCGATGCCGGCGAGGTTGACGGTGGAGGCGGCGTCGCGCTCCCAGGTGAGGGTGAGGCTTTGGAAGGCCGAGCGGTTGAGCATTCCGGCGGCGAGGCCCACGGCGAGCATTCCGATGACGCGCCACCACCAATCGACAGGGGGACTGACGGCGGCCAGGTAGAGGAGGGATGCGGAGGCCAATCCGCAGCCGCTGACGACGACGAATTGGATATCCTTCTTTTGCAATAAGATGGCGGCAACTTTGACAGAGGCGACGAGGCCCGCGCCGAGGGCGAAGAAGTAGGCGCCGATGGTGAGGAAGTCCTCACTGATGTGGTAGCCCCAGCTGGGCAGCACCGCGCCGGGGAAGCACATGAGAAGTCCGGAGAGGAAGAAGACGCTGAGCGCCGTGCGCGCGCTGGCGGCCCGGTATGCGAACACGGGCCCTGCGGACACGGCAGGGGTGGTCGGCTCACTCGTGGACACCCCAGCATTCTAACCCACCTCGCGCCGAATGTTCGCCCCACGCTGTTCCTCGGACTCCCAGTTCCTGAAGACATCCTGAGTGGTTCTACTGATTTCCGTATACAGCCCGATTGCGGTTGTTGAAAATACACAACTTCGGCGTGGTGACACTTTGGCCTGCAGCGTGCAATGGGTGGTACGGGTCTTTAGAGGTTTTTACTCCTTTGGTGTTGGTTGCCTCCTTTTCCTGAAGCGCGGCGGCAGTACGCACTTCGATTGAGATTGGCCAAACCGCCCCGGTGGCTTTTGCTCCGGGGCATTTTCTTTTATCCCGCCGTTACACTGGTAGTTTCCTCATGAGCGCCCGCCTGTATGCCCGCTGGATGGACCGGTGGGAAACCGACCTTGCCAACCGCGACACGAACCGGACGGAGCGTCCGTTTGAGTGGGGGTTGGAGTGGCTGGAGGGGGCGGCTGCGAATGGAAGCGGGAGTTCGCTGGACGCGTTTACGGGCTGGTCGGCAGGGCAGATTGCTCGTTCCCACGACTTTTTTGTGCATCCGGCACCGGGGGACGCGCACTTCAAAGCGGCTGGGTCGACTGGCGGCGGGACCGTCACATTCACGAGCGGGGTGCGCACGCCGCACGAGGAGAACAACACGGTTCATGCGGAGTACTTCCCTGCCCCGGAGGCGCGGGGGCGGGCGGTGCTGGTGATTCCGCAGTGGAACTCCGATTTTGAATCGCACCTGGGGTTGTGCCGGCTGCTAAACCGGTTTGGGATGTCGGCGCTGCGGTTGAGCCCGGCCTATCATCACCGGCGGATGCCACCGGAGCTGACGCGGGCGGACTACCATGTGTCGGCGAATCTGGGGAGGACGGTGCAGGCGACGCGGCAGTCAGTGGTGGATGCGCGGTCGTGTTTGGATTGGCTGGAGGGGCGGGGCTACACGCGGCTGGGGATTCTGGGGACGAGCCTGGGTTCGTGCATCGCGCTGTTGGCGGCGGCGCATGAGACGCGGCTGCGGGCGGCGGCCTTCAACCATGTATCGATGAACGTGGGCGATGTGGTGTGGACGGGCATGTCGTGCCGGCACATACGGGCGACGCTCGACGGGCAGGTGACGCTGGAGGAGTTGAACCGGTGCTGGTCGGTAGTTTCGCCTTCGGCGTATCTTGAGTTACTGGCTCGGCGGAGTAATCAGAACTTACTCGTATGGGCGCCGTATGATACGACGTTCCGGCCGGAGTATTCGCGGCAGGTGCTGGATCACTTCCGGCGGCTGGGGATTCCGCATGAGACGGTGACTTTGCCGTGCGGGCATTACACGACGGGTAAGTTTCCGTTTAATTGGATGGATGGGCTGGCGCTGGCGCGGTTCCTGAAGCGGAACTTGTAGTTCGAGGAGGACCTCCGCGCCAATCTCGAATGACCGCTGGCGGGCTGCGGAGTTGCTAGGCTAAGCTTATCGAGAGTCCCCAAGCGATATGCCCAGACTATTCCGCGTTGTAGTTTCTTGTCCCCGCGATGTGAATCCAGAGGCAGACCTTGTCGATACTGCGGCGGGCCGCTGGAACACACTGCTGAGAGACCTCAACTATGACATGCGCGTAGAGGTGTCACGTTGGAAGCGGGATGCATGGATAGGACTACACACTACGAGCACTCAAGCTTTTATCGAAGAGAAGCTGAAGATCGAACAATGCGACCTGCTTATCGGAATATTTTGGCGGCGATTTGGCGAGAACATTGTAGATGGCATGACGCCCACTGAACATGAAATTGGAATCGCGTGCGATGCGTTTCGGGAGAACGGTCGGCCTCAGGTTCTACTGTACTTTCGGGAGTCGGGCGAGCAACCAAATACGGTTGAGGAATCCAACCAGCTACTATCCGTCTTGCAGTTCAAGAAGCCACTGGTGTCCGGCTATAAGTCGAACAGATTCAACTGGTTGCCGAAGTCGCGCAA
>JBDTVQ010000428.1:0-5729 GCA_040007195.1 Acidobacteriota bacterium | reverse complement strand
GCGTTCACTTCGCAGTACGACCAGAATTGCGTGGTGGTGATTACGGGTCCGGCGACCAATTTCCGGAAGCTGCTCGACCTGCCGGGGATCAAAGAACTGATTACGGCCAAGGTGCGGACGCTCGTGATCATGGGCGGGAAGTATCCGTCGGGTGGGCCGGAGTACAACATCAAACTCGACATCGCGGCAGCGAAGAAGGTGTTTGCCGATTGGCCGGGCGAGATTATTGTGTCGGGCGAAGAGTTGGGCGAGCAAGTGATGTTTCCCGTCGAAGCCCTAGAAACGAAGTTCGCCTGGGCGGCGAATCATCCGGTGGTGGATGCGTATCGCGCGGCGGAGAAGATGCCGTACAACGCCAAATGCTGGGACGTGACGGCGGTGCTGCAGGCGGTGCGGCCAAAGGAACAATACTTCAAACTTTCCGAGCCTGGGCGCATCGAAGTGATGGATGACGGGCGGACGAAGTTCACGCCCTCGGCCGATGGCAAGCATCGCTACATGATTCTCGATCCGGAGAAGAAGGCGGCCGTGGTGGAGGCAATGGTCGAGTTGGCCAGCGCCAAGCCCGTTGTGCGGCAGCGGCGGTTCCGTCCGGAGAATCAGAAGAAGAAGGAAGACAAGAAAGACGAAGTGAAGAAGGACGAGCAGAAGAAGAGTTGAGCAGCGATCCTCAAGAGGCGATTGCGCGTGCCCGCATCAGTTATGAGCGGGGAGAACTCAACGAGCGGCTGATCAGTCCCGATCCTTTCGAGCAGTTCACGTTGTGGTTGCAGGCGGCGATGGAGGCCGGGTTGCGCGAGCCGAACGCTATGACGCTGGCGACGGCTAGCAGTGAGGGCGAACCGGATGTGCGGATCGTGCTGCTGCGTGGGTTCGATGCGGGCGGGTTCTGTTTCTACACCAACTATGAGAGCGCGAAAGGGCGGGAGCTGGCGGCGAATCCGCATGCGGGGCTGAACTTCTATTGGGCGGAGTTGGAGCGGCAGGTGCGTGTGAGCGGGCGCGTGGAGAAGTTGACGCGTGAACAGAGCGCGGCGTATTTTGCGACTCGGCCCCGTGGTCATCAGTTGGGGGCGTGGGCTTCACGGCAGAGTGAAGTGGTGGCGTCGCGCGAGGCGTTGGAGCAGATGCTGGCGGAGGCGGAGGCGCGATTCCCTGATGAGGTGCCGTTGCCGGAGCATTGGGGCGGGTATCGGGTTGTACCGGAGACGATTGAGTTTTGGCAGGGGCGTCCGAACCGGTTGCATGACCGGATCCGGTATCGGCGGGAGGGGAGTGCGTGGGTGAGGGAGCGGTTGGGGCCGTAGGGGGGAGAATTTTTTGTAATATGCTGCCATCCACTTCTATGGGTCGAGTCCTTCAACAGGCAAGTGATCTCACCCTCAAGCAACCTGACGCAGAGATCGCCCTCGCCTGTTCGGTCGGAGGCAATTTTTAGAACGCAGCGACAATGGGACTAGCTAGCATAAAGTGCAACGGAGTTCATATTAACTCTCTACGATTGATCGGAAGTTTCCAAAATGCCAGTGCTCGTTATGCGCTACAGATCGGGACACGCGCCCGACGACACGAAGCCGCCTCACTTAAGAAGTTGTCGCTTGCTTCTGCTGCGTTATAGCTGCGAATTGTGCGGCCTCTCGCTCCGCTTTACCCCTGAAAAAATTGTCTAATCCGCGTACTAGTAGGTAGACGCAGCCAGCGAGTATCACCAGCACATCGATTCTTGATTTGGTGTTGTCTATGGTGGTCGACGTCCAGGCCGTGCTGGCCAGCCCGAATGCTACTTCGATGATGCCGTATTCCATCAGGCGTAAACGGCGCATCTTGTAAAGCACTCCGGCAGCCAATGCCGCAAATGCAGTAGCTCTAACTGCTCTCACGTGGGGATCTGTGATCGAGACGAGGGCGTCGCGAAGCAATTGGGTCGAAGTGTCCATGCCGGCAAATATTACCGCCGCAATAAACAGTATTTGCAGGAAGGGTGCAGCTACGATCAGGAAAGTGCCGACTAGTCCTGGTTCTGGGGACGGAATCCCACGTTTTGCCTCTTCCCGTCTCAATCTGAGCTCAGGATCCTTCCAAGGATTCATAACGAGAATATACGACAATGGCACTCTGTGCGGTAGATGGGAAGCGCAGTAAAGTGATCATGTTTCGTTGATCAGACTTCACGGCAGTAATGACCTTACGCACTCGCACTTGTGTGCATATCGCTGAAGGGGGTATTCTTATCGGCATGAATCCTGTGCCAGTTGTTTCCTGCAACGTTTTTGTTGAAGCGGCTCCACCCGGGACCACGACTCCATTTCGATTCGGCATCAATATCCAAACAAAGTCAGGCGGCCCCTTTATTCCTCTGCGCATTGAAACGCTTGAAGAATTCATGGCGATTACATCCGTGCTCCAGATTCCGGGTGGCCAATTAGTATTCCGCCCCAATGACAACCTGATTGCTAAACAGTTTTGATAGAGAAATTCTGCGTCAATCTGCAAGGAACACTGGACTCTACCCAGGTCGAGTCCAGCTTTCGGGTCTCGTTCAAGATCGGGAACGCCCATTTACAGATGGTCCAGAAAACCGCAACAGAATCAAAATGCGAACCCACTATTCCGAGCTGAATGAAAAATGGAGTGCACTGGATCTCTATTTTTAAGCAACTATGTAATACTCAGGCGGATGCTGCTGACATGCAGACGCCGGATGCAGGTCAGTCTTTCCCACGGCAGCCGCTAAAACGTCCGCGTGCCCATCACCTTCGTCGGCACGTGGTATACCGATTTTCGACACGTGATGTAGAGGCCGTGGAAGCCTTCGCCGAAGCAGAGGTTGGCGGGGGGTTCGGGGGGCGTGATGGAGCCGAGTTCATGGCCAGCCGAGTCGTAAACGACGATCGCGGTGCGGGAGGCCATCCAGACGTTTCCCGCTTCGTCGGTTTTGAGGCCGTCGACGCGGAGGGGGGCGAAGTCGCGGCCGTTTGTGAGCGAGCCGTCGGGCGCGAGTTGGAAGACGCGTACCATAGAGGTCTTTACGTCGGCGACGTAGAGCTGTTGTTGATTGGGTGAGAGGGCGACGCCGTTGGGGGCGGGGGTTTGGAGGATTGTGCGCACTTCGCCGCGCGGGGGTGCGCCGCCGACGCCGGAACGCGGGCGGGTGATCTGATAGACGCGGCCACCGGTGAGGTCGGTGAAGTAGACGCTGCCATCGATGGCATACACGAGATCGTTGGGTGCTTTGAGTCCTACTTCGGCGAGCACGGTGATGCTGCCGTTCTTTTCGGTGCGAGTGACGCGTCCGCCGCCTTCGGCGGTGAGGAGGCGGCCCTGGTGGTCGAACGTGTTGCCGTTGGCCTTGTTGCTCTTTTCGCGGAAGACGGTCATCTGGCCGCGCTCCCATTTGTGGATGCGCTCGTTGGGAATGTCGCTGAAGAGCAGGAAGCCGCGGCGGCTGTAGACGGGGCCTTCGGTGAAGCCGAAGCCGGTTGCAACCTGTGTGATCTCGGCGTCGCGCTCGATGAGGTTCCAGAACGATTCTGATTTTGCTTCGATCATGGCGTGCTCTTAAGAACCTTCTCCGGGCGCGTACCAGGATTTGGGCGGCGGCTTGTAGGCGATCTTGAGTTCGGGCGTTTCCACGCGCTTGCCGTTTTGAAAGCCGGAGTCCATCAGCGCGGCGAGCGCGCCGGTGACGAGCAGGGTACGTTCGATGGGATACGGGCGCTTGCCGGTGGAGATCATCTGGGTGATGCCGTGGACGAGGTTGGAAAAGTTGTTGGAGTTTTCGCTCGGGATGTAGCAGAGGGTAGCTTGCGCGGGGGCACCCTTGGGCTTGACGGCGGCGATGTATTCGGAGATGGCGTCGAGCGCGAGGACGGCGGCGGTGAAGCCATCGCGATATTCGACGAGGCCGAGGACGGCTTTCATTTCTTCGGGCTTTTGCTTGGGAGCAGGTTTGAGGGAGCGCGCGAGGGCGGCGTCGAGAAGGTCGCGGCGCCAGAGGCCCTGCTGGGCGGCTTTCCAAACCTCATCGTTCTTCAGGAGGCGTACGGAGCGGATGCCGGTCTCGCCGCCCTTGCGGCGCTCGGTGAAGGCCTGCAGCGTTTCGAGGATGTGGAAGATGCCGCCGTCGGCGACCCAGCCGCCGCCGACACTGAGCGCGGATTCCATGGCGGTGCCGGGCGCGGGATCGTATTCCGGGCGGCGAAAGGTGACGGGGACGCTGGAGCCAGCCATGAGCGGGAACTTCAGCTCGTGCGACCAGTCGTACATCTGGCGGGCCTTCTTCCAGTCGTAGGAGAGATGCTTGTCGGTGAAAACGGGGCAGGAGCGGCCGGACGCCTTGAAGACGTTGACGACCTGCTCAAAGTATTCGTAGCGCGGGTAGAGCTGCTGCTGTTTTTCGTTGTGCGGGAACTCGCCGTGCTCGCAAACGAGAATGACGCCGTCGACGGCGAGCTTGCCCGTGCCGAGGGTGAGGGCGTCGGCGATGGAGTTGGTGCGCTTGACGCCGTAAGCCTGGGCGAGGCGGTTGCCGATGTCGGCGGGATGGATCTGATCGATCCACAGCGAGGCGACATCGAACGGTGGCTCGTAATACTTGTCGCCGATCCAATAGCCTTCGAGGAAGCGGGTGATGAAGTTGTCCGAGTGCGAGCGCACGTGATAGGTGGAGGAGAGACAGGCGAGGCGTTTGCGCGTTGGGGTTTGGGCGGCGAGGGTGGCGGTGGCCGCGGTGGCGGCGATGAATTCGCGGCGAAGCATTCTGGCGCTCATTTATTCTCGGCGGCCTCCTCGGTTTGGCGCAGAACGCGGACGATGTTCAGCCCCATGATCTTGCGGATGTCGGTATCGCTGTAGCCCATCTCCATGAGGCCTTTCACCAGATTGGGATAGTCGGCGACGTCTTTCATGCCAACAGGGGCCATGCCAGCGATGCCATCGAAGTCGGAACCGAGGCCAACGTGATCGGGCCCAACGAGTTTGGCGACATAGTCGATGTGGCGCAGCAGGACCTTGTAGTCGACCGGGGGCATCTTGAGGAGGTACCGGCGCTGGATGCCGCGAACCAGTTCCCAGCGAGAGGGATCGTTCGCATGGAGGGCCATGGCGTCTTTGATCTCCTGCTCGCGTTGCGGCCGGTTGCGGAAGTAGACGTCGTAGGCAGCCTCGTCGAGGTATCCGGCATGGAAGTTAATGCAGATGACGCCGCCTTTTTTTGCGACGGCTTGAATGACGTTGTCAGGCATGTTGCGCACGATGGGCGAGATGGCTTTCACCGAAGAGTGCGACGCGATGACCGGGGCGCGGCTTTCGGCGACGGCATCGAGGACCGCTTTGTCTGAAATATGCGACACGTCGACGATCATGCCCATGCGGTTCATTTCGTGGACGAGCTCGCGGCCTTTGCCCGAGAGGCCATTGTGAACGGCTGCGTCGGTCATCGAATCGGAGTAGGCGTTGCTGGCGAAGTGGGCGAGGGTCATGTAGCGGACGCCGAGGCGGTAGAAGTCGCGCAACACGGGGAGGCTGTCGGCGATCAAATGGCCGCCTTCCAGGCTGGCAAGAGCGGCATGGCGGCCGGCCTTGTGGATGCGCTCGATGTCGGCGGCGGTGGTGGCGAACTCGATGCGGCTGCTGTTGGCGGCGACTTCGCGGTGGAGGGCGTCGAGGACTTCGAGGGCGCGCGGGAGCCAGATTTGCGGCGGGTAGTCGGACGGCTGCGCGTAGATGCC
>JBDTVQ010000427.1:0-5783 GCA_040007195.1 Acidobacteriota bacterium | reverse complement strand
GCTTACGATCCCGTTTTTCTCCGCGCCACGGAGTTAGCGCCGCTCTACGAAGTGTGGTTCGTCGGCAATATCCCGCCCAAGGCGTTGGCAGGCGGTGAGGATGGCGCGCCCAATCCATTCAGTGGTCTCGATTCCGTAGAAAGCTTTGAAGCCGGAGTCTCAGTGAAGCAGGGAATGCAGCTACAGTTCAACCTCAATGCGCAGTCGCCCGCCGACGCCTCGAAGATTGCCCAGGGGTTGGCCGGAATGATGATGTTAGCCACCGCGTCGCAGTCCAGTTCGCCCGAACTGGGTGATCTGCTCAAGCGGGTGAAGTTCGGCAGTGCGGGAACGCAGGTGCAAGTGAGCGCTGCCTGGAACCAGCCGGAATTGGAGTCGGGCATAAAGCAGATGCAAGCGCGACTGGCGGCTGGCACCACCAATCCTATGGCCAGCGTGCCTGTGAGGCCAGCCGCTAACGGCGCCGCCGAATGGAACGTCGCGCAGCAAGAGCCGGCCAAATCGACGATCGCCAACGCCGAACCGCCGGCGCCCGTCGAGCCCTCGAAACCCGCCGGTCCCCTCACCGTGAAAATCCTCAACGCGGAGGGTGGCAGCAGGGAATTGATCATTTCGCCGAAGCCCTAAGCCCGGCGCGCTCACGCATTCGAGCGCGAGTCCTGTGCGTACAATTGGGAGTTATGCGCCGCGAACTCCCGGTCCTCTTTCTAGTCATTTTGTTCTCCTCCTGCGGTAGTTCCGCGCCTGAACAGCAATTTTCCGGCATGTTGCAGGAGTTCGTCAGCACGACGCTCAGCTTCTCTCCCGTCGCAGCGACCGCCGCCGGATACCACGCTCACAACGACATCCCACTGGACGACCAGCTCGATAGCTTCTCCGCCGAATCCGTCCGCAAGCAGTTGGACTTTTACGAGGGTTTCGAAAAGCGACTGGACGCAAAGGCGGAGGCTGGCGGTTTGAGCGCCCAGGAACAGGCCGACTATGAACTGATGCGCGATCAGTGCCGTTTGGCCCGGTTCGAACTCGGCGTGCAACAGCGGTACAAACACGACCCAACGCTGTACGTTGAGTTGGCAGGCAACGCCATCTTCACGCCGCTGGTTCTCGAATACGGGCCGCTCGATCAGCGCTACCAGCACATCGCCATGCGGCTGCAGCAGGTGCCGCGGCTGCTAGCCGAAGCGCGCAACAATCTGGTTGACTCGCCCGAGCTTGCCCTGCAGGTTGCCATCCAGGAGAACGACGGCAACCACGACCTGATCGTGGGCCGGTTGCGCGACGGCGCCCCGCCCAGCGAGAGAGGGGCTTACGAGCGCGGCGCGGGGGAGGCGTTGAAGTCCATCGAATCGTTCACGGAATTTCTACAGAAGGAACTGTCGCAGAAGAAGTCGGACTGGCGGCTCGGTCCGGCAAATTACGGAACGAAATTCGCGGCGGCGATGGGCATTTCGCGGCCGCCCGTGCAGGTGCTCGCCGAGGCCGAGGCTGAATTGGAGCGTACACGAGCCCGGATGCACGAGTTGGCCCGCCCACTCTACGGCAAATTGCTGCCCGGCCGCACCGCGCCGGCCAATCCCGATGCGCTCACGCGCGAGGTGCTCACCAAGATTGCCGAGAGACATGCCACGCGCGAAACCTATTTCAGTGACGCGCGCCGCGACCTGGACGAGGTTCGCGCCTTCGTGGCCCAACGCGGTTTTGTTGAATTGCCGAAGCACGACAATCTGACCGTCGTGCCCACGCCCGAATTCATGCGGGGCATCTATTCAGTGGGCGGCTTCAACGCCGCGCCGGCGCTTGAGCCTAAGCTGGGGGCGTTCTACTGGCTGACGCCCATATCGGAGACATGGGACGACGCGCGGGTTGAATCGAAGCTGCGCGAATACAACTACTACGGCCTAAAAATTCTGACCATTCACGAAGCGATTCCCGGCCACTATCTGCAGTTCGAGTTCGCTAACCAAGTGGAGCCGCAATGGCGCAGATTGTTACGTGCCGTGTATTCGAACGGCCCCTACGTGGAGGGCTGGGCCGTTTACGCGACGCAGTTGATGCTCGACCAAGGCTACCTGGCGGATGACCCCGCGTTCGCCCTTACGTTTTCGAAACAAATGTTACGAGTAATCTCCAATACCATCCTCGACATTCGCTTCCACACAACCGGGATGAACGACGAGCAGGCGATGGACCTGATGGTGAACAAGACCTTTCAGGAGCAGGAGGAGGCAGTGGGCAAGTTGCAGAGGGCAAAGCTGAGTTCGGCGCAGTTGCCCACCTATTTTGTAGGTTGGCGCGAGTGGCTGCGCACGCGCGAGGCTGAGCAAAAGCGCCTCGGGAATGGATTCAATCTCGCCGATTTTCACCGGCGAGCCCTCCTTTCGGGAGCAGTGACAATGCCCTCTTTGCGGAAAGTGCTGGCCGCGCCGGCGCAGGGTGAAGCATCTTCGAAAAAAGGCAGCATGAAATAGGGCAACCGGGCGCCAACCGGGCGCGTCTTCTTTACCAGGAGGCCAGCAGTAATAGAGCCTCTTATGGATCTTCCCTCCTCCGGTATGCAGTTCGCCGATGCCGGGAAGACCAGTGGGGAGGGTGGCTATGGCGCGCTGGCAGGCAGTGCCATAGCCCCGCCCCAAACTTCCTCCGGCCGTCCTCCCCTTGTCGCGAAGCCACATTCTGGTAGAAAATGGTGAACGAACCGAACCGGCCGTGAACGAGACTACCCCAGACCCATCGCAAGAATCTGAAAGCGGCGCGGCTCCTCGAGAGTCCGCGCGCAATCTCGTCAGCACGACGATTGCCGGCGTGCGCGACCTGATGCTGTCGGTCGTCATCGCGATCCTGGTCATTCTGTTCCTCTATCAACCGGTGAAGGTGGAAGGCACTTCCATGATGCCCTCGCTTGAGGACCAGGAGCGCATCTTCATCAACAAGTTCATCTACCGTTTCGGGATGGGTGAAGTGGAGCGCGGCGACATGGTCGTGTTCTGGTATCCGGGCGATCCGTCGAAGAGCTACATCAAGCGCGTCATCGCGTTGCCGGGCGACCGCGTGGAGATTCGCGATGGCGAAGTCTTCCTCAATGGAGAAACGCTCAAGGAAGAATACGTTCCCGATTATTACCGCGACCGTCAATCGGTCTCGGAGCTCGTGGTTCCGCCGGATCATTACTATGTGCTGGGCGACCACCGCAGCTCATCCAACGACAGCCGGTCTTGGGGACCGGTTCATCGCCGCCACATTTACGGCAAGGCCGTGTTCATCTACTGGCCGCTCGATAAGCTGGGTTTGATTCACTGACGTGCGAGTTCTCGCCGTCCTTCTGCTTTCCTCCCTCGCCTTCGCCGAAGATTGGCCGCAGTTTCGCGGTCCCACCGGCCAAGGACATTCCACGGAAACCGGGTTGCCGCTGAAATGGACTGACACCGAGAACGTAAGGTGGAAAGTGGAAGTCCCGGGGCGCGGATGGTCGTCGCCCGCCGTTGCAGGCGGCCGCGTTTGGCTGACAACCGCCACGACTGAGGGAATTACCAGCGTGCTGATGCGAACGCGCGTGTTGCGCGCGCTGGCCTATGACTTGGCGACTGGCAAGGAGGTCGTCAATACCGCCGTCTTCAGTCTCACCGACGCCGGGGCGATGCACGCCAAGAACAGCCACGCCTCACCGACACCGATTCTTGAGGGCGACCGGGTTTACGTTCATTTCGGGGGACATGGCACCGCAGCACTCGATACCAACGGCAAAGTTTTGTGGAAAGTCACGCTGCCCTACGAGCACCTGCATGGCACAGGCGGCTCGCCTGTCCTCTATGGCGATCTGCTCATTTACAGTTGCGACGGAACCGACGTGCAGTTCGTCGTGGCGCTCGACAAGAAGACCGGTGCGGTGCGTTGGAAGACGCCACGCCCCAAGCCCGGATACATGGCTTACTCCACGCCGCTCATCATCAAGGTCAACGGCGCGGACCAACTGGTGAGCCCCAGTGCATACCGCGCAATTGCGTATGAACCGCGCACGGGCAAGGAGATCTGGAGCGTGGACTACGCGGACGGCTTCTCAAACGTCCCCCGGCCGGTCTTTGGACTTGGGCTCGTGTTTTTGGCTACCGGATTCAACGTTCCCTCATTTCTCGCCATGCGCCCTAATGGAACTGGCAATGTGACCTCATCGGGTGTCGCCTGGCGTCTGAGCCGTGGCGCTCCGCTCACGCCGTCGCCTCTGCTGGTCGGGGATGAACTGTACATCGTGAGCGACAACGGAATCGCCTCGTGCCTTGATGCGAAGACAGGCAGGCCGCACTGGCAGCAACGCCTGGGTGGAAATCATTCCGCGTCTCCCGTCTTTGCCGACGGCCGCATTTACTTCCTCAGCGAAGAGGGCGAAACTACCGTCATCGCGCCGGGAAAAGAGTTTCAAAAGCTCGCCGTCAATGCAATGAACGCGCAGACACTGGCCTCCATGGCCGTATCGGGCGGATCGTTTTATGTCCGGACGTCGCAGCACCTCTACCGCATCGGTGGGCGCTAGCGACGCCACTGGTTAGGCTGCAAGGTGATGTAGACTTGAGCCAGTCATGGCGTCACCCCTCGCTAACAAGCTGTTTGTCCCATTTTCCGGCGCTTTGGTTTTCGGTGCCGTTCTTTGCTCATCGATTTATATTGCTAAGTCGCAACAAAATGGAGCCAGTCTTACGATAGAGAGCCTCCCGAGTTTTGGTTCCTTCGAAGATCTGAGTGGAATGGTTTTGGGAGCACCGCAAAACTCAGCAAAGGTGCTGACCTACATTTTCTTGCCAGATTTGGGCTGGTATCAGCGGCCAAGTTGCGGTGCGGCGGCCTCACCCAACAATCTCGGTGTATGGAGTTCGGACATTACCACCGGTCCAATCGACGAGACCGCAACCAAAGTAGCCGCATATCTTGTGCCAGTGGGATTTCAACCAGAGTGTGTTCAAGCCGCCGAATCGATTCCGTTCGCTATCGACCGGATCGCGATTGCAAAGGATTTATATGAAAGACCCAACCCCACGCCGCGTACAGTTCGATTTGGAAATCAGGAGTGGGTGATCAAGTCCAGTAGGATCCCGGTCTATCCAGGTCCCAAAACCCCGAATTTCTTCGTGGAAGATTCGCGCAATGTATTCGTCGATCCCCAAGGGCGTCTGCATCTTCGGATCACACGATGTGGTGATGCATGGTGCAGCTCTGAAATATACACCCGGGCTCGAATCGGATTCGGCTCTTATAGGGTTCAGCTGGACACTCCAGTCAATGGGCTGGATTCCAACGTCGTCCTTGGCCTATTCACCTGGAGTGAGGACTCGACGTTTGCCCATAGAGAAATTGACATCGAGTTCGCCAAATGGGGTAACGTCGGCGACCGAAATACGGCACAGTATGTTGTTCAACCATACGACATGGCTGGACACCTGTTCAGATTTCCCATCACGATTTTCGAACCGACTAGCCACACGATACAGTGGCTAAATGGTTCTGTGGCCATCAGTAGTAGCGCCCGTGGAACGGGAGCTTCGTTGGCCCAGTGGGTATTCCCAAATCCATCCCTTTCGCCTCCGGCAGGCGATGTTCGCTTTCATATCAATTTTTATCTGAACAACGCGACGCCTCCAACTGATCGGCAAGAAAAGGAGATTGTGCTATCGGCTTTTGACTACGTCCCGTTCGGGCCAAATATGGGTTTTGATGAGACGGTGCGAAACATCGGTGCCGAAGCAGGAAGTGCGAATTTTTCGATTAGCTCTAGCGATCAGTCTTGTGCTTGGACT
>JBDTVQ010000426.1:0-5792 GCA_040007195.1 Acidobacteriota bacterium | reverse complement strand
TTGGGTGGCGAAAGATGGAAAGCGCCGGGCTCCGCCGGTTCTTTCGCTTTGGCGCTTTTGCAGAGATGGGAAACACCCGGGCTGCGCTTGCGAAACTGGCGATTGCACAGGCACGACGGAAGGGTTGGATCGAGCCGCGTACGCGATTGTGGCTGGTGGGCGACCATCCGAACGACTTGAATGCGGCACGGGCGAACTCCATCCGTTCGATTGCAGTGAAGACCGGCCTCGCTACGCACAACGATCTGGCCGAGCATATGCCCGATCTGTTGCTCGACGACCTTCGCGGGCTCGACTGCAGGAGCCTGCTCGCATGATCAAGATCTGGCTAGCCGCCTGCATTTGCGTGGCTCTAGCGACGCTCTTGTCCGGGTGCGGCGGTGCCGCGCCGGACCAGCCGAAGGTACTCATCGGCGCGACACTCTTCGACACTTCCAACCGCTCTTCTGTCGATCGATCGGTCGTGGTGGTGGAGAAGGGTTACTTCAAAGCTGTGGGCGATCAACCCACGTTGCCTATCCCCGCCGGTTCGGAAAAGATCGATCTCACGGGCCGGTTCTTGATTCCCACACCAATTCAGCTTCCTCTACAAGCGAACTATCCACGCTTTAAAACGCAGGACGAACTGCGGGCGTTGGTGGGTAGCGGCAAGCGTGTTGTGATGGGCACGCCGGTGGACACGGTCGAGCTCGATGCCGCGCTCATCGACCAAATCAAGAAACAGGACATACTCATTTTTCCCTCCCTGCGTGTATTTGAATTGGAGCCCCACAATTTGCAGCGCGCGAAGGTGAACGCGAAGAAGATGTTCGATGCGGGCGTGCAGCTTGGCGTTGACGGCGACCACAATGCGCATCGCGAATGGAAGTTCTTGAGCGAAGCCGGGTTTACGGCGGACGAGATCATTCAGATGACCTCAGCCAATGCGGCCAAGGCCACCGCGTCACGCGAAAGCGGGCGAATCGCCTCCGGCATGCAGGCAAATCTTTACGTCTTGAAGTGCGATCCACGCGAGGACATTTCGTGTTTGGTGAAGGTGGAGCGGGCCCTGGTGAATGGCGTATGGGCGCAGCCTCCCGCCCTCGGTGAGAATTGAAAGGACCGATCCCCCGAATGGAAGCTCAGTCGCTGTCCGTTAAGCGCGCGCAGGTGGAGTTCCACAACTTTGCCTCGCTCGGCGAACCGGACCGGGCCGCTCGTGTCTACGCCGAGGAGAATGAGCGCCGCGGCGGACTCCTCAGCAAACATCTGGCGTTTGTTGGCAATATCTCGCCGTTTCTCGAAATCGGCGCCAACGCCGGCCACACCAGCTACATGCTGTGCAACCAGTTCGGAGGAGAGGGTTTTGCGCTCGATATCTCCGCGGATGCATTGCGCCACGGAATTTCGCTGCAGGACCGTTGGGGGCTGCCGCGCGCGCCGGTTCGTGTGGCCGGTGACGCGTTGAACCTCCCCTTCGCCGACAACTCCCTGCGCATGGTTTGCGCATTTCAAATGCTCAGCCAGTTCATGGACATCGAATCGGTGTTCCTGGAAGTGAAGCGCGTGCTCGCGCCCGGTGGAGTGTTTTATTTCGCCGAGGAGCCGCTGAAAAGGCTGCTCACGCTGAGCCTTTTCCGCGCGCCCTATCTCGAAACCATGCGCCCCTGGGAACGGAGCCTTCACCGGAACGGCCTGCTCGGATACCTTGTGCGCGACGTGATCGGCGCACACCAGGAGGAGAGCTTCGGTATTCGCCAGAACCACTCCATGTATCTGCGCGACTGGCACAGGCTGATTGAGAAACAGTTCGCGTCGGTGGAATACGAAATATTCGTCCGCAGCCAGGGCTGGGGAGAGACCGGCATGCGTTCGCTGGCGCAGAAAATCGACAAGCATGGATCGGACTGGGTTCCCGCCCGTCTGTTGGGCGGCACGTTGGCGGCTTTTTGCAAAAAAGCAGGCGCTCCGGAAACGGCCGCACCGGATCTTGACCATTTCGAGCGTTATCTGCGTTGTCCCGATTGTCATTCGAGCTTGACTCGCGACGCTGCTGAGACTCTCCACTGCGCAGGCTGCGGTTACGATGCGCCGAACGAGGGCGGGGTCTACAACATCCTCAAACTCGCCGACCGCAAGGAACTCTATCCGGGCGACCGAGCGGACCTGATCGATTTCTCAGTCCCTGGGCATGAAGCAAAACTCGGATCGGGCTGGTATGAACTGGAAGGCGTTTTCGGCAACAAGTACCGCTGGATGAATGGCAAGGCCACGGCCGAGCTGAAACGTGTGAAGCCGGGGGCGCAGATGGTTCGCATTCGGGGCCACGTCCATGAGCAAAGCTTTCAGCAAGGCGTCCCCGTGACCGTGGGCGTGCGCGTCAACAATGGCCCGGTCCGCCGGTGGCCTATCGAGCGAAACGGCCTCCTCATTCTGGAGCAGCCAGTCGACGACGCTCCGGCATACACGGTGGAGTTGACGGCAGCCCCGCAGTGGCAAGCTCCAGGCGACAAACGCACATTCACCATCAGTATCAGCATGATCCGGCTCGTCGACGCCCCCGGCTGAGCACACGGCAAGCCGCGCGCCCGGCTCACGCTAGAATAGTGCTTTGCTGCCCGATTCACCGAAGGACTCCTCCCGTTGATCAATAAGTTAGTTCTGGAGAACCTCAAGCACCGCCCTGTCCGCACGTTGCTCAGCGTTGTCGCCATCGCCATTGAAGTGGCCATGATGTTAACCCTGGTGGGCCTCAGCCGCGGAATGTTGGACGAAGCTGCGCGCCGCGCCCGTGGTGTTGGCGCCGACATATGGGTGCGGCCTCCGGGAAGTTCGGTAATCAGCCTGGGCACGGCGCCGATGCCGGAAGGGCTCGTCAAATATTTCGAAGAGCAGCCGCACGTGAAAATTGCCACTGGAACCATCGCGCAGGCAATTGGCGGCATCGACACCGTGACTGGCCTCGACCTGGAGAAGTTCGGAGCCCTCAACGGCGGCTTTCGTTACGTCGCGGGCGGGCCGTTCCAAGGCGAAGACGACATCATGGTCGATGAACGCTACGCCAAGCAGAATCACTTGAAAGTCGGCTCCACGATCAAGGTGCTCAATCGCGATTGGCGTATCTCCGGCATCTTTGAATCAGGCAAGCTGGCCCGAATGGTGCTGCCGCTAAAGCGCCTTCAGGACTTGACCAGCAACACGGGCAAGCTGACTCAGATCTTCGTCAAACTCGACGACCCGAAGCTCACCACACAGGTACTTGCCGAGTTCAAGAAGAAGATGCCTGACTACGCCATCTATTCGATCGAAGAGTTCACATCGCTCTTCTCGGTGAACGGCGTTAAGGGCCTGCGCGAATTCATCACGGTCGTCATCGTGCTGAGCGCCATCGTCGGTTTCCTCGTCGTATTTCTCTCCATGTACACTGCGGTGCTGGAGCGGACGCGGGAGATCGGCGTACTGAAATCGCTTGGCGCCAGCCCCAGCTATATCCTGAGTATCCTTTTGCGCGAGACATTTATGCTCGCCGTGATTGGCACCGTGCTGGGTATCGCGATGAGCTTCGGTACCCGTTGGTTGATTTTGGAGTTCGCGGGCGCCACTCTCACCTCGATGATTACGCCCGACTGGTGGCCCAATGCGGCCATCATCGCCATCGGCGGCGCTCTGCTCGGCGCCATGTATCCGGGATGGAAAGCCATCCGCCAGGATGCGCTGGAGGCGCTGTCGTATGAGTAGGAACGGCATCATCTCCATCCAGAATTTGAGCAAGGTGTACCACGTGGGCGAAGTAAGCGTGCATGCGCTTCGCGGCGTCGACCTGGAGGTGAGCCCGGGAGAATTTCTTTCCGTTGTCGGACCGTCCGGTTCCGGCAAGTCCACGCTCTTCCACATCCTCGGTGGCCTCACACCGCCGACCAGCGGGACAGTCTCGATCGCCGGAGAGGACCTGGCGCAGATGACCGACGCCGGCCGCACGAACATGCGAAAGACGAAGGTCGGCTTCGTGTTTCAAAAGTACAATCTGCTGCCCACGCTCACGGCGCGCGACAACATCGCCATTGCTCTCCATATTGCCGGCAAGCCGCTAGAACATGATGAATGGTTCGCTGAGATTATCGACCTGCTCGGTATCTCCGGCCGCCTGGATCACAAACCGCGCGCCATGTCTGGCGGCGAACAACAGCGTGTGGCGATCGCCCGCGCCATCGTGAATCGCCCGGCGATTCTGCTCGCCGACGAACCCACCGGCAATCTCGACACGAAGAACTCCGATACGGTGCTGAATCTGCTTCGCGGGCTTAACGAGCGTCTCGGCCAAACAATCCTGATGATCACGCACAATCCCGAGGCGGCCGCCTACGGGCACCGCATCGTGAGCATGCGCGACGGCCAGATCGTCTATTAACGAGCACGATAGCGGAAACAGTCCATCGTGTGGTCGTTCACCATTCCAATGGCCTGCATGTAGGCGTAAATTATCGTGCTACCAACGAAGGTAAATCCGCGCTTCGCGAGGTCCTTCGACAGCGCGTCGCTCTCGGCGGTCTTCGCCGGAACGTCGGCGCGTCCCTGGCGGCGGCCATTAATTGGCTTGCCACCAACAAACTGCCAAACGTAGGCGTCGAACGAACCGACCTCTTTCTGCACCGCGAGAAAAGCTTTGGCGTTTTTGACGGCGCCGAAAACCTTTAAGCGATTTCGGACGATGCCCGGATCCAGCAGAATTTTTTCCAGCCGCTCCTCAGTGAACCGGACGACCTTCCGTGGATCAAAATCGGCGAAAGCTTTGCGGTAGTTCTCGCGCTTGCGCAGAATTGTCTCCCAGCTCAAGCCGGCCTGCGCGCCTTCGAGAAGCAACATCTCGAAGTGCTTGCGGTCGTCGTGCACGGGCACGCCCCACTCTTCATCGTGATACGTGACGTAGTGCGGCTTGTCGAGCGCAACCCAAAAACATCGCTTCTTCTCGGTGGCACTCACGCGACGGCGCTCAATCCGGGCTTGTCGAGCAACCCCGTATTCACGCGCCCATTGCGCACGTCGAATACACCGGGGAAACGATCTGTCCAGCCCTTATTTGCTGCCGGCACGTACTGCCGCGAGTTACATTCGATGGCCGCAACCGTGGGGACGTGAGCCGCAAGACCCGCCGAGTGGATGAGCGAAGCGCCGGGGCACGTCAGATCCTGCACGCATAGGAACATCTTGTGCTTCTGCACAACCGCGCCCATGAGTAGCGCCTCACCTTGCCCCTTGCAAGCCTTCAGGGCCGCGCCCGAATACCCCATCTCACGGGATAGTTCGAGCATTTCCAGCCCCGTCAGCGATTCATCGATGACCACTGGCTTCAGCTTCGCTGCTTCGTGCATCACGTTGGCACGGTCGGCTTTCAAGTCGCGTTTAGTCGGCTGCTCGACATATTGAATTCGCTCATAGGCAGCCGGCGAAGCCTCTCGCGTCTTTCGCAGGCAGGTCACGAGGTAGTCGACATTGGGGCACTTTTCGTTGAAATCGAGCGAGTATACCCACTTCGCGACGCCTCGCTTCTTTTGCGCTTCCGCCGTGATTCGATCCACGGAGACCATGCGGTCAACATCCCATTTCAGATCCTCGCCGTTCAGCTTGATTTTTAGATGATCGAGCCCGGAGTACTGAATCCATTCGGGCAGAGTCTCAGGCATTCCATCGTTAATACGTTTTTTGATATCGGTGTCGGTGAGCGGATCGACCGCACCCACCAGATGATAGAGCGGCATGCTGGGCTTGGGCTTCGGCGAAACATAGCGGTCCAGATATTCGCCCTTGAAGGCCGG
>JBDTVQ010000425.1:0-5803 GCA_040007195.1 Acidobacteriota bacterium | reverse complement strand
CTACGGCACCAACAACGAATTCGGCTTCGACTACCTCCGCGACAACATGAAGTTCCGCCTGGAAGATTGCACCCAGCGCGACTTCAACTTCGCCATCATCGACGAAGTCGACTCCATCCTGATCGATGAGTCGCGCACGCCGCTCATTATTTCCGGGCCGTCCGAAGAGTCCACCGACAAGTACTACCGCATCAACGGCATCATCCCCAAGCTCATCCGCGGCGAAGTGATCGAAGGCAAAGAGCCCGGTGAAAAGTACACCACCGGCGACTATACCGTCGACGAAAAGCACCGCAGCGTCGCCCTCACCGAAGAAGGCGTGCTCAAGGTCGAACGCCTCCTCGGCATCGACAATATGTACGATCCCGAAAACATCGAGATCAACCATCACGTCCAGCAGGCCCTGCGCGCCCACGTGCTCTACCAGCGCGACCGCGAGTACCTCGTCAAAGAGGGACAGGTCATCATCGTCGACGAGTTCACCGGCCGCCTCATGCCCGGCCGCCGCTGGTCCGACGGCCTTCACCAGGCTGTGGAAGCCAAGGAAGGCGTGAAGATCGAGCGCGAAAATCAGACGCTCGCCACCGTCACCTTCCAGAACTTTTTCCGCCTCTATAAAAAGCTCAGCGGCATGACCGGCACCGCCGAAACCGAAGCCGCCGAGTTTGCCAAAACCTACAACGTCGATGTCGTGCCCATTCCCACCAACCGGGACATGATCCGCAAGGATACCGACGACATTGTCTACCGCACGCTCGAAGAGAAGTTCCGCAACGCCGCCAAAGAGATCAAGGAGCGCACCGCCACAGGCCAGCCCATTCTCGTCGGCACCGTCAGCGTCGAAAAGTCGGAAAAACTTTCGAAAATCCTCACCAAAATGGGCGTCGAGCACGAAGTGCTGAACGCGAAAAACCATGAGCGCGAAGCCTTCCTCGTCGCTCAGGCCGGCCGCAAAGGCATGGTCACCGTCTCTACCAACATGGCCGGCCGCGGAACCGACATTCTGCTCGGCGGCAACCCCGAATACATGGCCAAGGAGTACTTCCGTAAGCAGTCGATCGATCCCGAAACGGTCACGAAAGAGCAATGGGAACCGGTCTTCCGTAAGTACACCGACCAGTGCAAAATCGAGCACGACGACGTAGTCAACGCCGGTGGTTTGCACATCCTGGGTACCGAACGCCACGAATCGCGCCGCATCGACAATCAGCTTCGCGGACGCGCCGGACGCCAGGGCGATCCCGGCAGCTCGCGCTTCTATCTCTCGCTCGAAGACGACCTCATGCGCATCTTCGGCGGCGAACGCATTCAAGGCCTCATGCTCCGCCTGGGCATGGAAGAAGATGTGCCGATCGAATCCGGCCTCATCACCAAGCGCATCGCGGCCGCGCAAAAGGCTGTCGAGGCGCAAAACTTCGCCGCTCGTAAACACCTCCTCGAATACGACGACGTGATGAACAAGCAGCGCAAATCCGTCTACGGTATGCGCCGGTCTTTGCTCGAAGGCGGCCACGGACGCGAGAAGATGCTCGAATACGCGCGTGGCATCCTGCAGACCTTCATCGATCTGAAAATGCCGCCCGATTCGCGCCCCGACCAGTGGGACCTCCCCGGCCTGCAGACCGAAATCCTGAACCAGTACGGTGTCCGCATCAATCTCGAATCCCTCGCCGGCCTCAGCCGTGAGGAGATCGAAGAGCGGATCTACGAAAGCATCGAACGCCGCTACAACGACAAGGAAGCGCTCGTCGGCCCCGAAGTCATGCGCGACACCGAGCGCATCGTCATGTTGAACGTCATCGATCAGCAGTGGAAAGATCACCTGCTCTCGATGGATCACCTTAAGGAAGGTATCGGCCTCCGCGGCTACGGACAGAAAGATCCGCTGATCGAGTACAAAAAGGAGTCGTTTATCCTTTTTGAGGCGATGATGGACCGCATCGAAGAGGAAACCATCCGTTACCTCTTCTTCCTCCAGGCCGTCGAACCCGGGTCCGCCTATCCCTATTCGCCTGACGAAGACGACGAGGACGATGACGATTTGGGGGAGCAGCAGGCGGTGTCCGTATCCGCTGAGCAGCGCCAGGCCGCTCAGAACTCGCTCACCGACTTCACCCGCCGCCTGGAAAAGAAGAAAGAGAAGGAACTCGACGCCATCTCCATGGTCGGCACGGGCACGACCGTCCAGCAGCAGCCCACGCTGAAAGCCAACAAAGTCGGGCGAAATGAAGTCTGCCCCTGCGGCAGCGGCAAGAAATACAAAAAATGCCACGGGGCCTAACCAGCCGCCACGGTGGGGCGGACACCCCCGTCTTCGGGGTAGTCGCCAACGCCTGCGCCGGACGCCCCCAGCCCGGCTCCGTTCTCCACAACGCCCCCCCCTCCTCGGCTCAGCACAGCCCGCGCCTGCCCGCCGCTCAACACAGCCTTCGCCTGCCCGCCGCTCAGCACAGCCCGCGCCTCCCCGCCGGCCAACACAGCCTCCGCCCCACCTCCGGTCAGCACAGCCCGCGCCTGCCCGCCGCTCAGCACAGCCTCCGCCCCACCGCCGCTCAGCACCGTATTACGCCCTGCTCCGCGGAACATAGCCTCCCCGCCACCGCCTGGGCGCTTCTGGCCCTCATCCTCCTCCCCGCCGTCTCCCCGGCCGCCATCTGGCCCGAGCAATGGTGGGAGTACAAGCGCACCTCCCTCAACATGATCACCCCGGACGACGCGATGGTTTGGAAGGAATTCGGCCTCAAGGAAGCCGAGCGCGCCACCTATGACGACGGCAAGGTGAAGTTCACCGCCTCGGCCTGGCGGCTCTCGGACTCCACCGCCGCCATGGCCGTCTTTCAATGGCAGCACCCGGCCGGTTGGCGCAAATCGAAACTCACCGATCTCGCCCTCGAGAACGGCCAGAACGCCTATTTCACCTTTGGTAACTATGTGATCCTGCTGGAAGGTCACATTCCGGATGAGGAAAAGCGTCAGATCCTGTTCGTTCAATTGCCGCGGCTGGAACGCGCGCCTCTTCCCATCCTGTCCAGCTACCTTCCTTCCGAAGGCCTCGCGGCCAACTCCGAACGCTACGTTATCGGCCCGGTGTCGCTCGAAAAATTCGAACCCCGCGTGCCGCCTTCCATCGCCGCTTTCCACATGGGCGCTGAAGCGCAAATTGGACGCTACACCACGCCGGATGGGACCGCCACGATGGCTATCTTCTCGTACCCCACGCCGGCCATTGCCAAAAAACAGGTCATCGAATTTCAAAAATTGAATGGCGTCATGGCCAAGCGAACGGGTCCGATGGTGGCCCTTCTGATCGGCGCCGCCAACCCCGACGCAGCCGAACGCCTCCTGGCCAAAGTGAACTACCAGGCCAGCATCTCCTGGGATGAAACCAGCAAATCCTCCGGTCCCAACATGGGCGATGTGATCCTCACCGCCTTCAAATTTGCCGGCTTTTTGATCCTGCTCACTCTCGGCTTGGGCGCGCTCATCGCCGGTGTGAAATTCTTCGGACGGCGCTATCTCGGATGGGAGCGTGAAGACGAAGCAATGCTCACCCTTCACATCGACGACCACCGCCGATAGGTCGATTCACTACCCCTAAACCTCTCGTCTAAACCCAATTGATCCGTCCGCTTAGCGTCGAAGCGGGATCGATTCCCACACGATATCCACAGGTTATCAACAGCCTTCCCGATTCTGTTAATGTTGATAAGTGATTTAGAATCTGGCGAATACAGTCGATTTTTTTTCGGGACTTTTTCCCTTGACTCATTCGCCCTCAGGCGATAAACTCCAAATCAACAAAGGATTCGACTGTCGTTCTTGTCGATTCTGATTCTCCCAATGAACATCCTCTTCGACGGCGGTTGAAGAGACGAGAAGCCCACCACCCGGTGGGCTTTTCCGTTACACTGCGCTCATGCACCCTCCCCTTCCTAAGCGCCCGGAACCATCGGGTTGGCGCGAACGGCTGGGTGCTTTCCGCAACATTCCGCCCCTCCTCCGGATGGTCTGGCAGACCTCCCCTCCGCTGGTCCTGTCGAGCCTCGCCCTGCGCCTCTGCAAGGCCCTTCTTCCGCTGGCCATGCTCTGGGTCGGAAAACTGATCATCGATGGCGTGGTGGCGTCCCTGGGCGCAAAGACAGCCCCTGTGGACGGCGTCTACACCCTCGTCGGCATCGAGTTCGGGCTCGCCATCCTCAGCGACTGGCTGGGCCGCGGCGTCGCCTTCTGCGACAGCCTCCTGGGCGACCGCTTCACCAACCAGATCAGCATCCGCCTCATGGAGCATGCCTCCGCCCTCGACCTCGCCCGCTTCGAGGAACCGGAGTTCTACGACAAAATGGAGCGCGCCCGCCGCCAGACCACCGGCAGGCTAGGTCTCCTCTCCAGCCTCTTCACCCTCGCCCAGGACCTCATCACCCTGGCCTCTCTCTCGGCCGGCCTGCTCCTGTTCTCGCCCTGGCTGATGCTCCTCCTGGTTCTTGCAGTCTTACCTTCATTCCTGGGTGAAAGTCATTTTGCAGGCTTGAGTTATTCGCTTCTCTACCGCTGGACACCGGAGCGCCGCGAGCTCGAATACGTCCGCCTCCTCGGCGCCTCGCTGATGAGCGCCAAAGAGGTCAAGATCTTCGGCCTCGGCCCCTACCTGGCCAACCGCTACCGCAATCTCGCCGACCGCTTTTTCGCCGAAAACCGCCGGCTGGCCATCCGCCGCGCCACCGTCGGCGGTGCCTTGAACATCATCGGAACCGGCGGCTATTACCTCGCATATCTGTTCATCATCCGCAGCACCCTTTATGGCGCCCTGACCATCGGCGACCTCACCTTCCTCGCCGGGTCCTTCGCCCGCTCGCGCGGCCTGATCGAGGAACTCTTCCGCCGCGTCAACGACGTCAGTGAGCAGGCCCTCTATCTCAAAGACCTCTATGAATTCTTCGAGATGACCCCGCAAATTGAAGTTCCACCTGAAGGTATCGTCTGGCTTCCGGCGCCGCGCCCGATCCAGACGGGCTTCGAGTTTCGCAACGTATCCTTCGCCTACCCCGGCAGCGGGCGCGTCGCCCTCCGTGACGTCAGCTTCCGCCTCGAACCCGGCCAGCGCGTGGCCCTCATCGGTGAAAACGGCGCCGGCAAGACCACCCTCGTCAAGCTCCTCGCCCGCCTCTACGAGCCGACCAGCGGCGCCATCCTCCTCGATGGCCGCCCCATCCAGGAGTACGATCCGGTGGACCTCCGCCGCGAGATCGGCGTCATCTTCCAGGACTACATGCGCTACGACATGCTCGTCCGCGAGAACATCGGCTTCGGCCGCATCGAGCATCTCGCCGAGCAGGACCGGATTGAGGACTCCGCCCGCAAGAGCGCCGCCGAACCCGTCATCGCCGGGCTTCCCAAGGCATACGACAACATGCTCGGCCGCCGTTTCGAAGGCGGCGCCGACCTCTCCGCCGGGCAGTGGCAAAAGATCGCCCTCGCGCGCGCCTACATGCGCGACGCCCAGGTGCTCATCCTCGACGAGCCCACCGCCAGCCTCGACGCCCGCGCCGAGTTCGAGGTCTTCCAGCGCTTCGCCGAACTGACCCGCGGCAAGATGGCCGTCCTCATCAGCCACCGCTTCTCCACCGTGCGCATGGCCGACCACATTCTGGTGCTCGAAAACGGCTCCATCCTCGAAGAAGGCAGCCACGACGAACTCCTCGCCCTCGGCGGCCGCTATGCGGAACTCTTCGAGCTGCAGGCGGCGGGGTACCGCTAGTCCGCATTTCTCACGAGTGATGTGTAGCAAAAAGCCGTCTACTGAGGC
>JBDTVQ010000424.1:0-5818 GCA_040007195.1 Acidobacteriota bacterium | reverse complement strand
CAGGCGCTAGCATGAAGTTTCGAGAGAAGTGGAGCGATAACTGATGGACTATAGCGGAAAGTCGACCGTCGAAGAGATTCGCGCGCGCTTTGACGCCGACGTGGAGCGGTTCAGCAACGTTGAAGCGGGGCAAGTGGCGGCGATGGATTCGCGGCTGATGCTCGATCTGGTTGCCGACATCTGCGCCGCGATACGGCCGGGGGCGGAGGCATTGCTCGACATCGGCTGCGGCGCGGGCAATTACAGCCTTCGCTTGCTGGAAGCATTGCCCGAGGTGCGGCGCGCGACGGTGATGGACCTGAGCGAACCGATGCTCGACCGGGCACGGCAACGGCTGCTCACCGCAAGACCGTCGCTCCAATTGGAAACCGTGCAGGCCGACATCCGGGATAGCGACCTCGGGCGCGAGCGATTCGACTTTGCAGTGGGGGCGGCGGTGTTCCATCATCTGCGCGGAGAGGGCGAATGGCGGATGGTGTTCCGCAAAGTGCACGATGCGCTCAAGCCCGGCGGCGCACTGTGGATCGTCGACATGGTTGAACACTGGCACGAACAAACTCAGGCGGCAATGTGGGCGCGCTACGGCGCCTATCTGGCGGGGCTGCGCGATGAGGCTTACCGGGACCATGTGTTTGCCTATATTGCGAAAGAGGACACGCCGCGGCCGCTGGTCTGGCAACTGGACCGGTTGCGCGAAGCGGGCTTCGGCCAAGTGGACGTGATTCACAAGAACGGTCCCTTCGCGTTGTACGGGGCATACAAAGTATGAGCAGCGGAGGCGTGCGGATCGTGCCCGCGACGGAACGGGACGTGCCGCTGATACTGGAAATGATTCGCGCATTGGCCGACTATGAACGGCTGGCGCACGAAGTGGTGGCGACCGAGGAGAGGCTGCACGCGACGCTGTTCGGTCCTAAGCCGGCGGCAGAGGCCGTGTTTGCCTACGACGGTGAGGAGTGCGCGGGCTTTGCGCTGTACTTTTCTACCTACTCGACGTTTCTGGCGCAATCGGGAATCTATTTGGAAGACCTATACGTCAAGCCCGAAGCGCGCGGCAAGGGCCTGGGATTCGCGCTGCTGCGATATCTGGCGAAGTTGGCGAAGACGCGCAACTGCGGGCGCCTGGAATGGTCGGTGTTGAATTGGAACGAGCCTTCGATTGAGTTCTACAAAAAGCTGGGCGCCGTTCCCAAAGCCGAGTGGTCGATGTTTCAGTTAGCGGGGGAAGCGTTGGGGAAATTGGCAGAAGGAGAGTAGAAACCATGATCGTAATCCGGAATTGTTTTGTCGCCAAGCCGGGAATGGCAAGCAAGCTGGCGGCACTGGTGAAAGATGTTGCCGCGACGGCACAGATGCCGGGATATCGCGTACTGACGGACATGACCGGCGATTTCAATCGCGTAGTTCTGGAGTACGAGGCCGAGAACCCCACCGAGTTTGAGGCGCGAATGAAAGAGTACATGTCGGGCACCGAGATGCGCGAAAAAATGAAAGGCTACACGGAACTCTATATGACCGGCAGCCGCGAAGTGATGCAGGTGGTTTGAGTGGCAGTCTACACTGACACTCAGTGACCTCGGAACATTCCACACACAAAGCCGGCATGGGTGCGCTGACAATTGGCGCGCTCGGAGTTGTATTCGGCGACATTGGTACCAGCCCCCTCTACACGTTAAAGGAGGGTCTTCACGCGAGCGGCGGACACAATGCCCCGCAGGCGGATCTCTACGGAATTCTTTCGTTGATCTTCTGGTCGATCACTTTCGTGGTCACTGTGAAGTACCTGACCTTCATTCTGAGTGCGGACAACAAGGGCGAGGGCGGCATCTTCGCGTTGCTGGCGCTTGTGCCGGAGCAACTGCGTACGGCGCGGCCGGGAATGATCACGACAGTGGCGGTGTTTGCGGCGATGGGAGCGGCATTGCTTTACGGCGATGGGGTGATCACACCGGCAATCTCTGTACTGGGAGCGGTGGAAGGTTTGGCGATCGCCGATCCGGCGTGGGCGCAGTATGTGGTACCGCTGAGTTGCGCGATTCTAATCGGCCTGTTCTCCATACAGTCGCGTGGGACAGGCACGGTGGGCATCCTGTTCGGGCCGGTGATGCTTGTGTGGTTTCTTACTCTGGGCCTGTTGGGGATTTATCATCTGACGATCAATCCGGAGATCCTGTGGGCTATCTCGCCGCACCATGCGGTTGAGTATTTCGCCCGCCACGGCTGGCCCGGATTGCACATCCTTTCGTCCGTCGTGCTGGCCATCACCGGCGGCGAAGCGCTCTATGCCGATATGGGGCATTTTGGCGTGAAGCCTATTCGCAGGGCGTGGCTGTGGATCGTGTTCCCCTGCCTGATTCTCGGCTACTTCGGCCAGGGCGCGCACGTGCTGCGCGACCCTACGGCGGCGGCAAACCCGATGTTCACGATGGTGCCCCAAGGTCCGGCTACGATCGCGCTGGTGATTCTGTCGAGCACGGCGGCGGTGATCGCGTCGCAGGCGTTGATCTCCGGATCATTCTCGCTGACGCGGCAGGCCGTTCAACTGGGGTTTTTCCCGCGCTTCAACATACGCCACACGGCGCATGACATGGAAGGGCAGATCTATATTCCGCGCATCAACTATTTCCTGGGAATCGGATGCGTCCTGCTCGTGCTGGTATTCCGTGAGTCGAGCAAACTGGCCGCGGCGTATGGCATTGCGGTGTCGGGGACGATGGCGATCACGTCGGTGATGTTCTTTCTGGTCGCCCGCAAGACCTGGAAGTGGGGACTGGGAAAGTCGCTCGCCGTGCTGGTGGGATTTCTGGCGCTCGATTTGCCGTTCCTGGCGGCCAACCTTGGGAAGTTCAAGGACGGCGTCGACGTGCCGGTGATGATCGGCGCCGTGGTTCTGGGGATCATGCTGATCTGGAATCGTGGGCGTTCCCTGATGGGGCACCGTGCGCGCGTGCGCTTCAGCTCATGGGACGCCGCCGAGGCGCGGGTGAACAAGCGGCTCGCGGCGCGCGTTCCGGGCACAGCGGTGTTCATGAACTCGAACTCCGACATGCTGCCGTGGCCCCTGGTGCGGCATGTGGAGCGGAGCCGTGCGTTACATGAGACGGTGGTGCTATTGACGGTAAAGATTACCGGCGAACCAGTGGTGCCCGAAGCGGAGCGCTTCACCTGGGAGCACTTACCGAGCGGGTTCCATCGTATCGTGATGCGGTTTGGTTTCATGGACGACCTGCACATTCTGCCGGAGCTGGAGCGGGTAGTTGCGGCGCACAAGATTCCATTTGTCGAGGACGAGGTGACTTACTATCTCGGGCGCGAGAACCTGATTGCGTCGTCGAAGGGGCAGATGGGCGTCGTCGCCGAATCGATCTTTGCGTTCCTGCATCGCAACGCGGTCCCTGCCGACCGTTTCTTTGGGTTGCCGCCGCGGCAGGTGGTGGAACTGGGCACGCAGATGGACCTGTAGACAGCCGGTCGGGGTGGATGGTTAGTAGATGGGCGGTTCGCCTTCGGGGCGCGTCTTCCAGCGGCGGTGCATCCATAGCCATTGGCCGGGGTAGGCGCGGATGACCTCTTCGAGATGGGCGTGAATGCGGCGGGTGGCGGCTTCGGCGTCGCCACCAGCGTGGAAGGGCGGATAGAACTTGAGGATGTAGCGGTTCTCCTCGGGCGACCACAGCGCGAAGCCCGGGATGATCATGGCGCCGGAGTGAGCGGCGAGTTTGGCGAAGCTGGGGGAGACGCAGGCGGGCATTCCGAAAAACGGGACGAAGATGCCTTCCGCGGCGGCGACGTTCTGATCGATCAGGATGCCGACGGCTTCATTGGCGGCGAGGGCGCGGAGGATGCCGCGGGCGTAATCGCGCTTGCCGATGACGCGGTTTCCGGAGAGGGTGCGAAGGCGGGTGGATTCTGCGTCGAGCAACGGGTTGTCGAGGGCGCGGACGACCACGTGCATGGGCTCAGTGAGCAGGCCGTGCGCGACGGCGCTGAGCTCCCAGTTCCCGAGGTGGGCCGTCGCGAAGAGGACGCCTTTGCCGTGCGCTTTGGCGGTGTGGAAGTGCTCGAGACCGTCGTAACGAATCCAGGAGGAGATGTTTTGGGCGGGGTCTGACTGGGCTGTGATCGACGGCATGCGGGCGAGAGTGACGACCAGGCGGGCGAGGGAGTAGAAGCTCGCATCGACGATGCGCGAACGGGCATCGCTGTCCATATCCGGCAGGGCAAGGACGACGTTGCGCTTGGCGACGCGGCGGAGCTTGGGGATGAAGAGGTCGAGTATCCCGACGTAGAGGCGCGCTAGAGAGAAGGCGAACGATCGCGGTCCAAGGCGGAGCGTGGCGAGCAGCGTGCGCACGAGGGTCCATTCAAGGCGGTTGCGGAGAGGGCTTCGCTGCTTCACTAGGGTGCGCCGGTTCCCTGCGAGTTTACTCGATCCAACCGCCGCCGAGCACGAGTTCGCCGGAGTAGAAGACGGCCGCCTGGCCTGGGGTGACGGCGCGCTGCGGTTCGTCGAAACGGACCTCGACACGTGAGTCGCCGGTGGGGTGAAGAGTTGCGGGCGCGGGCAGGTGCTTGTTGCGGATGCGGACCTCGGCCCGCACGGGGGCGGAGGGCGGCGGGATGGAGATCCAGTTGATGTCCTTGGCGTGGAAGGCGGCGCGGAGAAGGTCGTTGTTCGAACCGACTGTTACGCGCTGCGTGGCGGGGTCGGTGGAGATGACGTAGAGCGGCTCGGCGGCGGAGACACCGAGGCCCTTGCGCTGGCCGACGGTGAAGTGATGGACGCCGGAGTGGTGGGCGAGGACACGGCCATCGCTGGAGACGACATCGCCTTCGACGGTGGGGGCGGTCTCACCTTGTTCCTTGAGATAGGCGTCGAGGAAGGCGGCGTAGTCGCCATTGGGGACGAAGCAGATCTCCTGGGAGTCGTGCTTTTCGGCGGTGGGCACTTCGAGTTCGCGGGCGAGGGCGCGGACGTCGGGCTTCTTCATTTCGCCCAAGGGGAAGAGGGTGCGGGAGAGTTGATCCTGGGTGAGACCCCAGAGGAAGTAAGTCTGGTCCTTCGCGGGATCGGCGGCCCGGAGAAGCTGCCAGCGATTGGACGCCTCGTCGTGCCGGATGCGGGCATAGTGGCCGGTGGCGACACGCTGGGCGCCGACGCCTTCGGCCATGTCGAGGAACTGATCGAACTTGACGAAGTTATTGCAGAGCGTGCAAGGGATGGGCGTGCGTCCGGCGAGATACTCGGCGACGAAGGGACGGACGACCTGCTGCTCAAAGCGGTCTTCGAAGTTGACGACGTAGTAGGGGATGCCGAGCTGGTTGGCGACCCAGCGGGCGTCATAAACATCGTCGAGGGAGCAGCAGCGGCCGGTAGCGCCTTCCGTAGCCACTTCGGGCAAGCGGCGCTGGTTCCAGAGCTGCATGGTCATGCCGACGATGGGATGGCCGTCGCGGCGGAGCATGGCGGCGACGGTGGAGGAATCGACGCCTCCGGACATGGCGACGGCGATGAGGTCGTTGCTCATTGGGCGGCCGCCGCATAAGTGGGAGATAACTTGCGCAAGTGCGATACGGAAGCCGACACAGCTTCGATGAGTAAGTCGACCTGTTCGGCGGTGTTACCGAGGCCGAGGGAGAGGCGGATGCTGGAACGGGCTTCGGCGGGCGTGAGCCCCATGGCGAGCAGAACGTGGGAGGGTTCAACGGAACCGCTGGAGCAGGCGGCGCCGGTGGAGACGGCGAAGCCTCGGAGGTCGAGGGCGATGACGAGGGATTCGGCGGAGATGCCGTCGAAGCGGATGTTGGTGGTGTTGGG
>JBDTVQ010000423.1:0-5858 GCA_040007195.1 Acidobacteriota bacterium | reverse complement strand
AACGGATTCACGCCGAGCGCGCTGGGAATCACCGAACCGTCGGTAACGTACAGGCCAGGATGCACGCTGCCATCGCCGGAAAACACGCGCCCGAACGCATCCACCGCTCCCTGCAGGTAGTCGTCCCCCATCGGACAACCGCCCAGGGGATGCGCCGTCACCAGATGGCGCAGATTGAAGACGCTCCACGTGGGATTCGCAATAAAATTGGCATGCAACGCCCGGGCGTGGCGGCGCAGCTCGTCGTTCATGCGCGTGAAAATCTGCTGCTGCCCTGCCTGGTCCCAAGCAACGCGAATACGCCCGTCGGGCTCGTTCCACGGCGCTTCGAACTGCACGGTGCCGCGCGCGTCGTCCATGCCCATCACCAGGTACAGCATCGTATGGTTCATCGCGCCTTCCGGATCGTAGCGGCGATGGAACGGTTCCAGATCGCGCTGCATGCGGGCGCGCTGTGCGTCCTCGTCTCCGGCCACGGTGTCCTGCCCGCGTAGCGAGGCAAACAACAACTTCGCCGCGTCGACATAGGCTACGGGAAACGAAAAGTCTTCGATGGCAATGCGCTGCGCCTGCGGCAATGCGCCGTTATACCTCACAATGCCGACAATGTTCGGACCGGGCGCGGCCGAATCGCCCGGTCCCGGCTTCTGTTTATAGCGGTAACCCAGCACATCCGTCTCCGGTGCGCCATTGTAGGCAAGGCCAAAGAAATCGCCGTTCCCATTGAATTTGGTACCGAGCGCCGGAGAAACCGAAAGACCGCGCATCTCCGAGCGCAGCAATATCTCGGTGGAGTTCAACGAACCCGCCGACAGAATGATCTCATTCGCATCGATCTGGAATCGCTCCTTCACCAGGAGGTTCTCGACATGTTGCCCGTGGATGCGCCAACCGCCGCCAGGAAGTTTCTCCAGATACTCGACGGTGGCTTGCGTGAGGATGGTGGCGCCGGCGTTCTTCGCCATCGGCAGATAGTTCATCTGCAGTGTATTCTTCGCCCGGACGTTACACCCGCTGACGCAGTTCCCGCAATCGTTGCAGGGATGCTGCTCCACGCCATGCGGATTGTTCCCGTCAATCGTGAAGTTGACGGCGATGTTCAGCGCCTCTGCGTTCCCGCCCAGTTGTGCCGCGCGCGTCTGCAGCGCCTTCACTTTGGGCAAATCCAACGCTCGCGGATGGGGGCCGGCGCCGAGCATTGCCTGCGCCGTATCGTAGTGATCCGACAGTTCGTCGAAGGAAATCGCCGTGGGCCAATGGAATTGCTCGAACACCTCACGATTAGGCCTAATGGCAACATTCGCATTGATCAGCGAGGTGCCACCCAGCCCCGATCCCTTGATAACGGAGATGTCCTGGTAGTTCAGGAATTCGAACAGCCCAAGAGGATTCAGATCGCTTCTCGCCGCGCCCAGAATCCCTGGAACGTCTTCCGGAAAATGTCCCGGCTCCCATTCCTTACCACGCTCGAGAATACACACCGACGGCTTTGGGTTGAGCTGCGCCGAAGCAAGGCGGGCGGCGGAAATCGCGCCCCCATAGCCGGAGCCGATCACGACAACATCGTACGAATTCTTGCGCTGATTCCAGGGCGTGGCGAGCATAGATAGAGGGATCCTTTCACTTTGCGTGGCGGGGGTAGTCGGAGCCCTCCCGTCGTCATTCGTCAAAGCCGTGCCGTCGTTCGTTCCAACGGCATTCAGCTCAAATCGATTGCCTGGGTGCCAAAAGTGTATCTCACTTCGTGAATCGAAAGTCGATCGACAGGCGGGTCGCGCCGCTCGTGTTCGGCAGCGTGGCGTGAACGGTCTGCGAAGAAAAGAATATGACGTCGCCGATAGAGCAAGGCAGCGGCAAGGGGGCCGTGGAGGCGTTCACCACGAGTGGGCCCCGCTCAATCGCGCAACCGTCCAGAGGAATCCACGCAATCCATAGCGGATCCTGCGACAGGTACTCGGCATCCCTGTGCGGTGGTGTGGGTGTTTCCCCAGGCCCCACGATGCGCAGGACATCTGCGTGAATCGGCAGCGGCTCGGCCCGCAAAATTGCGGCCAGCGCGCCCGTGAGTTGGCGATCGCTTCGCAGCCTACCGACGAGATCGAGCGGCATAATGTCGCACTGCACGGCGACCACGTTTGACAAACCATGTTGCCCGAGCGAAGCAAGCACGGCATCCCGCAGAGACGTAATGACCGCGGCATCGAGAAGTCCGCGACGATGAGCGAAGCCCTCCCGCCGCGCAACTTCAGCCCAATCGCTCACGCCGCGGGGATGGGCCGGTACACGGGGTCATGCAGCAGCCCCATGCGCCGAAGGTTGTGCTCGGCTTTGTACCGCAGCGCCTCTCGAATCGCCTCCCTCACCGGAGCCGAATACCGGAAAAAATCCAGCTCTAGATTCGCATCGTCGATGTAGTGGCGATAGAAGCGGTCAAAATCGGTGATGGGTGGATACGCGGTGTAGTGCGAATGGCTCTCCCGCAGCCACCAGTCCGTGAACCCATATTGAAAGTGGAAATCCTCATACAACGGCGTGCCCGGAAAGGGAACAGCAACGCCCAGCGTGGAGAAGCTGTCCACCATCGGCGCAATCGACTCCATGAAACGCAACGTGTTCTGCAGCGTGGCCGGCGTGTCCTGCGGAAATCCGAGCATGAAGTTGCACGCCGTCGTGAGGCCCAGCGCCTTCGACCATTCGAGCGCCTGCACTACGTGCCGCGTCGCCACGCCCTTCTTGATCACCCGGAGAATACCGTCATCGCCGCTCTCCACGCCGAAGTTCACCGAAACGCATCCGGCACGCTTCATCGCGGCCAGCAAAGCGGGAGTAACCATATTGGCGCGCGTGATAGCGCTCCACTGAATCGGGAAGCGCAGGTCCGATTCGAAGGCAGCGCACAACTCCAGTAAGCGTTTGGAGTCCGCCGTGAATGCATCGTCCCAGAACGGGAAGAAGGTGACGCCGTAACGCTCATTGTAGGCATTCAACTCTTCTACGACGTGCGCCGCCGAACGGAATCGGAACCGCCGCCCTGTCACATAATTCGCGCAAAACGTACAGCGCGCCGGGCAACCACGCGAAGTGAGGATGCCACCCGGCGTTATTTGCTGCCCGCCGGAGTGGTACCAGCGCGAATCGAACAGACGCTGTGCGTGAAGCGGGTGCGGAAGCCGGTCAAGGTCATCGAGCGGCGACCCATGAGGGCCGGCCGCGGGCGCTCCTCCGCCGCCGCGATACCAGATGCCCGGAATTTGGGCGAACTCCTGCCGGCCATTCGCTTCGGCCACGGAACACATCGCCTGTTCGGCTTCGCCGGAAATGACAACATCGAAACCGCGAGACAACGGCTCCAACGGCCGCGCCGTGGCATGCGGACCGCCCGCCACCAGAAGCGGGGCCAGTCCGCGCAAATGCGGAATCAACTGATATGCATGCCACACCCACCGGGTGAACAGGGCCACACCGATGATGTCCGGTCTCATCGCTTCGGCCTGGCGCACGATGTCTTCGGCCGTTGGATGCAACTCACGCGCCGCGGCATCGATCACGACGACTTCGTGCCCTGCCGTCAGCAACGACGCCGCAAGCGATTGCAACCCAAGCAACGGAGCACCCAGGCGTTCCGGTGACGGCGGCTCGATGAGAAGGATACGCTTCAGATAAAGCCCCCAGGAATCATGGTTCCCACTCCGGCGACAACAGGACCCACGGGAACGAACGGAGGAGCAAAGGAAGGAACCGGACCAGTCCCGAGGACATTGGTCACCATCGTGGTCACTTGCCAGATCGAAAAGAACTGCGCGAACGCGACGAGAACCGCGTCGATAATTTTTTCCCTGCTCCTGTCCCCGGCCAGTTGTCCAATAATCTGCGCCTTCATTACCGGCGAATTGAGGGGGGCTGCGATCTGCGTGAGAGTCAAGAGTGGAGACGGGATGTTGGGAGTCGGAGGAGCGACCGGGCCAGGAACGGCCGCGAAGGCAGGATACCAGGGCAAGCCAGGAACCCGAATGGTCGACGTGTAGGTCAGCCATGACGTCCCGACGACCGTCGCAATCGCCTTCACAAGTTTCTGTTCGGCGCTGTTCTTGCCCTGAATGTTAGCGATGATCAAGGGAGTCAGCGGAGGTCCCACGACAATGCCGCCCACAGCCGTCACCGCGTTTACCATCACGCCCGTTAGCACCGCGGTCGATTGCCAGGTTCGATGGGCTTGTTTGATCGCCTGGAATATCGAGGTCGCCAGCGCCTGCGCAGTTGGATCGTTCGGAATGAGGATTTTGATTTGAAGTTCGCCCGGGTCGAGTGCTCCGGATAGCTTGGCGGGCGCTACGGGTGCTGCCGGGCCGAATTGGCGGCGGAAAGAGGGTAGCGTGCGTATGGCGTCAAATGAGGGCATCCGATCTCCTTGCTGCGGAACACGCGGTCCGGATGGATTTCATGATGGCACAAGCCGGCGAGGGAAGATAGACTGTCCAGATGCGACGGATCGTATGGCTGGGACTGGCGGCGAGCGCCGCGCTTTGGGCGCAGGAGGTGAAGCGTCCTCCCATCACCGGCGTCGCGCACATGGCCTTTTACGTGAAGGATATCGCCGCGGCGCGCAACTTCTACACAGGACTGCTGGGCTACCAGGAGTGTTTCGACCTGAAAAACGCCGACGGCTCGCTTTCACTCACGTTCGTCAAAGTGAACGACCGCCAGCACATCGAACTGTTCCCCGAAAAGGCCGCCGGCACTGATCGGTTGAACCACATCTCAATTGAGACTACCGACGCCGAAGCCATGCGCAAGTACCTCGCGTCGAAAGGCGTAAAGGTGCCGGAAAAGGTCGGCAAAGGACGCATCGGTAACCTGAATTTCAACGTCAAGGATCCCGACGGCCACACGGTGGAAATCGTTCAGTACATGCCCGACGGTTGGAGCATGCGCGACAAAGGGAAGTTTGTGCCGAAGGACCGCGTCTCGGCCCGCATGATGCATGTCGGCATCATCGTGGGTTCGCTCGGCAAGGCAATGGCGTTCTACCGCGACATCCTCGGCTTCGAAGAGTTCTGGCGCGGCACCCGCGACCCGAACTCGTTGAGCTGGGTCAACATGCGCGTGCCCGACGGACAGGACTATATCGAGTTCATGCTCTATAAGGAACTGCCCGGCGAAACGGCCCGTGGCTCACAGCATCACATTGCGCTCGAAGTGCCCGACATGGATGCCTCGCTTAAATGGCTGGAACCGAGGGCGAAGGCAACAGGCTACAACAAGCCAATGGAAATCCGCACGGGTGTAAACAGGCGCCGCCAACTAAACCTGTTCGATCCCGACGGCTCGCGCTCTGAGCTGATGGAACCACGCACTGTGGATGGAAGACCCGCCCCGAGTTCGCCCGCGCCGCCGCCGATTCCGTGAGGGTCGATACAATAGCGTTGCATCATGAAGTTTGCTCCGCTGTTGGCGCTGAGTGTTTTTGCGTGCGCGCAAGCGGCCGAAGTGCAGTTCAATCGCGACATCCGGCCCATCCTCTCGGACCGCTGCTATACCTGCCACGGTCCGGACAAGAACCAGCGAAAGAGTAAACTCCGCTTGGATATTGAATCCGAAGCGAAATCGGATCTCGGCGGCGGAAAACGGGCCATCATCGCGGGTGACCCGGAACACAGCACACTGGTGCAGCGCGTCGAGTCGCAGAACAAGACCTTGCGCATGCCCCCGGCATATCTGGGGCATGAGCGTCTGAAGGATGCCGAAATCGCCGCGCTGAAACGATGGATCGCCGAGGGCGCCCATTATCAGAGCCATTGGTCTTTTATTGCGCCTGTAAAGGCGGACCTGCCTTCGGTCGGGCAAACCGGCTGGGTCAA
>JBDTVQ010000422.1:0-5891 GCA_040007195.1 Acidobacteriota bacterium | reverse complement strand
GGTTGGCGTTTGGCGGGGTTGAGGTCGAAGAAGAGTGCCGGGACGCGCGGGGGACGGGGTGGGTTCACGCGGCGGCGCAGGACGTGCGGTATGCGTTGCGGGGGTTCCGGCGGAATCCTCGGTTTGCGTTGTCGGCGATGCTGGCGATGGCGCTGGCGATTGGGGGCGCGGCGGCGGTGTTCAGCGTGGTGGACCGGAGCCTGTTCCGGCCGCTTCCTTATGCGAATCAGGATCGGCTGGTGTCGATTGGAATCGTCGCGCCGCTGATTAGTCCGGACGATTGGTTCTTTTGGGGAACGTATCAGGAGTGGCGGCGGGCGGAGACGGGACTCGAGGCACTGACAGCGTGGCGCGGCGTGGGCGATTGCGACCGCAATGATGGGACGCCGGAGCGATTGGGATGCGCGGGCGTGGCGGCGAGCTTTTTGCCGGTGTTGGGGGTGACGCCGGTTGTAGGGCGCAACTTCACGGAGGAGGAAGACCAGCCGGGCGCAGAGCCGGTGGTGATCTTGTCCCACGCATTTTGGATGGCGCGGTTTGGTGGCGCGCGGGATGCGGTGGGGCGGAAGATTACGCTGGATGGCGGACCGGCGCGGATCATCGGCGTGCTGCCGGAGAATTTTGAGACGCCTACGCTGGTGAAGGCGGATTTGATGGTGCCACTGCAGTACCAGAGGGACGGCCAGAAGCAGCGCGTGGTGCATGTGATTGCGCGCTTGCGCAAAGGACTGACGGTGGAGGGCGCGGCTGCGAGTTTGGCGGGGCCGTTCCGGCAGTTTGTGGAGTCGGTGCCGGCGGATTTCCGGAAGACGATTCAGACGAAGCTGCGTGTGGCGAGCTTGCGCGATCAGCAGACGCGGGGGTACAAACCGGCACTGTGGACACTGTTGGGCGCGGTGCTGGCATTCGTGTTGATTGCCTGCACGAACGTGGCGCATCTGCTGCTGGCACGGTCGGCGGCGCGAAGGCAGGAGTTCGCAGTGCGGGCGTCGATGGGAGCGTCGGCGAGGAGGCTGGCCTCGCAAACTTTGACGGAGAGCCTGGTGCTCGGCGTGGGCGGCGGTGCATTAGGGTGCGGACTGGCATTGTTGCTACTGCGCGTATTTCAAGTGATGGCACCGGAAGGAGTGCTGCGCATGCAGGAGGCGCAGTTGGATGGGCGGGTGCTGGTGTTCGCGCTGGCGTTGTCGGTAGGCACGGCGGTGCTGTTTGGATTCGCTCCGGCGTGGGAACGGTTGAGCGGCGAGGCTTTGTCGGGTGCGCGCACGGTGGGACGGTCGAGGAATCGATTGCGGCCGGTGCTGGTGGCGGCGCAAATGGCGATCTCGCTGGTGCTGTTGACGGTGTCGGGGATGTTCCTGGTGAGCTTGTGGAAGCTACAGCAGACACGGTTGGGATTCACTCCAGCGAACGTGGTGACGGCGTCGTTCATTCTGCCGCAGCAACGCTATGCGACAGGCGAGCGGATGATCGGGTTTTATCGGGAGTTGGAGCGGTCGTTAGGCGAGATTCCGGGCGTGGTGGCGGCGACGATTACGGATTCGGTTCCGCCAGGAGGGGATCCAAGATCGCGACCGTATGTGGCGATGATTGGCGGGGGCGACAGGAACGCTCCGGGCATGGGCGGGCTTGTGAAGTGGCGCTACGTGACGCGGGGATATTTTCAGACGATGCGGATTCCGCTTACGCGCGGGCGGGGGTTCACTGAAGAAGACCCGAGCGGGGCAGAGCAGGCGATTGTGATGAGCGAATCGCTGGCGCGGCGGTTGTACGGGAAGGACGATCCGATTGGGAAGACCGTGAAACTGGAGGCGCCGATGGTGGTGGTGGGCTTGGCAGCGGACGTGTTGAATGGCGGTGTGGGTGGGGCGGCGGATGCGGAGTTTTATGTGCTGCGCGGGGATGCGCCGACAGGTGTGTTTCAGAATCAGAGGCCGCCGTATGGATGGCGTCGGGCGACGGCGGTGGTGAGGACGACGACGACGACGCAGGTGGCACTGGAGGGGCTGCGCGAACGGATCATGAAGCTTGAGCCGAGCGTTGCGCTGACGTTGGGATCGATGGATGGCGAGGTGAGCCAGTTCTATGCGAAGCCGAAATTTCAGACGGCGCTGCTGTCGATGTTCGCGGCAATTGGGCTGATGCTGGCGGCGGTGGGGTTGTATGGGCTGACGTCGTTTCTGGTGGTGGAGCGGACGCGCGAGGCGGGCGTTCGGATTGCTCTGGGCGCGACGCCGCGGGAGATCGTGCGGCTGATGATGGGCGATGGGATGAAGTGGACGTGCGTGGGGCTTGTGGTGGGTTCGTTTGTGGTGGCGGGCGTGGTGCAGGCGATGGGCGTGATGATGGCCGAAGCGGGTTCGTTCGACGTGCGAGTGTTTGTGGGGGCGGCGGGGCTGTTGCTGGTGGTGGCGGTGGCGGCGGCTTGGTTGCCGAGCAAGCGGGCGGCGGAGTTGGACCCGATGGTGGCGCTGAGGCAGGAGTGACCGCTTCTGGCGGCTTGCCGCGGCCCGAGCGCGAGAGGCATCCGTGCTCGGCCCGCAATCAAGTAAGGCGGTATCTTAACTTCATGCGGACCACTGTTTCATCTAAGGGTCAGGTCCTCCTGCCGACCGAACTCCGGCGGATGGACCGAATCGAACCGGGGCAGGAGTTCGATGTCGAGCGAATCGAGCGTGGGGAATACCGCCTTGTCAGGAGGACGGTTTCACCGAACGACGGGGCCATCGATTGGCTGCTTGCCTGTCCGAGCAAAGACTTTTTCGTACCCATCGACTCTGAATCGACGGATGCGTTTTGAAGTACCTGGTCGACCCTAATGTGCTGAGCGAGCCGACGAAACCAACGCCTGACCCGCGTGTCATCGAGTGGCTTCGCGCGCATGAGCGGGACATCGCCGTCGATCCCGTGATTCTGGGCGAACTGCGATTTGGGATCCTTATCCTACCCAAAGGAAGGAAGCGGACCGAACTGGAGCGGTGGTTCGACGCAGGCGCCGGCCGGCTCCACTGTCTGCCTTGGGACGCGGATACCGGTCTGAAGTGGGCGGAACTGCTGGCACGCCTCCGCACAATCGGCAAAACCATGCCGATCAAGGATAGCCTCATCGCCGCGACGGCAACCGTCCATGGGCTGGCGGTTGCCACGCGAAACCGTGCAGATTTCATGAATGCCGGCGTACATCTGGTCGACCCGTTCCTTGGTTGAGCAGGTAATCAAGGCAATTTTCTTCCCAAGTTAGAGTTGCGGCTTGGACCAAACTCGAACTTCAGCCGCACGCAGGCTTTCCTCGTACCGCCGTTTCAGTTGAAGGAAACCCCAGTGAAACATGTAAAGTGTGATCGTTCCCCAGTAGGGATGGAGGCGATCGCTTGTGAGGGAACTGAATAGCCGCAGAATCCGAGGACCCGCCGGAAGTGAGGCGCAAAGCTGTGCCACCCGGAGCAGAGGCCGCCGGAAGGAATACAGAGACCGCCACATGCCCGAAGCAGGCTTGCTTCCAATCTCGTCGCGGCAGAAGCGCCGAAATGCGGCGTCGCTCGCCGGACATAGGCCAATTTCCCCGATCTTAGGGCCGCCCCCCACCTTTCTTTGCCCAAACAGATGTCTGGGGACGCCACGCTCTTCCGCGAGGCGTCTGGGTATCGGGCGATCATACTTGCCCCCCACCGACCAGGCACGCATTTCGCGCGAGAGGCTGATCCGGGCAAGCGACGGCGCATGGATCGCTCCACAACAGGCAAGAGGAAACCAGATGAATCCAACGCGCAGCCGGAACTCCCCTATATTGGATCCGGACATTGTTTGGGCTACCGGCTCTTGCAAGAGGGGGGCACCGGAAGTCCAGCCGTTCATCCAAATGTCTTCCCCTCCCTGGCCGTTAAAAAAGAGCGATCCGGTGAGCTGTTTCTCCAGCACGGTAAGAGCCTTTGCGGCGAGCGGCATGTTCGGAAAGAACTCCACTTCAGGGAATCCCGGGAGCTTAGTGTAGTCGGTGCGATCAAACTCCCGCACCTCCATGCCGAGGTGCGCCGCGATTTCCGTACCGCTGTCTTCCCGCATCCCCGGTCCACTATGACGGAACGTCACGGCGTGGCGGCAGGTGGCCTGGCTGGCCAACGCCGCCACCGCAACGCTATCGTAGCCGCGGGAAATGGCGGCGAGGGGTGGGAAGACCGTACTCCTCGCGGGGTCGGTGGCGTTGGCGGATACCTGCTGAGCGGTCCTCTCGAGAAACGCCGCGTATTCGAGGTAGCTCGACGGACGAGGCGGGATGCGCTTTTCCAGGCGCTCAATGGTGAGGTCACGATGTACGGCAATGTTGGCGCAGTCGTGGAGATAAGCCGCATTCCCGCTTCGCAAGCGGATCGGCTTGACCTTCATGCGAATCCCCGCGCGGAAATAGCGTAGGTAGTCGAAAAAGTAGTTGGAATATCGCAAGTCGATCTCCTCGCCTGCGCGCGTGAGGAGCAGCACCAGCGAGTTCGAGAAATATAGCGTGTCGCCTGAGACGACGGATTGAATGCGGTCCAGTTTGTGAGTGGGCGCGGCGAACAGCATGCGGCCGCCATCGATACGTCCGCCCGAGCCTACGTAAGTAGCGGCATCGTCGAAAGCGCCAGCCTGGAAGGGTCCGTCCCACGCACCCTCGAAGAAGCGATCTTCCCGGGTTTCTACCCAGGGTCCGTGAAGGACCTCCACCAGACCCTCATCCCGGCGCATGGCCGCAACCCAGGCAAGTTTGGGAAGCGTAGCGACGGCTCTCAGTTGTAGGCGCATCGCGTCGCGGTTCTGGGGCACAAGTCATCGTCGAGTCTACTACGGAGTCAAGAAAAGTCGTGGCACCCTGCGCTGGACGCATTTCGAATTCTAGGGGCCTTAAGGCGGTTCCGTTCGAACGAGTTAGCGTTCCGCATTGGCGGCTATTGCCTGATCGCGGTGGTCTTGAATTGCTTCGACGTGCCGGTGCCTGGCGCCGATTCGTGAACTCCACTCTGTTTTCGGGCGGAAATGCGGCCACGCCGCGCATTGGAACCAGCATGTAGTGTGCGCCGTGATCCGCCGCCGATGAAGCGCACCGGGGCACCCGAGTAAGAACTTATTGGGAGCGCACGTCTAGATGATCCACTGTAAGTGTTCCGACGGAGAGCTTCTCAATGCGAGCTTCCAGGACTCGCAAACGCCCGATCGCTATCGCACCCACCGCGAGCGCCCCGATCGCCGCTGCGCCGAGAGCGAATGCACCGACCGCCACTGCACCCACCGCAGTCTTGCCCGTCTTGATTACGCCTGTAGCATTCTTTGTCTGCATCCTATAGTCCTTGTCGTTTTTCGATCTGGTGCTTCACAGCTATTATCACTAGCTCAGGGTGGGAGCGGCGAGAGCGGCGTCTTTTCCGGGTGCGGACCACAACTGCAAGGATGTGGCACCAAATTGAGAGTCCGCGCTCGCGTCGATATCGAACAGCTTGCCCGTGCGAATGAGATGAACGCCCTGCTGCAATGCTAACTCTGACGGGATCCAACTCGGATGAAAGCGCTGCAAGAAGTTCGAATCCAGGTTGGGTCGACGAAAATTGGTTTCTAGCAAGCGAAGACCGCTTGAGCTTGGCAAAAAGATCAACGAGATCGCTGTGAGGTGAAGAACTGGTGGTTGGCTCCCCGCATGGGATTCGAACCTGCTGACGCCGGGGGCGGATGAGACGAAGCAGAGTAGTATTGAACGGTATTCGACGGTGCCATGCGGCGGTAATGGGGTTGGGCGGCCAGCGGGCGTTTCGTGGATTGGAAAGGCCAGAGGAGGGATTGGGACGTGCGCTTCTGCTGGGTGACACTCGCGATGGCGATCGGCCTCCAGGCACAAGAAGCCTTCCTCTATAACCGCGAGAACG
>JBDTVQ010000421.1:0-5906 GCA_040007195.1 Acidobacteriota bacterium | reverse complement strand
CAGCCGCCCAACATACTCCCCTGCTGGCCGCCTCCAACTGCCGGATTTAGGATCAGAGTACGGGAACACCAAAAGCACAACGCGGATGGCTCGACCACGCTCGCCCCTAGATCAAACTCCCGCGGACTACCGGAAATCAGCGGCCGGCAACCCTCAACGCACCCGCGGACCTTCTTCGCTCAGTTCTGGTGAGAAATGCGGGCTAGCGTTCCCCCAGCAACTCACCAATCGGCTGAAGGTGCTCGATGCGATCGCATACAGTTTTCACAACCATCATGATGGGCACCGCGACAATCATTCCGATTACGCCCCAAAGCCAGCTCCAGAATAAGAGTCCGAGAAACATCGCCACGCCGTTTATGCGGGCCGCGCGCCCCATCAGCGCCGGCGTCAGCAGGTAGCCTTCCAGACTCGTGATGGCCAGAGCCACGCCCGCAATCTTGAGTGCGACCGCAACGGAACCAAACTGCAGAAATGCCACCAGCGCCAGGCCCGCTGTCACAATGATCGCGCCGAAATAGGGTATCGAGTTGAACAGGCCCGCGGCAAGGCCCCAAACCACCGGTTGGTTTACTCCAAACGCCCACAGCGCTAGTGCCGTGAAGACCCCAACGATCATGCTGGTGAAAATCTGAATCAGAAGGAAGCGCTCAATCTGTGACTTGATTTCGTTCAGTGCATCCACCGTCAGGCGCTTCTCATAGAACGTCGTTCCAATCGCTCGCACCATTTTTCGCTTGAACAGGTCACCCGAAGCAAGGATGAAAAAGACCAGGAATGCGACCATCACGAATTGGCTCAGTAAGGATAAAAAGCCCAGCGATCCGCTCCAAAGCATATTGTTCGCGCGAAAAGTCGGATCGTCGATCTGCACTCTCGTAACGCCCCTGGGCGGCGTTTTTGTCTCGCCCGTAGCCTCGGCTACGGTCTTCTCCAATTCCGTCGCCGCCTTTTGCAACTTTCCTATCGTGCCATTTGCATCTGCTGGAGCCCGCTTCAGGAATTGCAACTGCTCTCTTAAATGCTGTGTGGCCTCCGGAAGTGTCTCGAGGACATCGGTCACCTGATATCGCAGCGCGTAGAAACCGCCACCCGTTCCTGCTAAGAGCCCCAACAGCACAAGGGCCGAAGCGACTGTTCGGGGGATTTTTAACCGTTGTAACAACGCGACCACGGGATCGAGAGCGAACGCGATGAGTGCCGACAAGACAACGGGAACGAATAGATCTTGCGCTGATCGCAATAGATAGATACATGCAAGGCTGGCAAGGATAAAAAGCGAAGCACTAGGGCGCCTGGAGTCTGCTTCCGTCGTCTCTGCGGCGGATAGATGCTGCTCGGATTGTTCACTCGTTAGGATGGTCCCACCTCGCCGTCGATACTGCACTTCAGCCGCCAATTCGTTCACCCCACAGGTGGAACTGGGCGTGCAATTCTAGAGACATGCGAAAAGGAATTTCGTCTCTGATTCTTGCGGGCGCCCTGGCGTGCGGCTCCGCGATGGCCGCGCCACAAACGGCGGGTCATGAAGCCAAAGAAGCGGGCCAAGACATCAAGAAGGCCGCAAAAGCCACAGGGAAAGCCGCCCAACACACGGGAAAGGCAACGGCCAAGGTTACCAAAAAGGCCGTCAATAAGTCGGCCGAAAAGGTGGAAGAAGGCGCGGGCAAGGTGAAGGAAAAGGTGAAGTAGCGCCGCGCGCCGATTCCGGCGTACACGCGCTTTGACCATTACATTACCTCCTGACGGGAAGTAGAAACTACTCGTTCGTCTGAATTAAATCCGCCGCTCTGGTACTGGAAGTTTGCTTCTTGCGTTGACACTGCAGCGCGATTATTGCAGAATCACCGTAGGCGAACAAATGACGAACAGAGTAGGCCTGGCTGCGGCCATCCTGGACAGGAAAACCGCGCGGGAAGGGGACGTTTTTGTCCTCTCTCTCGATAAACTGGATCCGCGTTTTCAAAGTCTTCCGCGCGGCGGAATGACTGAGATCACAGGTTCCCGCTCCTCGGGGCGCACGGCGATGGTCCACGCCATTCTCGCCACCGCTACCACGCAAGGCGAAAGCTGCGCCCTCGTCGATTGCTCCGATGCCTTCCACCCCGCCTCGGCCGCGGACAACGGCGTCGAGCTCGACCGCATTTTTTGGGTCCGGTGCCAGGGCCGCCCGGACCGTGCTCTCAAAGCCGCCGACTGGATTCTGCACGCCGGAGGGTTCGGCGTTGTGCTGCTCGATCTGTGCGAAGTGGCGCCCGCTCTGCTCCGTCGCATCCCGCTTTCCTGGTGGTATCGCTTCCGCAACGTCATCGAAAACAGCCGCACCACGTTTCTGGTCGCCGCCGACCAGCACGTAACCGGTTCCGCCGCCGTGCGTGTGCTCGGCATGGATGACGCGCGGCCCGTGTGGACGGGCTCGCAACTCGATCCGCTGCTCGCCGGAATCGACATGGCGATGGCCTCGCGCAAACCGTCCATGGCGGAGCCGGCGCGGTGCGGCGTCCGGCTGGCGGGATGACATGTTCGCCTGCTTGCATGCCGCGCGAGGAGAGCTGGCCACGCTCGCCTTTTCGTTTTCTCCCGTCGTTGAACAGACGCTCGCCGATACGGTCGTCTTTTCCATCGATGGGTTGGAACGGCTGATCGGCACGCCGCACCAGATCGCCTCCGAAATTTGCCGCTGTGGCGCGGCTCGCGGCATCTCCGCCAACCTGGCCATCGCCAGCAACCCCGACACAGCCATGCTCGTGGCGCGCAACCGGCACGGTGTCACCGTGATGGCTCCGGGCAGGGAAGCCGACACGCTTGCGGGTCTTCCCATCTCTGCGCTCGAAGCCGATCCGGCGGTGATCGAAACTTTCAAAAGCTGGGGCATCCGCACACTGGCGGAACTGGCGGCGCTGCCGGAAATGGGTCTGGCTGCGCGTATGGGGCCGGAAGGCGTTCGCCTGCAAAGACTGGCATCGGGCCGCACGCATCGCGCGCTGCGGGTGATGAGTTCGCCCGTCACGTTCGTGAAGCGAATGGAACTGGAGTGCCCCGTCTCTCTTCTGGAGCCGCTCCTGTTCGTACTCTCTTCGATTCTCCACGAGCTCACCGAACAGATGCGCAGGCAATCGGTGGCGGCCAATCGAATCGAACTGGCGCTGGAGCTTGGCGACAAGTCCGAACATACGCGCGTGCTGGAGTTTGCCTCGCCGTGCCGTGATCCGCTCACGCTGCTTAAGCTGCTCCAACTTGATCTCGAGGCGCACCCTCCTGCCACGGAGATCGTCGCGCTGCGTCTGGAACTGCGTCCTGCGCCTCCGCAAATGCTGCAGCACGACCTCTTCCTTCCCGCTACACCCGAGCCGCAGAAGCTGCAGATCGTTGCCTCGCGCCTTGCCGGACTGGTGGGAGAAGGAAACGTCGGTTCCCCCTCGCTATTGAATACGCACCGGCCGGACGCATTCACGATTCGCCCCTTTCATCCGGCCGCGGCATCGCCGCAAACAGCGCTGCAAACGGCCAACACCGTCGGTTTGCGCCTGGCCTTCCGCATCTTTCGCCCGGCTCCTAAAGCGGATGTGCGCTTGAAGCGCGAGCAGCCCGTGGAAGTGAAAGCGGCAGGTGTGAACGGCGTAGTGAACAGAGCCTCAGGCCCTTGGCACAGTAGCGGCGATTGGTGGAGCGAGGCTCATTGGAGCCGTGAGGAGTGGGATGTCGCGTTAAGCGATGGCGGGTTGTACCGCATCTATTGCCGCCTGGATTCGCGGCGCTGGTTTGTCGAGGGCTTCTATGACTGACGGCTACGTGGAGTTACATGCGCGTTCTGCGTTCAGTTTTCTCGAAGGCGCTTCGCTGCCGGAGTCCCTCGTGGCGCAGGCGGCTGAATTCGACATGCCCGCCATGGCGCTGCTCGACCGCGACACTCTCTCCGGCGCCGTGCGCTTTCACAACGCGGCAGGCAAGGAGAAACTACGCGCGCTGGTGGGCGCCGAAGTCACGGCGCGCGAGGGATTCCGCTACCCCCTCATTGCCGAAACGCGCCAGGGCTATCAGAACCTCTGCCGGTTGATTTCGAAGATCAAACTGCGCGAAGACAATGGCGCGCAGCACAATGCGGCAGCCCTGGTGGAAGACATCGCCGAACATGCGGCCGGTCTCATCTGTCTCACCGGCGGCGACGAAGGCCCGCTCGCCCATGCATTGCGCGCCGGCGAAGATCGTGTGAACACGCAAATGCGCAAGCTCGTCGAGATCTTCGGCGAGCGCAACGTCTACGTGGAACTGCAGCGGCACCGTCTGCGCGAAGAGGAGCGGCGCAATCAAGCGGCAATCGACGCAGCCTTTCGCTTCCATCTGCCTCTTCTTGCCACCAACGGCGTTTGCCACGCGGAGCCAGGCGACCGCGAATTGATGGACGTGCTCACCTGCACCCACCACAAGACCACCATCGCCGAAGCCGGACGCCTGCTCGCGAAGAATTCGCACCGCCATATCAAGCCCGCGAAAGAAATGGCGCGCTTGTTCGCCGACCTCCCCGAAGCCATCGTCAATACTCGCGAGTTGAGTGCGCGCATCTCCTACACGCTCGCCGATCTGGGCTACCGGTTCCCGCCCTACCCCGTGCCCGACGGCCAAACGATGGACACGTTCCTACGCAAGCTGGCCGAAGATGGTGCGCGCTACCGCTACGGGAACTTCGAAGGAAAGGTGCGCGCGCAAATCGAACGCGAGCTGGCACTGATCGAAAAGCTGGGCTTGGCCGGATATTTTCTGATCGTTTGGGACATCGTGCGCTTCTGCCGCGAAAACAACATCCTCGTACAGGGTCGCGGCTCAGCCGCCAATAGCGCCGTCTGCTATGCGCTGCGCATCACGGCGGTGGATGCGATCGGTATGGAATTGTTGTTTGAGAGATTTTTATCGGAAAACCGCGGCGAATGGCCCGACATCGATCTCGACCTTCCCAGCGGCGACCAGCGCGAACGCGCCATCCAATACGTCTATGAGCGCTATGGCCGCCTCGGCGCGGCCATGACCGCAAACGTCATCACCTATCGCGGCCGGTCGGCGGCGCGCGACGTCGGCAAGGCGCTGGGCTTCGATCCCGAAGTCCTTTCCCGCCTTTCCAGCCTCGCCCCGATGTGGGGCTATAAGGATAAACAGGACACCGCTGAACGCCAGTTCCGCGACGCCGATATCGATCTCGAACAACCACTGGTGCAAAAGTTCCTTTCGCTCTACGAAGGCATTCAGGATCTGCCCCGCCATCTCGGGCAGCACTCCGGCGGCATGGTCATCTGCCAGGGCCGCCTCGACACCACTGTTCCTTTGCAACCCGCCACCATGCCCGGCCGCGTCATCGTGCAGTGGGACAAGGAAGACTGCGCCGACATGGGCATCGTGAAGGTCGACCTACTCGGCCTGGGCATGATGGCCGCGCTGGAAGATTCGCTCGCCCTCATCAAAGAACACCATCACGAAGAGATCGACCTTGGCAAACTTCCGCCGGATGACCCGCAGGTCTACGCCGCCTTGCAGCGCGCCGACACCGTGGGCATGTTTCAGGTGGAAAGCCGCGCACAGCAAGCCTCGCTGCCCCGCATGCGTCCGGAAAAGTTTTATGACCTCGTTGTGCAGGTGGCCATCATCAGGCCCGGGCCGATAGAAGGCAAGATGGCGCATCCGTATTTGGCGCGGCGGCAGAACAAAGAGAAAGCTGAGCCGCTGCATTCCTCGCTCGAACCGATTCTCAAGCGCACGCTCGGCGTCCCCCTGTTTCAGGAACAACTCCTTCGCATGGCCATGACCGCTGCCGATTTCACGGGCGGAGAAGCGGAAGAACTGCGCCGGGCTTTCAGCTTTAAGCGTTCCGAACAACGTATGCGCGAAATCGAAGTGAAGCTGCGCGCGGGCATGAC
>JBDTVQ010000420.1:0-5937 GCA_040007195.1 Acidobacteriota bacterium | reverse complement strand
ATCGGACCGCCACATACGGACGCAACTGCATCCGCGTGCGGTATATTTCGTCTTCTTCGTGGGAGTTGGGCTCTCGTGCCGCGTTCTCCACCGTGGGGTTCCACTGGGTTCTCCACAACTCCACGGCGACACCCGTTCGAACCCGTCCCGCGCCAAGCCGTTCCCGCTGCGCCCCGAAGCGCACTCCGGAGAACCGTTCGAGCAATTCATCCTGGTCGGTGAGGGCGCCCGCGCTGAGGGTCACATCGTCGTGGCGGAAATTGGCGTCGGCGCCAAACGTGAAATTCTTCTTGCTGTGGTAAGTGAAGCGGGGCACCACGACATCGGCCGCGCTCCCCTTGCGGATCAATTCGAACGTGACGCGAAGGCGTTCCCGTTCGGCGCCGCGCGAGACTTTCAGAACTACCTGGTAGGAAGGAAGCTGGCTGCGAATCTTCTGTGCCAATTCCTCAACGGCGGTCGAATCGAACGCCTGGCCGGGAAGGGCGCGCACGAGCGATAGAAGGGGATGGCCGAGTCTGTGCTCCATGCCTTCGGGTTGAATTTCGGCGCGCTCCACGACGTATCGGGAGTTGACGTTCGCCGCCAGTTGCTGGTTCCCGGCGACTCCAGCCGAATCCTGCGGGCCGGTACTTTGTCCGCGGACAAGCGTCGCGAGGCCCCACATCAAAACTATAAGCGCCAATCGCATGGGGACTCGGGTTGCACACCGAGGGCCATGGATAGAAATTGATTAGAATGAATGGGTTAGTTGAGTTTGACGTGTGAAAGTCCGTCACAGGTGTGCGCCTGCGTCACGGCTCTTCCACGGCCCGCGCCAGGGATGCAGCCGAGGGGACGTACAGGGCTCCCCGCCGGAGCTGAACCCATCCTTTGCGCTCGAACAGATTCAGAATTGTGGAAGTGGTCTCCCGGGTAGCGCCCACCAGCGAAGCCAGCTCTCCCTGCGTCAGGGGAATCTCCACCGGCGCGTCGGCCGCCGAGCCATTCCCCTCGGGACGGGACGCCAGGTCGGCCAGTGTGAGCAGAAGTCTCTGTTCCACTCTGTAGGAGTGCATCAATTCCAGCTGCCTCTCCACCTTCAGCAGGCGCTGCGCGATTTTCGCGGCAACCCAGGACATCAACTCCACATCGCGCAACGAAACATAATGAAACTCGGAAGCTGGAAAGCGGTGAATGCAAGCCTTTGTCGCGGTTTCGACGCTTGTTGGCCGTACGTTAGTTCCACTAAGCAGGGATTCTCCCCAAAGTTCGCCGGAATGGACCAGGGTCAATAGGGGTTGTTTTGTGTAAGAAATCTTACTTATTTTCGCAGTGCCAGTAACGAGCAGGTAAATGTGGTCTGCGCCCTCCCCCGCCAAATGGAGGCGTGCCTTGCGCGGAAACTCCAATGCTGGAAAACGTGCTTGAAACTCGCGCAGGGATGCGGGCGTTTCAGGGTAAGGTGCGGCCATCGTCAAAGGCAGTATCTCGCTGTCTTTGCTTCACGACGCCGCTAAAAGAAACCCGTTACCTAGACTACTTGCCACGCCGTGAGCAGTAAGGTTACTGGCAATTCTAGTTTACGAGCGGGTATTGCGCAATGATTTTGAAAAAATGCCACCAATTTCGAAAGGGTCGTGCATCGAATCGTCGCCTAGCCTTGCACGAACTTGCTCCAAAGTGCGCTGTAATACGCTAAGGGCGCCGTCTATCTCCTCGCGGTTAGTACGAAGGATGTCGTCCCAGATCTCGAAGGAACTCATGGCGAGACGAGTCATGTCCAACAGGCCCGGGCCCGCGCCGGTCCTGGCTGCGGGGCCAAGCGACTCACTGAGCGCAACGGCAAGGGCCGTGGACAAAAGCTGGGGTAAGTGCGAAGTATGAGCGACCAAATGGTCGTGCGCCGCCGGTGAAATGGGAACCACGTTGGCTCCAATTCTCCTTAGCCACTCGACAAACGGCGCCGCCGCGGGTGTTTGCAGTTCTGCAACCTCGCGTGGCGTCAGAAAGTAGGTTCGGTCGCGGAACAAATTGCCTTCCGCCGAGCCCACTCCTCTGGTTTCCTTACCTGCCATCGGATGGCCGCCCAGGAATTGAGCGCCATGAATAAATGTACGGGCTTTCCCGGTTATGGCAGATTTAGTACTGCCTGCATCGGTAATCAAAGTACCAGCGCGGGCCTTGCTCAATTCGGGAATTACTTGCAGGATCTTGGAAATTGGCTGTGCCAAGTAGAGGACCGAGGCGGTCTCGATCGCTTCCGACAAGTTCACCCCGCGGTCGATGGCTCCCCGCTCGACTGCCTCGGAAACAGCGCCCGGTGAGCTTACCCCCAGTATGGGTCCGGTGTAGCCTGCCTCACGTAGGGCGAGGCCGAAACTACCTCCGATCAGACCGACTCCGACAATGGCGACGCAATCCATGTTGTGCAGCAGCTACATCTTTCTGCCAACGGCTGGCGCGATCATGCGCAACTGCCGGGACAGATCCATTAGTTGTTCGGGCCGCAGAGACTGGGCGCCGTCACTGAGAGCGTGGTCCGGATCCGGGTGCATCTCTACCAGCAAACCATCCGCGCCCGCGGCTACGGCGGCGCGGGCCATGGGGATTACCTGGTCCCGGCGGCCCGTTCCGTGGGATGGGTCGGCCACAATCGGCAGGTGGGAGAGCTTGTGTACGACCGGAATGGCCGACAGATCCATCGTATTTCGCGTATAAGTCTCAAAAGTGCGAATTCCACGTTCGCATAAAATCACCTCATAGTTGCCGCCCGCCAGAACATACTCAGCCGATAACAGCAGCTCTTCGATGGTAGCGGCGATACCCCGCTTCAGGAGAATCGGTTTGCGAATCTTACTCAACTCGCGAAGCAGCGTAAAATTCTGCATATTGCGCGCGCCCACCTGCAAAATATCGGTATAGCGCATCATGAGCGGGATCTGCGAGGCATCCATCACCTCGCTGATCACCAGCAGATTGTGGGCATCGGCCGCTTCTCGCAGCATTTGCAGGCCCTCTTCGCCGAGTCCCTGGAAACTGTAAGGGGACGAGCGTGGCTTGAATGCCCCGCCGCGAATCACACGTCCTCCGGCCTCGGCAACCATCGAGGCGCACTGTGCGATCTGCTCCCGGCTCTCCACACTGCACGGCCCCGCCATGAGGATCACTTCGTTGCCGCCGATTTCGACATCGCCCACCTTCACCACCGTTCCCGACGGCCGGAAGTGGCGGCTGGCCAACTTATACGGCGACATGATGCGGTGGCATTCCTTGACGCCTTCCAATACCTCAAGTTCCTTCGGATCGACCTTTTCCTCCGGCCCCACGCCGCCCAACACCGTATGCACGACGCCCGTCGACCGGTGCACGGTGAACTCCATCTCCACCATGCGGTCGATCACGTTTTGCACCATCGCTTCGGTAGCGCCTTCCTCCATTACGACGATCATGTGCCGGACTCCTCTTTCCCCCGCATGCGGTCGCGTTGTAGCGTGCGCATCTCGTCCATTACCCGCTCATACACGCGGCTCAAGGCCTCATTCGACAGCGGCCCATCGTTGTTTTGCGCGATGTTGGCCATCACTTCCTGTTCACGCTTTGGCTCGTACACTTTCATCGTCAATCGCTGTTTGGCCTCGCCGATCACTTCCACGACGTGCGCCCTCTCATTCAATAGACGCGTAATACTGACATCGATAGCGTCAATTCGCACGCGTGCTTTGTCCAGAGTCTCCAATGCCAGGTCGGGCGAAGAGAGGTTTGCCCAATCGGGCAAATCGATTCCTTTTTGGTCCATCAGCCCTCCATCCCGGCCTTCAGTTGCCGCGCGAACTCTTCCAGCTTCGCTACCAGGTCCGGGCTTGCACCGTACTTCTCGACGACGCGCACAATCGCGCTGCCGACGACTACGCCTTCCACCAGCCGCGCCGTTTCCCCCGCTTGCTCGGGTTTGGAAATGCCGAAGCCGACTGCCAGCGGCAAGTCCGTGTGCGCGCGAATCGCTTTCACGAGTGGACCGACCGAGGCTGACAACTGCGCCTGTTCACCTGTGACGCCTGTGCGCGAGACCAGGTAAATGAAGCCCGACGAATGCTCCGCCACGGCCTTCAACCGTTCCGGCGGGGAGGTGGGCGCGGCGAGAAACACGGTGTCGAGGCCGTTGGCGCGCATCGGTTCGATAAATTCCCCGGCTTCTTCAACGCTTAGGTCCGTCAATAGGCAGCCGTCGATGCCCGCAGCCTTCGCGTCGGCGGCCAGCTTTGCGAAGCCGTAGCGCATCAGCGGATTCAAGTAGCTGAACAGCAGCAGCGGAATCTGGGACGTCTTCCGTACCGTGCGGGCAATGTCGAGCACCTTGACGAGCGTCGTTCCCGCGCGCAGCGCCCGTTCGCTGGCTTTCATAACCACTGGTCCATCGGCGATCGGATCGGAGAACGGCACACCCAATTCGATCAGGTCCGCTCCGCCTCGCTCCAGCGCCGCCACCAGCGCGGGCGTGCGCTCAGGCGTGGGATCTCCCGCCGTGATGTAGGCAATCAGTGCGGACTTTTTCGCCGCACGCTTCTTGGCAAATAGTTCGGCAATCCGGTTCACGCGGCGTCTCCCTCGTTGGTGTCCATGTCCAGCTCGGGAAAGTTCGCCCGGTAGATGTCGATGTCTTTGTCGCCGCGTCCGGACAGGTTCACCAGGAACACCTTGCCGGCCTCCGAGGGCGCGCGCCGGACAGCCTCGGCCAGCCCGTGCGAGCTCTCCAGTGCGGGAATAATGCCCTCCGTGCGGCACAACTGCAGAGCGGCCTTCAATGCCGCCGCGTCTTCGCAGTACCCATAGCTCGCCCGGCCCTGGTCATACAGCCACGCATGCTCAGGCCCCACCATCGCGTAGTCCAGCCCGGCCGAGACCGAATGTGTCAGCAGAACCTGCCCGTCGTCGTTCTGCAGCAGATAGCTGCGCGCGCCCTGCAGCACGCCCGGCGAACCGCCATTGAATCGCGCCGCATGTTCTCCGGGCGTGATGCCTCGGCCGCCCGCTTCGACACCCACGAGTTCCACTTGCTCGTCCGGAATGAACGCATGGAATATTCCAATCGCATTGCTGCCTCCACCGACGCAGGCAAACACAGTGTCCGGTAGCCGGCCCGCGCGCTCCAGGATCTGCGCTCGCGCTTCTTCGCCGATACAGCGATGAAAGTCGCGCACCATCACAGGATAGGGATGAGCGCCCAGCGCCGAACCCAGCAGGTAATGCGTCGTCGAGATGTTCGTAACCCAATCGCGCATGGCCTCGCTAATCGCGTCCTTCAGCGTGCGCGAGCCATAGGAGACACCCACTACCTTCGCGCCGAGCAGCCGCATGCGGAATACGTTTAACTTCTGCCGCCGCATGTCCTCTTCGCCCATATAGACGACGCACTCCATGCCGAACAGCGCGCACACCGTCGCCGTCGCCACGCCGTGCTGGCCCGCGCCAGTCTCGGCGATGATGCGCTTCTTCCCCATCTTCCGGGCCAACAAAACCTGCCCCAGGCAGTTGTTGATCTTGTGAGCGCCGGTATGCAGCAGGTCCTCGCGCTTGAGATAGATCGTTGCTCCGCCCAGTGCCGCGCTCAGCCTCTTGCATTCGTAAAGCGGCGTCGGCCGCCCGGCGAAGTTCTTCAACAGGTCTTTCAACTCGGCCTGAAACGACGGATCTTCCCGTGACGCACGCCATGCCTTCTCGACGTCCTCCAGTGGAGCCATTAAAGTCTCGGGCACATAGCGCCCGCCGTAGGGACCGAAATGTCCCTGTGCGTCTGGTTCGAGAATCGTCACACTCATGTCCTTTTTGCCGCTTCTTGCGCCGCCGCCACGAAGGCCTCCACGAGCGCCCTATCCTTCTTGCCAGGGCTCAATTCCAGCCTTGAACAGGCGTCCACGCCCCAGGGCCTCACCGCTTCAATCGCCTGCCCTACATTAC
>JBDTVQ010000419.1:0-5998 GCA_040007195.1 Acidobacteriota bacterium | reverse complement strand
TAGGGGCGGAACTCGCGGACCATCTGCACGACGGCCTTCACGTTTTCGACGGGCGTCTCGGGCAGGATGCCGTGGCCAGTGTTGAAGATGTGGCCGGGGCGGGTGCCGGTTCGCTTGAGCAGTTCGTGGACGCGGATTTTGAGTTCGGGGAGCGGGGCCATGAGCACGGCCGGATCGAGGTTGCCCTGGATGGCAGCGCGGTAGCTCATGTCCATCCACGCCTGGTCGATGTTGATGCGCCAGTCGACGCCGATGACGTCGCCGCCCGCGGCATGAAGCTCGCGGAAGTAGCCGCCGGTACCGGTGCCGAAGTGAATGACCGGGACTCCGGCCGAGCGAATGCGTTCGATCAAGGCGCGGGAGTAGGGCTGGACGTAGCGGACATAGTCGTCCGAGCCGAGCGCGCCGATCCAGCTATCGAATACCTGGATGACGCGTGCTCCGGCGGCGACCTGCAGCAGCGCGAACGGCCCGAGCACGTCGACTAGCTTACCCATGAGGCGGCGCCAAAGGGTTTCGTCGCGGTACATCATCTGCTTGGTGCGGAGGAAAGTTTTGGAAGGGCCGCCTTCGATCATGTAGCTGGCCATGGTGAAGGGAGCGCCGACGAAACCGATCAACGGCACGCGTCCGGCGAGGGCCTTGACGGCCATCTGAATGGCTTCGCCGACGTAGCCGAGTTCGTCGGTATTGGAGATGGAGAGCGAATCGACGTCGGAGGAGGTGCGCACCGGATTCTCGATGACCGGACCTTTGCCCTCGACGAAGTCGAGCTTGAGGCCCATCGGTTCGACGGGCAGCAGGAGGTCGGCGAAGATGATTGCGGCATCGACGTCGAGGATCTCGACCGGCTGCAGGGTGACCTGGGCAGCCAGGTCGGGGCGTTTGCAGATTTCGAGTATCGAGTGATGGGCGCGGACCTCGCGGTACTGTTTCATGTACCGTCCGGCCTGCCTCATAAACCATACAGGCCGCACGTCGGTCGGCCGCCGCCGGCAAGCATCCAAAAACCGGCTGTTCATCGGAGCCACGCGCATGCTATTTCCGCCTTGTCCTCACACAAAAATACTTTCATCGCCTTCGGTGTCCGGTTCTCCGGCCAGCGGCGGCCCTGAATGAAAAACGGCTTCGTCCAGGCCTCGCTGTCGAGGGTTCTCGGTGCGGTCACCGATACCGAAAGCATGCCCTGCGCCGGATAACCCGTGCGCGGGTCAAACACATGACTGTAAAGCTTCCCTTCGGCGTAGAAGAACTTCTCTGACGTACCGGAGGTCGACATCGACAGATCATGCAGCATCAATTCGGCCACGCTCTCTTTTGGATCGCGCGGGTGGCGGATTTTCACCGGCCAACCGGGCTGACCTGGAGGAGAGCCCAAGCCATAGATGCTCGATCCACCACCGGAGACCAAGGCCGACCGGATTCCCCGTTCCCGGAGCACTCCGACGACACGATCCACGGCATATCCTTTACCAATGCCTCCCGGATCGATCTCGACCCCGTCGCGGCTGAACCGCACGGTCTGGTTCGACCGGTCCAGTAGGACATTCTGGTAACCAACGCGGGCCATTGCCCCGCGAATTTCAGCGCGATGCGGCAGACGTCCAGTGCCTTTGTAGAAGCCCCAGACTCTCACCAGCGGCCCGACAGTGATGTCGAACGCGCCGTCGCTCTGCCGGCTGTACTGCATACAGGTTTCGAGGAAGTCAAACAGCTCGGGGGATACCCTCACCGCCCGGTTCGCCGCTTCGCGGTTCACCAGACTCCACTCACTTCGCGGCTTATAGTTGGAGAGCAGGTCGTCAATCCGGCGAACTTCTTCGAACGCCAGGTCGACCGCCGTCTCCAACTGCACGCGATTGTCGCCATAGGCCACGATCGTAAAAGTGGTCCCCATGGCGTCCAGGCTGGATTCGATCCGAAGCGGCTCAGCCGCCCACCCGGAAACCGGCATCAAAACAGCCGATGCCACCCACAAACGTAGCACAACGCCTTTGGGTACAGCGATCATGAGTCTGCTTTTTTTTCAGGCGGATCAGGGTCTGGGCGGGGCCTGCCCCGGCGGATGCGGCGGAGTAGTTCGCCCTGCTTTCGCCGGGTTTCGGGATCGAGATCGGCGAAGAACTTGATTTCCGGCATGCGGAACATGTCAATGCGCTCGGCAAGCTGGATCTTGATGAATCCAATCGCCTTCTGGACGGCATCGAGGCAGGCTGCCTGTTCGGCGGCGGTGCCTTGCATGGTGAGGCGGACGTGTACCTGGCGCGCGCCGGGCGGGAAAAACACTTCAGTCACCGCCGTCGGTGTGATGCGCGGGTCGTCCAATTCGTAGTTGATGATTTCGCCGAGTTCATCGCGCAGCACTTCGGCTACGCGTTCGGACCGCCGGGCTTCCATAAATTACTCAATCCATTCCGTCCAAGCGCCCACCAGGGCACCACCGGCGATGCGCGCCGCGTCGCCTTCGACTGCCTGCAGGACCTGCTCGGCCCGCACTTTTTCGCCGGAGACCGTGACCGCCATGAGGCGCGAGCGCTGCCAGGTGTCGTGAAAATCAGTTTCTGCGACGGCTACGTTGTGACGCGAGCGGAGCCGGTCCTTCAGGCCTTTGACCAGATGGCGCTTGTCCTTGAGGGAGTGTGCGCCTTCGATGTGCAGTTCTAATGTGAGTACGCCGACCACGGCCATGACTTCAAGGCGTTTCGCCTTCCCTCTGAGTCTATTGGACGTAGCTGAGTTGAGCAAGGATACAGGGGGGAAGATCAAACTCCGGAAGTTGCCGTGCCGGTGCCAGGGGCGAGCCGGCATGCCAGCATGTCCACGAGTAGACGAGCGTCGAGGGTCGATCCGGTGGAGGCGCTGCGGCGGGATGGATGAGGTGCGTTCGGCGCGCTATGTGGATGGATAGAGGAATCGATACACATCATGCGGACGAACATTGTTATTGACGATAGGCTGATGCGAGACACTCTTCGGGCCACAGGCTTGCGAGCCAAACGCGAAGCCGCCGATCTTGGCCTGCGGACGTTGTTGCGGCTGAAACAACAATCGAAGATCAGGCAACTGCGCGGTAAGTTGAACTGGCGGGGAGATCTGGACGCGATGAGGCGTGAACGTTGACTCTGGTCGATTCGAGCGTGTGGATCGACTGTTTCAGGGGTGTGGTGACGCCGCAGACCAACACGCTGGACAGGCTCCTGGGCAGCGAGGATTTGGTGATCGGCGATCTGATCCTGGCCCAAGTTCTGCAAGGATTCGCGGAGGAACGAGATTTCCGTCGGGCCGAGAAGTTACTGGGTTCACTGACGGTTGTCGAGTTGTGCGGACACGGGATTGCCGTCCAGGCGGCGAAGAATTTCCGGCGGCTGCGGCGGATGGATGTCACGATCCGCAGTACGATCCATTGCGTGATTGCCACGTGGTGTATCGAGAACAACTGCGCCTTGCTGCATAGCGACCGGGACTTCGACGCCTTTGAGAAGCATCTTAGCCTTCGGGTTCGCTAATAATAGGAGGGACTTCCTCCGATGTCTTCCTATCGTTCGTTTCGCGACCTCGACTGGGGCCTACTGGCCATCGCGCTGACTATTTGCGCGATCGGCATTATGCAAATCTATTCGGCGACGCACGAGATTCCGATTTGGGCGAACGCGTGGTGGAAGCAGGTGTTGTATGTCGGTTTTGGGTTGGTGCTGATGTGGTTCATCGCATCGATCGATTACCACACGCTGCTGGGGCAGATTCCGATAATTTACATCACAACGATCGTTTTGTTGGTCGGCGTACTTCTGTTCGGGAAATCGATTGCGGGGGCGCGGCGGTGGATTCAATTACCGGGCCTATTATTGCAGGTATCCGAGTTCGCCAAACTGATGATAATATTACTGGTAGCCAGATTTCTAACGGAGCTCCGGCGTGACACCCTGGAGATTCGTGAGTTATTGAAACTAGGTGTGTTAGTGGCGATTCCGTGGCTGCTCGTGAAACGCGAGCCGGACCTTGGGACAGCGCTGACGTACCTGCCGGTGCTCGCCGTCGGTGTATTTCTGGCCGGGCTTCGGGCGCGCTACATCGTAATATCAGCGGTCCTGCTGGTGGGAATCTCCTGGATCTCCTTCCACCATGTACTAGAGGACTACCAGCGCGCGAGGATTGAGAGTTTTTTGAACCCGGAGCTGGATCCACGTGGATCGGGCTACCAGGTGGTCCAATCGAAAATTGCGATTGGATCAGGAGGAATGTGGGGCCGTGGAGTAACGCAAGGGTCGCAAACCCAATTGCGGTTTCTTCCGGTGCCGCATACGGATTTCGTCTTCGCCACGTTTGGTGAAGAGCATGGATTTGTCGGAGTTGTTGTTGTTTTGATTTTGTATTTCTGGCTCCTGATGCAGATTGTCCAGAACGCACAGACCGCGCCCGACCGGGCCGGAATGTATATCTGCATGGGAGTCGCGGCTTTGCTGTTGTTTCACCTGTTGGTGAACGTCGGGATGGTGGTGGGGCTGATGCCGGTAACCGGCATTCCGCTTCCCCTAATGTCCTCCGGCGGCTCCAATATGTTGTCAACCTTTTTGATGCTGGGGCTCGTGAACAATGTCCGGCTCCGGCGGTTTGTGAATTAGATGGAAGCGGCTGCACGAAGGCTAGGGCAAAAATCGATGCCGTGGGCGGCTATCCGGAAACAGGATTACAGGCCGGGTGAAGCGAACCCGTCCGGTCTGAACTGGAGTTGTGGTTCCACCTGCGCGCCTACGCTCGCGCGCATCCTGGCCGGCTGGTCCGGCACGTTGGCATCCGGTGTAGTTGTCGAAACCGGTCCCCCAGGCTGTCACTCCCTGTTCCCGCCCTTGCTCCTTCTTCGCGCCGCTCTCCGAACGGAGAGTTCTGATGACCAAAGAGCTGGTGATTTCCACCAATCGCCACGAAACGAAACTGGCCCTGCTCGAGGATGGCCAACTTGTTGAGGTATTTTTCCAGCGATCCAATGAGTATTCCCTAGTCGGGAGTATTCATAAGGGCCGCGTAACCCGTGTTCTGCCCGGGATGCAGAGCGCGTTTGTGAATATCGGTCTTGAACGCGACGCGTTCCTATACGTTTCGGATTTCTACGAAGAGACGGGCGAGGACTACGAGCGCGTAGGGAGCGGAGACGACCATGGCCGCAGGGGGCGTGGCGAACGTCCCGAGCGCGTGGAAGGCGCGGAGGGCGGGGAACGCACCGAACCACGCAGCGAACGTGGGGACCGAGGCGACCGCGGAGGCCGTGGCGACCGGGGAGGCCGCTATGGCCGGCCGGAACGTACGGAGCGGCCCGCCGATGGAGCACCGGTTGCCGCCGCACCAGCCGCCGCAATCGAAGGCTCGAACGGCGATGCCGCAGCGCCCAGCGATGCCGCACCGGCGGGAGATCGCGGTGAGCGCGGCGACTTCGACCGCAGGGGAGGACGCCGTTCCCGGCGCCGCCGACGTGGTCCCAACGACAGAGGATTTCCAGAGAACAAGTTTGCGCGCCCGGGCGATACACCGGTAGAGAGCGCCGAGGCCGCCACGGGTTCGACTGAAGCCGAGGTGGAGGACGAGCCGTTGGTGCTGCCGGGCGAATCGCTCGCCAAGTATCGCGGCCGGCCTGTTGCCGAGGACGACGACGAAGGCAGTGAACCGTCGACAGCGACGCTTGAACCGGAAGTAATCGCCGAGCATGAAGAAGATGCCGCGACGCCGATGAGCGAAGACGAGGTGACGGAAGCGATCGAAGCGGCCGTCGAAGCGCGGCTGGAAGAGTACGGCGTGGAGCCGGAGGAAGAGGCCGCCGAAGCGCAGGACGAAGTCGAAGACCTCGACGAGCGGCAAGCGGCAGCCGAAGCAGCAGTTGAAGCTGCAGCGGATGCGGCATACGAGGCGACGGCGGGCGACATTGCCGAAGAGGTGCTCGCCTCGGCCGATGAGGACGAGGACGATTCCGACGACGAGCCGTTCGCGCGCCCGACACACGATCCGT
>JBDTVQ010000418.1:0-6026 GCA_040007195.1 Acidobacteriota bacterium | reverse complement strand
GTGAACGACGAAGACATCCGCTACTTGAGCAAAGATAAAACCGCGGTCGCCGCAAGCGATACAGTCACCATCGTGCCGTCGATCGCCGGAGGACGTTGATCGTGGCGCTATCGAAAGAAGAGATCCAGCGATATTCGCGGCACCTCATCATGCCCGAAGTGGGCATGGAGGGCCAGGAGAAATTGAAGGCGGCCAAAGTGCTGCTGGTGGGCACGGGCGGCCTCGGCGCACCGATGGCTCTGTACCTGACAGCGGCGGGCGTGGGCACCATCGGCCTCGTCGATTTCGACGTGGTTGATTTCTCCAACCTGCAACGCCAGGTCATCCACGGAACCAAGGATGTCGGCAAACCAAAGATTGATTCGGCCATCGAGTCGATGAACGACATCAACCCCTTCGTGAAGGTGATCCGGCACGAGGTCGCGCTCACGAGCGAGAACGCGCTCGACATCATCAAGGACTACGACATCGTTGCCGACGGCACCGACAACTTCCCCACGCGCTATTTGGTGAACGACGCCTGCGTGTTGCTGAAGAAGCCGAACGCCTACGGTTCGATCTTCCGTTTCGAAGGCCAGGCTACCGTGTTCGCCTATCCGGGCGGGCCTTGCTACCGCTGCCTCTATCCCGAACCGCCGCCTCCCGGCCTTGTACCGAGCTGCGCGGAGGGCGGTGTTCTGGGCATTCTTCCCGGCATCATTGGCCTCGTTCAAGCGACCGAGGTGGTGAAGCTCATTCTCGGAAAGGGCGATCCGCTCGTTGGCCGCCTGATGCTGTACGACGCTCTCGGCATGAAGTTCCGCGAGCTCAAGCTGCGGCGCAATCCCGAATGCCCCGTCTGCGGCGAACATCCGACCGTTACGAAACTCATCGACTACGAGCAGTTCTGCGGAATTCCCGCAGCGCCGCCGCCGCAACCCGCGGGAGGAGCACTGGCTATGGGCGAGATTGAAGCGAAGGGCCTGAAGGCCAAGATCGATTCAGGCGACAAGTTCGTGCTGCTCGACGTGCGCGAACCGCACGAATTCCAGATTGGCCGCATTCCTGGATCGATCCTCATTCCGCTCGGCGATCTGTCCAAGCGCATCAACGAGCTCGACCCCGCCGCGGACATGATCGTGCATTGCAAGATGGGCGGCCGGTCGGCGAAAGCCATCGACTTCCTGAAGACGCAGGGCTTCTCGAAGCTGACCAACCTCGCCGGCGGCATTACCGCTTGGAGCGATCAGGTCGACCCCAGCGTGCCCAAGTATTGAGACGCGCACGACGAGCGTTGACCCGGCTGGCCGCACCTGTGGCCTTCGGCTAATCCGTGGCGGCAAAGTGATTGACAGGACCCTGGCCTCCACCGAGGCCGGGGTTTTTTTCGATCGCACGCGCGATGAACCGCTTTGCGCGGGCTACGGCCTGTGGAATGTCCAGGCCCAGGGCAAGACAGGCCGTGATCGCTGCCGAATAGGTGCAACCCGTCCCGTGCGTATGCTTCGTGTCGACTCGTACCGATGGGTAGACGTGGAACTCGCCACCTATGCACAACACATCGGTTGCGGCGTCATCGCGGAGATGTCCGCCCTTCACAAGCGCCGCGTGCGCGCCCAGATCGCAAATCGCCTTCGCTGCGTCATACGCGTCGTCGAGCGACTTGATCTTGCGCCGCGCCAGGACCTCAGCCTCCAAAACATTCGGTGTGATGATCGTGCTCAACGGAAGAAGGCGCTCGCGAAGCGCGTTGGAGGCGTCGTCGTCCAAAAGCGGCGCACCATGCTTGCTGATCATCACCGGATCGACGACAAGGGGAAACGCAAACAGCCGCACGCGTTCGGCCACCGCTTCCACCACCGTGCGGTTGCCCAGTGCACCACTCTTCGCCGCCCGCGGAGGAATGTCTTCGACCACTGCCTCCAACTGCTCGAGCACTAGATCCGGCGCCATCACTTCTACTCGAGACACGCGGCGGGTGTTCTGCACGGTGAGCAGCGTAATTACCGCTTCGCCGTAGACGCCGAACTGGTGAAACGTCTTTAGGTCGGCTTGAATGCCGGCGCCACCGCTGGGGTCGGAACCGGCGATGGTGAGAGCAACGGGAAGCACACTCCCATGATGGCGAACCGCGGCCTAAAACGCGACACGAGCCGCGCGCGTCGTACCCGCTGCGTTCGCCGCTTCAATCTCCACACCGACTACGTTCTCCGTCGCACCGCTCACTGGAAAGGAAGCCGTGGCGGAAAAGGTACTGCCGCCGGCGGCGTTGCGGAAGTAGTTTGCAAAAATCGAACCCACCTGGCTCACCAGCGGTCCGCCGCCAATTACGGAACCATCCTTGTGATACCAGGTGAACGACAGGGTAGAAATCGAGCGCGCATTGTCGAAGCCGGTGATTGTCAGGTTCAACGTGCTCGCCGTGCGCAAGATCCGCGCCGTCTCGAGACGCGGGGGAGCGGCGGCGATGGGGAAATCAAGAGTCTGCGTCGATGTGTCGTAAGCGATCGTGAACCGGATCAAACCCGCCGTAGTGCCGGTCTGAAAGATGATATTCGGGTCGCCATTCCACGTGAGATTTTCGTCGCCCGGGCGAACGGTGAACGACAACGCACGCGACGAATTGGCAATGAACTGAATTGCCGCATCGTCAGGAGAACCTTGCTGGGGTGTAAACGCGAGCGTCAGCCGCATCGTTCCATTCCCGCGTCCAGGTTCCTTCAGGCGAATGTTCAAAGCTTGTTGACGGCCGCTGGCGAACACGGGGGAAGCGAAGGAGAGCACGGGATCCGGTAGCGGTGGCTCGTAGGCATTGCCCACAAGACTGATCACGCGACCGTCGACGTCAAGCGTCGTACGGAACACGCCGTTACGCACCGGCGCGAACTTGACGGCAAACTGAAATTCGGCGCCTGGCGCAATCGACAGGGGCAACTCGGGCGCGGATACCAGTTCAAACACTCCTGGCGCGAGCAGCATTGAACGTACCCCTACGGGTACAAGCGTCGGGTTGCGAAAAGCAAACATCACCGTAGAAGCCGTGTTCGCTTGAATGCGCCCGAAGTCCACGGCTTCGACATTAGAAACAATCTGCCAGCCGGAACCGGACTGCGCCCAGATCGCAGCGGCCTCGGGCGACTTGCCTGTCACCAACACCTGCAAACCATTCAATTGCAACGTGCCGCTATACGAACCCGCGCCCGTCGGCTGGAAACGCAGGCGGACATCCATATTGAAGCCAGGCGCGAGAACAAACGGCAGACCAGGAGTGCCTAGCACGGAAAATCCGGCGCCGCGAACGAAAAAGCTGTTCACCTGCTCGTTCGTGCTGCCAGTGTTGCGCGCGCGGAGCCGCAAATCCGCGAAGTCTCCCGACGGCACGTCTGGCATGATGATCCGCGCGCCGACCGCGGTTTCTCTCAAGTCCTGCTCCACAACGAACAATGTCAGCTCCGCCGAAAGGCGCGCCGTCAGCACGAGCGACAAGAGCAAGGGTGTCAGACGGTTTATCATTCCTGCGAACTCCCGGCCTGCGAACTCCCGGCCTGCGAACTCCCGGGAAGGTAGAACGAATCCACCTGGCCATTTTCAAGGCGCACCGCAAGCACTGCGCCCGATTCCAGACGAGCCGCCAACCACTGATCGTTCAGTGGGCTGAGGGATGTAATGCCGGCCGGGGCGGCGCTCACATCCGCGCAGGCACCCTCGTTGCAATGAAGCAACCGTTCTTCTACGATTGTAATAATAGATCCGTCCGCCAGAAGGGAAGCTGCGATTCCCAGCCTTGGGGCACGGAAGCTACTGAAAACCGCACCTGATACTACATCTATAGCAATAACTTGCTCCGTGGTCAGTACGAAGGCCTTGCCGCCTGCCAGCCGCAACGAAACGAAGCCACCCTCTACGCGGGCGGGGGACAGGTTCCACGCGCCGTCCGACCAGTAATGGAGTGCTCCGCTAGCGGGGTCCGCAGCCACTGCCATCTGCCCGTCCAGAGCCATCCTGGCACCCTCTGCCAACTCCAACCTGTGTGTTGTATCTCCAGTGGAAACAGTAACTTCTGTACCGGCTTGGAAGAGCGAAAGACTTGCATTGCACAGCCCGCTTTCGACGCTTTCAGCGATCGGAGCGGAGGCAACCAAACTCGCTCGCACGCCCTGGAACCTCCTAAAATGGCCATCGGCCCCGGCATAGCATCCGAAGAGCGGAGGTTGCACGTCAAACTGGGCGCAGAGCGGCGCTATACTCAACAAAAATAGGCAACTTCTCATGGCTTTCCCACCGTGATCAAAGGCGGCCCGATCACCACCGGAACCTGCGTGATATTACCTGGTGTAAACACATATGGATTGGTGCCGGAGCCGCTGGTTCGCAGTTTTGCCGCAGCATATCCACCCGCGACGGCTCCACCGGCCGCGAGGGCGACGAGGAACCACTTACTCTTCCAAAAGCCGGGCGCCTCGTACTTCGGAGTCTGCAAATCGAGGGGCTGTGCCGTCTTCGTCGGCTCCGCTTTGGGCGGCGCAATCATCGCTCCCAAAACGATTGGCTTCGGCGCAGGCTTCGCGGGTGCCTCCACGGCGGGAATGGCCGCCAGAGTCCTCGTTACAGGCCGAGTTGGCGTTGCAACTCCATCCCCTACTTCAATTTGCAACACAACACCGGCGCGAGCCGTACCCTTGGCGGCAGTAACCCGAAGCGGGATGCTGCCCGCCGTATCCCCCCATCGAACCGGAGCAAGGGTCGCGCGCCCGTCCGAACCCGTAATAGCGATTTCGGACCGAAGACCGTTGGTGAATAATCCCGTCGGGTCCTGATCAGGGAGGCGGAAGCTCACCGCCGCCTGTGGAATCGGATTGCCGGCGCCATCTTCTACTATTACTGTAATCGCCTGGCTTTGGCCGACAACTAACGACTGTTGTAGTTGCTTTGCGTCCGCTGGGCGAATCTTGAGTGTTGTAGCCTGCTGGGCGCAGACGGTGAGCGAAAAGCAGAGGAAGAGCGCGAGATACCGGTTACAACCACCGGAGAATGACGACGGTGACGTTGTCGGGGCCACCTGATTGCCGTGCTGCATCGACAAGGTAGTGGGCCTGGGCCTCTAAAGATTGCTCACGAACTAGCCCCTCGGTAATAGTTTCGTGGGATATCACCCCGTGTAGGCCATCGGAGCAGAGCAGGAACTGAACACCCGATGCCGGCCGAACCGAATAGGAGTGAATGCGCAGGGCCGATTCGACGCCGATCGCCATAGTCAACACATGCCGCATGGGATGGGACTTCAGCAGGTTGTCGTCGAGGCCAAGCCGGCGTCCAACCTCGTTCGCCCAGGTTTGATCCTCGGTTATGGGGAAGAGAATGCCCTCTTCGAAGAGATACACGCGCGAATCGCCAACGCTCGCGATGGCGAGCTCTTCGCCGCAATTGAGCACGCCCACCAGTGTCGTGCCCATGCCATTGAGCGACATATCGGTGGCGGCCCGCCCCAACACCCGGCGATTGGCTTCCTGGAACGCCTCAATCATCACGCTGACGTTGCGCTCGCCGGAAAACCGCACGAAATCGGCCACGGACTCAACGGCCAGCTGAGACGCAGTCTCACCGGCTTGGGCGCCGCCCATGCCGTCGGCAAGCAGGTACAATCCCGCTTGCGGGTCGAGTAAAAAGCTGTCCTCGTTGTTCGTCCTTACACAACCAGGATCAGAAAGCCCGAACGCTTCGAGCATGCTCCTCCGACTATCGCAGCGATCACCACGCCGAAATTAGCGCTTTGGGCATTATACGGCCCTGTGTGGCTAATTTGTAATGCCAGTCCCATCAAAGCGTCAGCCGCAACGTGAATTGGAATACGCGGCCGTCGTTCAAAGTATTTGTTATCTTTCCAAACGCGGGCGAACTGTATCGAGGACCGCAGCCTGCCTGCCCTCTGTACGGCCACCAATTGTCCTGGATGCCGCGCACGAACTCGAGGCGAACCCCGAAGCGGCCCTTCGGTCGGCGCCAGTCGAGCAGGAGCGACGAAGATTGATCATTGTTGGAGTAGCCGA
>JBDTVQ010000417.1:0-6104 GCA_040007195.1 Acidobacteriota bacterium | reverse complement strand
GTGTCTGGATGAAGCGCGCAGGGCGGCGCGCGCGCCTAGGCCGGGGCCGCTTTCGGGCATTCCGGTGACGATCAAGGCGAGCTTGGCGTACGATTCGACGGTTGCGCGGAGGCTGCGGCATGCGGGGGCGATCATCGTGGGCCGGACGAACACTCCTCCGTTGTTGATGAATTATGAGACTAATAACTCCGAAACTGGCCGGACGAATAATCCTCGGGATGTGACGTTGACGGCGGGGGGGTCGTCGGGCGGCGAAGCGGCGGCGATTGCGGCGTGTTTCAGCGCGGGGGGGATGGGGAGCGATGGCGGGGGTTCGATTCGCTGGCCGGCGCATTGCTGCGGGATTGCCGGATTGAAGCCGACGCCGGGGCGGGTGCCGGGGACGGGGCATACGCCGGAAGTAGGGCATCCCAGCGGGCTGTTGGGCGTGGTGGGGCCGATGGCTCGGACGGTGGAGGACGTGGCGATTTTGTTCGAAGTGGTGGCGGGGTACGATTCGGCGGATCCGTTTTCGGCTCCGGTGCCGTTACGGAAGGCGCCGACGGAGTTTCCGCCGGTGGCGTTGATCGATGCCTGGCCGCTGGAGGAGAGCATTCGCGCGCGGTTGCTTCATGCGGCTGGGCTATTGGGGGCTCAGCAACCGCTTCCCGCGCTGATGCAGGGGGCGCTGAATCGTGCGCATGAGTTGTGGAAGTTTTTCTTTTGGCGGGTGAATTGGTTGGCGGTGAAGCCGCTGGTTCAAGGGAAGGAAGCGGGGCTGCATCCGCTGGCGCTGGAGTGGTTCGCGGCGGCGCGCGGGCAGAGCGAACCGACGGCGCATGAGTTGTTGGTGAACTTGTCGGCTCGGGACCGGTTGCGGGCGCACTTTTTGGATGCGATGGAGCAGTATCCGGTTCTGTTGTGTGCGCCGGCTACGGTGGAGGCGTTTCCGCATGGGGACCGGTCGCGATTTTCGTTGGATGCGGTGCGGCCTTTGAGTTTCGCGAATTTGTTGGGGTTGCCGGCTTTGGTTACGAATACGGGGGTTCAGTTGGTGGGGCGGCCGTGGGAGGAGGAGACTTTGTTGGCGATGGGGCGGTTGTTGGAGGAGGCGGGTTGAGGAAGAATATTAGCCGCAGATGAACGCAGATGGACGCAGATAAGAAAAGCAGAAGACTTGATGTTTGAAACAGTTGTGAGCAGGGGCATGCCAGGTGATCGCGCGGATGGCGCACACGTGAGCGTCATCGAATTTGCGGCCCGGCCGTTGCTACTGCTGCTTAGGTGAACTTCACGAGCGTCTTCTTCTCCACTTTGGCCTCGTCGATTTCGGCTCCGAAGCCGGGGCGTTCGTTGAGGGTGATTTTTCCGTTGATGGGGACGGGTGGATTTTTTTCGAAGTAGTAGTAGGCCGGGCGCGAGGTGATCAGGTATTCGACTAGCGGGCAGGTGGAGGGCGATTGCGCGGCGACGGTGTGGAGGGCGGCGTGGATGGCGTGGCCGTGGGGGATTACTTGCGCGTCGTAGAGAGAAGCTATGGCGCACATCTTGACTAGCTCGGTGATGCCACCGCACCATTCGGGGTCGGATTGGACTACGGAGATGGCGCCTGCCTTGAGGAATTCGTTGACTTCCCAGCGGCCGTAGAAGTGTTCGCCGGTGGCCACGGGGACGCTGGTGGCGTGGCGGAGATCGACGAAGCTTTGCATGCGTTCCATGGGGAAGGCCTCTTCGATCCAGCGGGGCGAATACTTTTCGACGCGTTTGCACCAGGCGATGGCGTAGTCGAGGGACCAGCCCTGGGAGGCGTCGAACATGAGGTCGACTTCGTCGCCGACGGCAGAGCGGAGGTTGGCGACGAGGTCGACGTTTTTGGCAAGGCCTTCGGCTCCGCTGCCGGGCCCATAGGGGATGAACCACTTCTGGTGGAGGAAGCCTTCGGCCTTGAGGCGCGTGCTGACGGCGCGGGCGCGATCGGGTTCGACGCTGTAGCCGAGGCAGCTTCCGTAGCATTGAATGGCGGTGCGGGTGGGGCCGCCGAGCAAGCGATAGACGGGGGTGTTGTAGTAGCGGCCGCGGAGATCCCAGAGGCAGTTGTCTACGGCGCTCATGGCCATCATGTAGTGGCCGGCGCGGGAGTGGCGATTGCTGCGGTACATCATGTCCCAGACCTGTTCGACGGCGAGGGCGTTCTTGCCGGTGATGAGGCCCTTCAACTGGCGGTCGACGACGGGGGCGACTTCGGCGTCGATGGGTCCGTACATTCCTTCGAGGCCGGACTGCGTGCGGATTTTCAGATAGACGGCGCTGGCGGCAACTTTGCGCGCGGGGGATTCGGCTTCGTGATAGGGCGCGGGGCGAAGCTCGTCGTAAATGTGTGAAGGCTGGACCTGAAATTGGCGGTTGTTCGTACCGGCGGCGGTGTCGCGGGTGCCTTCATAGCGCCAGAATTCGACTGCGGTGATGATCTGGGCGGGGGCTTGCGCGAGAGCCTCCATACGCGATGCGAGCACTGCAAACGCTGGCATTGCGGCAGTGCGCGCGGCGAGCGAAAAAAATTGGCGTCGGCTGCGGGCGCTGAGCATATAATGGCTCAAGTTAAAGGGAGGTCTCATGCTTCGTTGCTTCATCCTATCGTTAGCTTTCTGCACCACGATTTACGCGCAAAGTTCCTCGGGCACATTGACGGGTATCGTATCCGATCCGTCGCAGGCGCGCTTGGCCGATGTCGCTCTGAAATTAACCAATGAAAGTACGGGCGTCGTGCTGACGGCCAAGACGACGTCGACGGGCGAATATACGTTCCCGTTGCTGGCCAGCGGCAGCTACCGGCTGGAGGCCGAACTGGGCGGGTTTCAACGCGCTTCGCGCACGGGCATCGTGATGGAGTTGGGGCGCACGGTGCGACTCGACGTGGCGCTTTCGCTGGGGCAGGTTTCGGAATCGGTGGAGGTATCGGGCGCGGCGCCGCTGCTGGAATCGGAAACGGCGACGGTGGGCCAGTTCATCGAGAACAAGACGATCGCCGATATGCCGTTGAATGGCCGGCGCGTGGGCGATTTGTTGGGATTGATGGGCAACGGCGTCTACATTCAGGGCGACGTGATCCGGCCGCGGGTGTCGATTGGCGGCGGACGGGCGGATCAGCAGCAATGGCTGCTGGATGGCGTGAACTCGTCGAACATTGCGCTGGAGGTGCCGCAGGCGCTGTTCAATCCGCCGGTGGAAGCGGTGCAGGAGATCCGCATTCAGCAGAGTGCGTACTCGGCGGAATTTGGGAACTCGTCGTCGGGCGTGATTCAGATGACGACGCGCTCGGGGACCAACAAGTACACGGGCCTGTTGTATGAGAATCTGCGCAACGACAAGCTGGACGCACGGAACTATTTCGCGGCCAACAAACCGCCGCTGCGGTGGAATGTGTTTGGCGGCGCGTTTGGCGGGCCAATCATCAAGAACAAGACGTTTTTCTTTTCGCACGTGGAGTTTCAGCGGCAGCGCGTGGGTGTGGTGCGCAACCTGACGGTGCCGACGGCGCTTGAGCGGGGCGGCAACTTTTCGCAGACCCTGAATGCGGCGGGGGTGGTGCAGACGGTTTTTGATCCGGCGACGTACAACAGCGCGACGCGGACACGGACGGCGTTTGCGGGCAACATCATTCCGGCGTCGCGGCTCGATCCGGTGGGCGCAAAGATCGCCACGTATTATCCCGCCGCGACGAACGCGCCGACGAACCTGGCCGGGGCGAACAACTTCAACCGCAATGCGGTCAGCGCGCTGAACATCACGACGTGGACTTCGAAATTCGATCATATTTTCAATGATCGCGACCGCCTGACGGTGCGCTATGTGCTGCATGATTTTCCGACTTTCGTCACGCCGGCCTATGACGAACCGGCGTCGGATCCCAATGCGAGCAACACCGTTCGCCGCGCTCATTCGCTGCTGCTGAACGAGACGCACACGTTTTCACCGACGATGTTGAACGACTTCCGCTTCAACTGGCAGCCGCGCAATTTCCATCCGACGACGCTGTCGATCGACCAGGGTTGGCCGACCAAACTGGGTTTGAAGGGTGTATCGGACCGGGCGTTTCCGCGCATCAACGCGACGCCGTACGCACCGTTGGGTTCGACGGCGCAAGAGCGCGTGCAGATGCCGATTCACGATACGCATATCGTCGATGCGCTGACGATTTTCCGCGGGAAGCATTCGATCAAAGTGGGCGGCGAGATCCGGTTGGCGCGCAACGTGGACGATTTGAACTCATTCATGTCGGGGCAATTCACGTTCGGCTTGCAGCCGACGCAGAATCCCGCGGCTACGGGCAACACGGGCAACTCGCTGGCGAGCATGCTGCTTGGGTTCCCGAACTCGGCCAATATTCTGGATTCGGATTTGCTCGACCGGCGGTCGAAGTATTTTGCGCTGTTCGTTCAGGACGACTGGAAGCTGACGCAGAATCTTACACTCAACGTCGGCCTGCGCTGGGAAGCGCACACGCCGAAATTCGACGCCAACAATCGCATGAACGGGTTCGACGCGACGGCGATTAATCCCGTATCCGGCACGCCGGGCGTCCTGACGTTTGCGGGATTGAACGGCGTAGGCAGCCAGTTGTACAACGGCGACTGGAATAACTTTATGCCGCGCATCGGCATTGCCTGGAAGCCGAAGGGCCGTACGGGCACGGTGGTTCGGGCGGGCGCGGGCGCGTTCTACCAGGTGCCGCTTCCGGGCTCGAACAATAACAGCGCGGGCTTTGCGGCGCAAGCCGACTACTCAACACCCGATAACGGAATTACGGCCCCGTTCTACTTGAAAGATGGCTTCCCTGGCGGACCGGCGAATCCCGTGCTTGGGCCGGGATATGGCGCGGTTCCGGTGGGACAGACGGCGGCGCTGGCATTCGACTTTGTTGAGACGCAGCGGCAGCTGGGATATACGCTGCAGTGGAATTTCTCTGTGCAGCAGGACGTGGGGCGCAATTCGATTGTCGAGGTCAGCTATCTCGGAACCGTTGGCCACAAACTGAGCGGGCCGAATGTGAATATCAACCAGGTGCGTCCGGAGTTGATGGGCCCTGGCAATGCCCAGGTGCGGCGGCCATTCCCTCAGTTCGGGAACATCTCGACGGTCGCCCCGATGTGGGGCAACTCGTCCTATCACGGAGTCAATTTCAAGTATGAGAAGAGATTCTCCGATGGTCTGAACCTGCTGGCGAACTACACGTTCTCCAAATTCATCGATGACACTCCCGCGGCTCAGGAGATTGGCGCGGCGCCCGGAATTCAGAACTACTACGACCGGCACTCGGAAAAAGCGTTGTCCGGCAATGATGTGCGGAACCGCCTGGCGTTCAGTTCGGTGTATGAGTTGCCGTGGGGCAAGGGACGGAAGTACATGAATGAAGGTCCGGTGGCGCTCGCGCTGGGTGGATGGAATATTGGCGCGATTGTCACGCTGCAGCAGGGGAGTCCCTACGGGCTGACGACGCAAGCCAACAGCACGAATGCGTTTGCGGGCGGCCAGCGCGTGAATGTGCTGCGCGATCCGAGCTTGCCCAGCGGCGAGCGGACTGTGGCGCGTTATTTCGACACGACGGCCGTGGCCGCGCCGCTGGCCAACACGTTTGGCAATGCGGGCCGATCGATTCTTACCGGGCCCGGGCTGGCGAACCTGAATCTGTCGCTGCTGAAGAATTTCAAGTTCCACGAATCGTGGAATCTGCAGTTCCGGCTGGAGTCCTTCAATGCGCTGAACCACGCCAACTTCCAGGAACCGGGCGGGGCACTGGGTTCGCCGACGTTTGGCGTGATCACGGTGGCGCAGGATGCGCGCTCGATGCAGCTGGGCTTGAAGCTGACGTTTTAATTGTTGAACCGCGCACAACGGAGCCGGCGCCCTTCGGGCTTGGCCCTGTGCGCTCCGGACTGAATTAGAGAGTTCTGTGCGCTCCGGACTGAATTAGAGAGTTCTGTGCGCTCTGGACTGAATTAGCAGGTTCTGTGTGCGCGCGCACAACGGAGGAGCGGGAGCGGCGCGGGGGTTGCACGTGCCGCATGTTAATCTCGGATGTTCATGTCCCAGTTCGATGTAGTGGGCGTTGGGTTAAACGCCACCGA
>JBDTVQ010000416.1:0-6106 GCA_040007195.1 Acidobacteriota bacterium | reverse complement strand
TGCAGACGATGGCCTGATCCTTCATGTGCTGCATGTGTTCGAGCGTGATGATGTCGACGTTGCCGGTGGTGGTGACGTAAATGTCGCCCAGGCCGAGCGTCTCCTCGACGGTGGTCACCTGGTAGCCTTCCATCGCCGCCTGGAGGGCGTTGATCGGATCGACTTCGGTGACGATGACACGGGCGCCCATGCCGCGCAGCGAATGCGCCGAGCCTTTGCCAACGTCGCCGTAGCCGCACACGACGGCGACCTTGCCCGCCATCATGACGTCGGTGGCGCGCTTGATGCCGTCAGCCAGCGACTCGCGGCAGCCGTACAGGTTGTCAAACTTCGACTTGGTGACCGAGTCGTTCACATTGATCGCCGGCACTAGCAGTTTGCCTTCCTTCTGCATCTGGTAGAGACGGTGTACGCCCGTCGTCGTCTCTTCGGAGACGCCGCGCCATGCCTTTACCATCTCGGTCCAACGCTTCGGATTCTCGGCATGCACCTTCTTGAGGAGGTCTTTGATCACCTTCTCTTCGTGGCTGCCCGAGGGCGTGTTCACCCAGTCGGAACCCAGCTCGAGTTCATAGCCTTTGTGCAGCAGTAGCGTCACGTCGCCGCCGTCGTCGACGACCAGTTCCGGGCCTTTGCCGCCAGGGAAGCTGATTGCCTGATAGGTGCATTCCCAATACTCTTCGAGCGTCTCGCCCTTCCAGGCAAACACGGGCGTGCCCGCCATGGCGATCGCCGCCGCCGCGTGATCCTGCGTCGAAAAGATGTTGCAGGACGCCCAGCGCACGTCGGCGCCCAGGTCCTTCAGGGTTTCGATCAGCACCGCCGTCTGAATCGTCATGTGCAACGAACCCGTTACACGCACGCCCTTCAGCGGCAGTTCCTTCGCATACTTCTTGCGAATCGACATCAGGCCGGGCATCTCATGCTCGGCGATGGAAATTTCCTTGCGGCCCCAGTCGGCCAGGGCGAGATCGGCGACCTTATATTCGGCCGCGAGCGTATTGGTCACAGTGCTCATAGTTGGATTCAGCTCCTACGCCGATAGAATAACACACGTTACGCATCAACGAATCATGGTTTCTTGATAGACTAAAACAGCGCAGATGCCCGGTCTCGTCAAAGCACTCAAACTCCTCGGCGACGAATCGCGGCTGCGCATTCTGCGGCTGCTGGACAAAGAGGAGCTCTCGGTCGGTGAACTGCAAGACATCCTCGGCATGGGACAATCTCGAATCTCGATGCAATTGGCACAGCTGAAACAAGCAGACCTCATTGAGTTGCGTCGCGCCGGGCAGAAAAGTCTGTACCGGCTGGCGCCCGCAAGAGAAATTGCCGCCCCGCTGCGCGACCTGCTCAAACGCACACGGGAAGAGATTGCCGAGGCCGCCGGCGACGATGAAGCCTTGTCCCTCATTCTCACGCGCCGGAAAGATTCGCTACGCGCACACTTCGACGAACTGGCCGGGCGATTCGGCCGCCACTACGTTCCCGGGCGCAGCTGGCAGGGCCTGGCCGAGATGCTGTTCCGCATCCTGCCGCCGATGACCATCGCCGACCTGGGTGCAGGCGAAGGCTCGAACGCCCTCCACCTCTCACGACGCGCCAAGAAGGTGATCGCCGTCGACAACTCGGAGAAGATGGTCGCCTACGGCCGCTCGCTCGCCAAGAAGTATAAGGTGAAGAATTTGGAATACCGCCTGGGCGACCTCGAGGAGCTCCCGATCGACCGCGGTTCCTGCGACCTCGCTTTGTTCCACCAGAGCCTGCACCACGCACTGCACCCAGAACGCGCCATTGCGGAAGCGGCACGCATTCTGGCTCCGGGCGGGCAGATCGCCATCGTCGATCTGATGCGCCACCGGTTCGAGCAGGCTCGCGAGCTTTATGCACACGTCTGGCTGGGCTTTTCTCAGGTGGAGTTGGCGCTATTTCTGCGCGACGCGGGCTTTACCGGCCTGGAGATCTCGATCGTGCACCGCGAAGAGGAGCCGCCTTACTTTGAGACGCTGTTGGCCACCGGGCGCAAAGTTCCCGAGGCCCTCTCCTCGCGCACGACTTCCCGCACGGCCTCGCGCACCACGTCACGCAGCGCTTCGCCCGACGCCGCGCCGTCCAGTTGAAAGGGCTTCGATGCCTCGCCGAAGTAGACGCTCATGTGCGGGAACGGGATCTCGATGCCCACCTCGTCGAAGCGCTTCTTGATGCGCCGGTTCATCTCGCGCCCCACGTTGAACTGCTGCACAGGCTCGGTCTTGTAGCGCGCCTTGATGACCACCGCCGAATCGCCGAAGCTATCGACGCCCAACACCTCGAGCGGCTCCAGGATCATGGCGCTAAACTTCTCCTCGCGCCGCAGCTCTTCGTCCAATTCGCGCAGCACGGCCACGACGCGGTCGGTGTCCTCTTTATAGGCCACGCCGATGTCAAAGACGTAATAGCTGAAGCCCATCGTCATATTCGAAAGCGTCGTGATGGTGCCATTGGGAAAGATGTGCACCGTACCGTCGAGGCTCCGCAGGACAATCGTGCGCAGGTTGATCTCCTCAACCAATCCGCCCGTGCCGTTCACCACGGCGATGTCGTTCACGCGCACCTGGTTCTCGAGCAGGATGAAGAACCCGCTGATCACGTCGCGCACCAGGTTCTGCGCGCCGAAGCCGACGGCGAGGCCGAGAATTCCCGCGCCGGCAAGGATGGGCGCCAGGTCGAAGCCGATCTCCCGCACCGACATCATCGCGGCGATGATCCAGATGGCAACCACCGACGTCTTGCGGATGATGCCGCTGATCGTCCGGGCACGCTTTTCCAACTCGATCGTCGTGGAACGAGCCCCACCCGAAGACATGCGCGCAACCGCGCGCTCCCGGAGCCTCGGCACCACTCCCCGCACCGCACGCACGGCGGCCATGGCAACCAACAGGATGATTGCGACTCGTAAGAGGGGGACTACCGATGGCAGCCACGGCTGAATCCACGTCAGATCTGGCATACCTCTAGGTTAACATACGTTAATCGATGATCCGGCCACTAGGCGGCCGGTGCATGGCGCTTTTTCCTTACGGGACCGACCATTGTCATGCAATTGTCATGAAGAGTTCACCCCGCTCCACTATGCTAGGCATTCTCCATGGCTGCCCAGGCTCCGTCGCCCACCTCCCCGCTTGACTTTGCCGCCGCACGGACGGCAACGCGCCGCCATCCTCCGGCCATCCTGCCCTCGCGGACTTTGGCCGCCCGGCTGCGCCTGCTCCTTTCGGACCGCTCCCGGTTTACACAGTCTCTTGCCCGTGAATCCGAGGCGCTCTCGACGGCGGCAAATGCCCTGCTCGCTTCGCCTGCATCCCTTTTCGATTCCTCGGCCGCGCCACGTTTGGCGGACTCATTGACCGGCGCATGGCACCTGGAGGCGCAGATCACAGCTGACCTGTGTGACGCACCGATTACTCCGCTGGACGGAGAGGATATCCGGGCACTTGCATCGTCGGCGACGGCAATCCTCGAAGCGCTCGACGACCTGCACGCGGCCGCGCAACTGGCCACGCATGCGGCGGCGCAGGCCCCGCTCGGACCGCTGTGCCGCGCGGCGCTGGAGTCGGTCGAAGCAGTGGCAGGACTATTGAGCGATCCGCTGGTGCTGGCCCGTGACGAATCCCGCCTGCCCATTCTTTCCTCCCGCGACCGCGCGCTACGGGCCGCCTGCCGCGCTGCCGAGTCATCGCTGCTGCAGAGCGGAACGGAAGCGCACGTGCGGCTGCTGTTGGAGTGGACGCTCCTCGGTGCCTTCCGCCGCTTGCGGTCACGGCTTCGGGCAGCCGTTGGCCACACGCAGCGCGCCGTGCTGAAGAACTCGTAGAGCGCGGTGCCGATGGGAACTCCATCGGGGCCTTATACTCTCTACATGACTATCCGCACGCTCCTTCTCGCTGCCGCGTCGCTCGGCACACTACTTGCACAAGGACCGCCGCAGTTGGCCTTGGTATCGCCGGCCGTGTCGACGACGGCGGTGATTGAGTCGATTCAGTTCGACGGCGTTGCCGGGCCCGACCAGGCCGTGATTCTAGAGCGCATTGCTGTACGGAAGGGCGATACGCTCAGTGTCGAGACGCGGCGGCGTATCGGACGGGAATTGAACCATGGCGAAAAAGTGGGAGAGAACGGGCTCACCTTCTCCTATAAGCCGGGCTCCCGGCCCGGTACGGCCACGCTGGTCATCTCGAACGGCTGCTAGCGGGCGGATTTTTCTCCCGAGCAGGGAACTTTTTGGCTCCGTTCCTGGAATCTCCTGCAGGAACGGAATGGTGGGCACGGCGTCGAACCAAATCATGAGGGCCGTGCCGGACAGGTTTCGGGAATGAACTGGTTTCGAACCGCATTCGATCCCGCGACCGCCTCCGACCTGGAGCTGGCCGAGCGTTTGCGCTCTGGCGACGAGGCTTGCTGGCACGAGCTGTACCGGCGCCACCAGGGCCGCCTTTATCGCTATGCCCTGCGCATGTCCGGTTCGACGGCCACGGCAGATGAGATCACGCAGGAGACGTTTGTGACTTTCCTCGAACAATCCGGACGGTACGACGCGGCGCAGTCGCCGCTGGCCGCGTGGTTGCTTGGAATCGCGCGCAACCGGCTGCGCAAGGCCTACGCCTCGACCGAACCCTGGGATCCCATCGACGACTCTCCCATTCCCGCGCCGGAACACGACCCCCTGGCGGCCTTGACGCACGCCGAGCGGCTGGCCTCGGTGCGGGCGGCGGTTCAGGCGCTGCCGCCCGCGTTCCGCGAAGTGGTGCTGCTGATCGAATTTGAAGAGCTTTCCTATGAAGCCACGGCGGTGGTGATTGGCGTGCCGATGGGCACTGTCCGCTCGCGCCTGCACCGTGCGCGGGGGCTGCTGATGCAGGCGCTCGCCGCGCAAAGGGTTGTGCAATGACGCCGCTCGATCCGATCCTTCACGAACTGGCCGATGAGCATCGGAGTCTATCGGCGCCTGCGTCTGTGGAACGCGCATTGGCCGCTGAGTTTCGCAAACGTCACAAACGTGGTTGGCTGCCGTGGTTGTGCGCCGCGGCGGCAATGTCTGCGTCGGCGGCCGCTGTCCTGATCTTCGTTCAGCCGCCCACGGAAACGATCGAGCTAAACGTGTCCGCGCCGCCCGCACCCGAGGTGCGGTTCACGCCGAGTCCAACGGCGGCCGCGGCACCACGCCTGACCGTGGCCCGCACCAAACGCCCGGCGGCGCCAGCGGCCCCCGAGATCACGACTGACTTTTTCCCCCTGCGCGTGGGTCCTGTACTTGCGCCGGGAGAACTCGCGCAAGTTGTACGCACGCGCGTTCCGCGCCGCGAACTGGCGCGTTTCGGACTGACCTCGATCGGTTATTCCGCAACCCGCGCGGCGGCGCCGGATATCCGCGCCGATGTCGTCTTCGGCAATGACGGCACGGCACGGGCCATCCGCTTCGTCCACGATTCTCAGTAATTCCAAGGAGCGCATTTTCCTATGAAACGAACCATCCTGATCCTCGCCACAATGATGGCGGGAACGCTTTCCGCCCAAACCCCGTCTCCCGATCCAGCGCCCAAAATGCGAACGATGCACTGGGACAGCAGCGTCGCCGTAGCCGGCGCGCCGCAAGAGGCCACCATCGGCTTTATCGCCGCCGAAGGAGCGCCGGGATTCGCCGGTTCGGCGATTAAAGGGGCACCTTACACGGCGACGGTTGAAAATTCGTTTACGCAAACCCTGGCCGACGGCACGCGCATCGAACGAAAATCGTCGGCACAGACGGCGCGGGACGCCGAAGGCCGCACGCGGATGGAAAATACGCCCATGGCGATAGGGCCGGTACCCGTCGAACTTCCGTCAACGGTGATTATTCAGGACCCGGTGGCCAAGCAGACGATCATCCTCAATGACAAGGAGAAGACGGCCACGATTCTCAAAATGCCCGACATGACCGCCATGAGAACCAAGATGGCCGCCGAAGCCGGACACATGCGGATGAATTCAACAGGCGCGGGCGTCCGGATGCGCAACCCCATGCCCGGCGGCGCGACGGCGGGAGTTCCTGCCGGCGAAGATATCGTGATCGAGCGCAGGTTTGAGACCC